>NZ_JAAIVC010000319.1 GCF_010975005.1 Caulobacter sp. 17J65-9 | reverse complement strand
GGTCGAGGCGGCGCAGGCCGCCTTCCGCGCCGCCCGCGGGCCCGCCTGCGCCGCCGACCGGCTGGAGCTGGACCAGGCCTTCGACGCCGTCCACGAGCTGGCCGAGCTGACCGACGCCTTCGCGGGGACCAGCGAGGACGCCCTCGCCCGCCTGACCCGCGCCGACCCCGGCCTGGTCGCGCCCGACCTGCGCTATCGCGCGTGCCTGGGCGAGAGCGTCGCCGAGCGCCTGGCCGACGCCGACCTGGCCCGCCTGTACGGCGCCGCCTTCGCCCGCCTGGAGGCGCAGCGATGAGCTTTCCCGTCTATCGCGACGCTAGCGGCCGCTACGCCGTGGCCACCGACCACGTCCCCGACGAAGCCGTCGCCATCGAGCGCGACCTGGCCGCGGCGCAAGCCCTGGCCGAGCGGATGAACGCGGACCGCGCCCCCGCCCCGCGCGAGTGAGGGTAGCTTCCGATCCAAAGCGGTGCATCACGGTCTGGCCGGCGCCGCGAAAGTCGACTTCCACAGACCAGCCTGGGCCTGAGGGGCGCGGTCAGCTGACGTCAAACCCGAAGTACCGCAGAGCGCGGATCGTGCGGCCGTTGATCGGATGACGCTCCCTGTCCATCCAGCCCAGCAGTTCCATGGTGCAGGATTCTCCGAAACGGCGAAGCCGGTAAGACTTGTCGTTCAAGCAATCGTAGGCCCGGGCGCGGGGACAGATCGGCGGCGATCGCGAGGCCCTCCAGGCGCGGGTTCCGCCGAAACCGCCGATTGTGCGCGGTCCCCGCCTCCCCTTAAGCTTCACCGTTTCGAGCGGGGGCGGAATCGGTGGACAGGCGATCGGTGTTGAAGACGGCGCTGGCCGCCGGGGGCGCTGCGCTCGCGCCGGCGGCGGCCTGGGCGGCGACGCCCGCCGCGGCGGGCAGGTACGCCGCCGAGA
>NZ_JAAIVC010000318.1 GCF_010975005.1 Caulobacter sp. 17J65-9 | reverse complement strand
CTGGCCGCCCGCGGCTGGCGCGCGGGCCTGTCGGCCGCCCAGCAGCGCGGCCTGTTCGCCATGGCGGCGGCGGCCCCGCCAGAGCGGCGGCTGAACCTCAACACGGCGCCGCCCGAAGTCCTGCGCGCCGTGTTCGGGCTGGACGAGCGGGCCGCCGCCCAGGTGCTGGCGGCCCGGGAACAATCACCTCTGCAGTCGGTTGAGGAAATCGCCAAGCTGGCCGGCGTGCGGGCGGTCAGCGACGGCGCGGCGGTGGGGGTTCTTCCGGGCCGGCGGCTGAGGCTGACCGTCGGCCTCGACGCCCCGCGCGCGGGCCAGGCCGCGATCTACCAGTCCCAACTGGTCCTCGCCCCGGACGGCGCGGACCGGCCGTTCTACCGGCGACGGATCGCCGGACGCGCGTCGGAGAGGAGAACGGAGGGGGGCGGTCGCGATGGCGGTCTGGACGAGCTACCGCACAGCCCGGACCTGCTGGCTGCGCGAGGGCGGTGAGCTCCTCGACGTCGAGGGCGCGTCGGCCGATCCCCGACGGGCGCGCCTGATCGCGCTGAGTCGCGGCCTCTGTCGTTTCGAATTCTACGCGCCGCCGCCCGGCATGTCGGGACGGGGCGCCCTGCGCGCCGCGCGGCTGCGGGCGGAAGCCTTCGCGCCGTTTACCGCCGCCGACAGCGTGTTGCTGCGTGCGCGCGAAGGGGTGGCGATCTGGTGGTGGGACGGGGACCGGACGGCCGCCCTGCTGGAGGCGGTCGGGATCGCCTACGACCCGGAGCGGCTTGTGCCGGAGACCCTGCTGCAGGCGCCGGCCGAGGGCTGGCGACAGGTCCGCTGCGCCGACGGCTATGAGGCGCAGTACTGGCGCGCCGGCGCCCTGCGCGCCGCGGCCTGGCGGCGGCGGCCCTTCTCCGCCGAGCAGTGGGCGGCCTTCGCGCAGACGCTCGATGCGCC
>NZ_JAAIVC010000317.1 GCF_010975005.1 Caulobacter sp. 17J65-9 | reverse complement strand
GATCGAGGCGGCGCCGCTGTCGCCGGCGGCGCGGGACCGCAAGCGCGCGGCGATCGCCGCCTACGGCCCGCTGCGGGGCGAGGCGGCCGCCCTGCTGGCCGAACGGCCCGACTGCCTGAGCGTGGAGATGTTGGTCGAGGCCCCCGACCTGACCGCCTGGCCGGGACCGATGGTGCTGCCGCCGGACTACGAGCGGCTGGGCCGCCTGCGGGTGGCCGAGGGCCGCTATCCCTCGGCCCTGACCTACGCCGACCACGTAGCCCCGGTGGCGCGGCGGCTGGAGCGGATCAGCGCGGCGGAGTTCGCCTGACCCCGGTCGTCACGTCGTGCATTGGGAATTGAAATGGTTCGGCTGGGCGGCCCCGGGCATCCAGGTGACGTCCGAATACTGGCCAGGCTCGGCGTAGGCGGTGCGGGTCGCGCCGGTGTTGTAGGAGATGGTGTAGCTCTGCGAGCTGCCCCCGTCGTTGCGGAAGCGCACGAAGGTCTGGTTGTTGTTCATGCCGTATTCGACGAAGAACGGGCAGTCGCCGCCGATGTTGTCGGAGAACGACTGGTTGTCATAGTACACGCCGTTCATGTCGTCGGCGGCGGCGGCCAGGCCGGTGGCGATATCGCCCATCGACTCGCAGCCGGCCAGCGCCGGCGCGGTCGTCACCAGCACCGCGGCGACGGTCGCCGCGCGCTTCACGTTCAGACGCATTGGAATTCCTCCCCTAGAATCGGGAGGTTAGCCGCAGCACCGATCCTGGGCGTCTCCAATATTGTAGAGGCCGAGCCTCACGCCCGCGCCATGGCCATCTCGCGCAGGCGGTCGGGGGCCAGCACGCGCACGCCGTCGCGGCCCCAGTCGACCACGCCGGCCCGGCGCAGGTGGGCGGCCAGGCGCACGACGTGCTCGGTCGACAGGCCCACGGCCGCGCCGGCCAGGCTGCGGCTGAGCGGCAG
>NZ_JAAIVC010000316.1 GCF_010975005.1 Caulobacter sp. 17J65-9 | reverse complement strand
CGCCGGCGACGGCCGGGCGGCTGGGCGGGCGGTCGCGGTCGACAGGCGGAAGCGGCCGATGCGGCGGGCCAGCTCCTCGGCCTCGCGCGCCACGGTGTGGCTGGCGGCGGTGGATTCCTCGACCATGGCGGCGTTCTGCTGGGTGACCTGGTCCATCTGGTTCACCGCCGTGTTGACCTGCTGCAGGCCCACGGCCTGCTCCTGGGCGGAGGCGGCGATCTCGCCGACCAGGCCGCGCACCCGGCCGACCTGCTCGACGATGCGCGAGAGCGCCTGGCCCGAACGGCCGACCAGCGCCACGCCGGCGGCCACCTGGTCGGAGCTGGCCGAGATCAGCGCCTTGATCTCCTTGGCGGCCTCGGCCGAGCGCTGGGCCAGCGCGCGGACTTCGGAGGCCACGACGGCGAAGCCCTTGCCGGCGTCGCCGGCGCGGGCCGCTTCCACCCCGGCGTTGAGCGCCAGCAGGTTGGTCTGGAAGGCGATCTCGTCGATCACGCCGATGATCTGGCCGATCTGCTTGGCCGAGCCCTCGATCTCGCCCATGGCGGCGACCGCGTCGCGGACCACCGCGCCGCCGGTCTCGGCGTCGGCGGCGGCGGAGCCGACCGCGTCACGGGCGGTGGCGGCGCCGTCGGCCGTGCGCTTCACCGTGGCGGTGATCTCGTCCAGGGCCGCGGCGGTCTCCTCCAGACTGGCGGCCTGCTGTTCGGTGCGGCGCGACAGGTCGTCGGCGGCGCTGGAGATCTCGGTGGTGCCGGTGCGGATGCCGTCGGTCGCCTCGGCCACGGCGACCATGGCCTCCTGCAGCTGGTCCATGGCGCGGTTGAAGTCGCGGCGGAGCGCCTCGTAGTCGGCCGGGAAGGCCTTCACCAGACGCTCGGTCAGGTCGCCCTCGGCGACGCGGGCCAGGCCGCCGGCGACGGCGGCGACCACCGCGGCCTGGGCGGACCGGGAG
>NZ_JAAIVC010000315.1 GCF_010975005.1 Caulobacter sp. 17J65-9 | reverse complement strand
GGCTGGCCGCGTTCGCCGCCGCCCAGGCCATGCGTCTGGCCGGGGCCGACCCGCTCGCCGCCGTGGCGGTGTCCGCCGCCGCCGGCGCGGCGGTCGGGCTGTGGAGCGTGCGCGGCGGCCTGGCCGAGCTGGTCCGTGAACGTCGCTTGCCCGTTGGAGAGCCCGCCCCGTGTCGCTGAACGCTTCCGTCCCAGACGTCCTGGTCGTCGTCCCCTGCCTCAACGAGGCGGCCCATCTGGACGGCCTGCTGGAGCGGTTGCTGTCCGACGCGGCCGCCGGGCGTTGCCGGATCGTGGTGGCCGACGGCGGCAGCACCGACGCCAGCCGCACCATCGTGCGTCGGTTCGCGGCCCGCGATCCGCGCGTCATCCTGCTGGACAATCCCGCCCGCCTGCAGAGCGCCGGCGTCAACCTGGCGGCCCGGCGGTTCGGCCCGGGCTGCGCGTGGCTGATCCGTCTCGACGCCCACGCCGGCTATCCGCCTGACTATTGCGCGGGCCTGCTCGCGGCGGCCGAACGGACCGGCGCGGATTCGGTGACCGTGCCCATGCGCTCCAGCGGCGGCGGCGCCTTCCAGCGCGCGGTCGCCGCGGCTCAGAACTCGCTGCTGGGCGCGGGCGGCTCGCGCCACCGGCGCGGCGACGCCGGCGGCTGGGTCGACCACGGCCACCACGCCCTGATGCGGCTGGACGCCTTTTCCGAGGCGGACGGCTACGACGAGAGCTTCGCGGCCAACGAGGACGCCGAGCTCGACGTGCGCCTGACCCGCGCCGGCCGGCGGATCTGGCTTGAGCAGGACCTGATCGTCACCTATTTCCCGCGCCGCCGACCGGACGCGCTGTTCCGCCAGTACCTCGCCTATGGCGAGGGCAGGGCGCGCACCGTGCTCAAACACCGCTTGGTCCCGCGCATACGCCAGGCCGCTCCGCTGGCGGTCGCGCCGGCGGTGCTGCTGGCCGCCGCGGGCGCCGCCTGGGGGCCGCTGGCCACGCCCGCCGCCCTGT
>NZ_JAAIVC010000314.1 GCF_010975005.1 Caulobacter sp. 17J65-9 | reverse complement strand
GGCCGGCCCGGCGTGCGGGGGGCTCCGCCGGGCCGACTTCTCCGCCGGCCACGCGCGCGGCGACGAAGACCGCCGCCGCCACCGCCGCCGCCGCCAGGGTCGCGTCGCGCAGGCCCGGCTCCATGCGATCACCCGATGCTGTCGTAAAGCGCGGTCAGGGCCGTCACCAGGCTGAGCACGACAGCGCCGATCGCGCTGGCCACGCAGGCGATGGCGGCCTGTTCGGCGACGACGGCGGCGCGCTTGAGGGTGGTGCGCAGGTCCTCCTCGTAGGTGTCGGCGACGACCTGGAACATCTCGGCCAGGACGCCCGAGCGCTGGCCCGCGCGCAGCAGGCTGACGTCGGTGGCGCTCAGCGCGCCGGCGGCCGCGAACGCCTCGGCGGGCGACTTGCCGGCCCGGAAGGCGACCGCCGCCTCGGCCAGGCTTCGCCGGAACCGGCCGTCGGGCAGGGAGGCGGCCGCCAGCTCCGCCGCTTCGAGCAGGCCGACGCCCGCGCCCAGCGAGAAGGCCATGATCCGCGCCCAGCCGGCCCGCTGGCGCTGGATCACGATCCGCCCCAGCCCCGGCACGCGGGCCAGGGCCTCGATCCCGGCCCGCCGGACGCCGGCGTCGGACAGGACGGCGGCCGTGACGGCGCAGGCTGCGGCGATGGTCGCGAGCACCAGCACGGCGTGCTGGTGGAAGCCTTCGCCCAGGCTCAGCACCAGGTTTTGCAGGCCGTCCACCTGGTCGCGGACCGGTCCCAGCATCTGCGCGAAGCGCGGCACCACCGCGTAGAACAGGAAGCCCACCACCAGCAGGCCCGCGCAGGTCAGGAAGGCCGGATAGGTCAGAGCGTCGGCGAACTCGCGCCGGGCGCGGGCCTCGGCCTCCACCTGCCGGGCCGCCTCGCCGAGCACGCGCGGCAGCTGGCCGCTGGCCTCGCCGGCGCGGATCAGGGCGTAGACGTGGGGCGGATAGCCGGGCAGGCCCTCGGCGACCGCGGCGGCGATCCGGTCGCCGCGCCGCAGGGC
>NZ_JAAIVC010000313.1 GCF_010975005.1 Caulobacter sp. 17J65-9 | reverse complement strand
CCTCGCGCTCGGCTGCGTCCAGGGCCTGCGGCGTCAGCGGCTCGGCCAGCGCCCGGCCCGCCCGCGCCAGGTGGGTGTCGGCCAGCGGCAGGACGGCCACGGCCGGTTCGGCGTCGGGCGCGGCGGCCAGTTGCAGGAACCCCGCAAAGCCGACGATCGCCGTCAGCCCCGCGAACAGGACCGCGCCGATCGCCGCCGGCGGCCAGGAAGTACGAAGCGTGCTCACCTGGGCTGTATAGCAGGACGTGCATAACGCGTCCTTCTCCCCTTGCGGGAGAAGGTGGCCGGCGGAGCCGGTCGGATGAGGGGGGCCGGCGCCGAGCTCTCAGGACGAAGGTGTTGAAGGCGCCTAGGCGTCAAACCTCGCGCCGACACCCCTCATCCGGCGCGCGCTGCGCGCCACCTTCTCCCGCAAGGGGAGAAGGGGAGGAGAGGAGAAGAGGAGAAGAGGGGGGGCCCTAGATCGCCGTCTCCAGCGACACCCACGTCAGCAGGTCCGTCGGCGACTGCCGCGCGGTCCACACGTAGTCCACCTCGCGCCACGGCTTCACCTCGGCCGACAGGTTGTCGAGCACGTAGTCGCCGTGGTCGGTCGAGGCCAGCAGCACCGCGTGCGGCTCGCCCCACGACGTACGCACCAGCGCGATCGACAGGCTGGCCGCCGGCACGCCCCGCGCGATCAGGGCCCGGCGCTTCTCCAGCACGTAGTCCTCACAGTCGCCCCGGGGCTTCAGTCCCTGCGACAGCGGCGCCGCCCACCAGTCCTCCACCCCGAAGGCGTCCTTGTCCGAGGCCTTGCGGATCTTGTGGTTGATCTCGCGATTGACGGTCTTCAGCACCGACCAGACGCCCGGATCCAGCGCCATGGCCGACCCGGCCTCGGCCTGTTCCGGCGCGGGCATGGCCAGGACCAGCGGCCCGGCCGGCGCGATCACGGGCGCCGCCTCGACCGGCCCCGGGCTGCTCGACGCGAGGCCGATGGACGCCGGCCGCGCGTCGGCCAGCTCGGCGAACGTCACCGGCGTCCCCTCCGTCGCGGCCGGGCT
>NZ_JAAIVC010000312.1 GCF_010975005.1 Caulobacter sp. 17J65-9 | reverse complement strand
CGGCGCCGGCGATCGACCTGTGGACGCTGGCCGCCACGGCCGAAGCCCTGGCCCGCAGCGGCGACGTCGCGGGGGCCGAGGCGCTGATCGGCCCGACCGCCGGGGACTGCTATCCCTGCCTGGTCGCGCGTGGCCGCATCGCCGCCCTGAAGGGCGACGCGCGCGGGGCCGACCGCTGGTTCGGCCAGGCTGCGAAGCAGGGGCCGTCCCTGCCGCCGGCCTACGCCGCCTGGGGCGAGGCCAAGGCGGCCCGCGGCGACCTGGAGGGCGCGATCGCGCTCTACCGTGAGGCGCAGGCGCGCGGGCCGAAGTGGGCCGATCCGCTGAAGCTGGAGGGCGACGCGTTGGCCCGCGGCGGCGACTGGAAGGCGGCGGCGAAGCGCTACGACAAGGCGGCCCGCCTCGCGCCGCGGTGGGACGAGCTGCGGCGGGAAAGAGCGGCGGCGCTTTCCTTCTCCCCTTGAGGGAGAAGGACGGAGCCCGCACGCCGGACCCCGGCGAAAGCCGGGGGAAGGCCCGTGCGGGAGGATGAGGGGGCGAGCCGTCCGTGCCGCGCCTTTCGCAGACCGGCTGAAACGTTGCGCGACCCCTCATCCTCCCGCGCAGGCCTGCGGGCTCCGCCCTCCGGCGCGCGGGTCCCTCCTTCTCCCTCAGGGGGAGAAGGATCGCTACGCCTTCAGCGCCAGGCTCAGGGTCTCGAACTTGCCGGTGACCACGGCCAGGTCGCGCTTCAGGTCCGACGCCTCGGTCTCGAGCGCGTCGATCGACAGGGCGTGCAGGTCCAGGCCGACGTGGCGGGCGGCGCGGGCCAGCTGCTCGCGCTCGTCCGGGCGATAGCCGTCGCCGGAGAGCTTGGGGGCCAGCAGGACCAGGCCGGTGACCTCGGTGCGGTGGAGCATGGGCAGGACCAGGGCGGCGTGCAGGCCCTCGGCCGCGTCGCCGTCCAGCGGCTCGCGCTCGGCGCGCAGGCGCACCAGGGCGGGCAGGTCGGCGGACAGCCGCGCCGACAGGCCGGGCAGGCCGCCGCCGACCAACGCGTAGCCGTCGGC
>NZ_JAAIVC010000311.1 GCF_010975005.1 Caulobacter sp. 17J65-9 | reverse complement strand
GACCAGGGCGCGGGCGGCCGCCAGCCGGCGGGCGTCGCGCCAGGTCCACTCGCGCCAGTCCGCCTGCCGGGCTTCGACCCGGCGCTGCACGGCGCCGCGCACCGCCGTCACCCGGGCCTTGAAGCCGGGCTCGCCGGAGCGGGCCTCCAGCTGGGCCAGGGCGGTCAGGGCCGCGCCGTCCAGTTGGTTCAGGTAGCAGAGGTCGAGCTGGGTCCCCCGCCCGCCCGCTTCCCGGGCGTTGCGGACGTTCCATTGCGCGGCCACGGCGCCGAGATCGACCACGGTCACGCTCGCCAGCGCCAGGGCGGCGGTCAGCGCGTTGGCGTTGATCAGCCAGGCCCCGCTCTTGCCGCGCAGCAGCCGCCAGCAGATCAGCCCCAGGCCCACGGCCACCAGCACCATCCAGACCAGGGCGGCCAGGCGCAGGCGGGTCAGGGAATAGGCCTCCACATAGTCCAGGGTGCGCAGGATGCTGGAGGCGACCAGGAACATGTTCTGCACGACCCACAGCACCACCAGCCGGCGGCACAGCGGGTTCGCCGCGGTGTCCGAGCCCGGGCGCAGCGCGACCAGCACGAACAGACCGGCCAGGAGCGCGGTGGCGATCAGCGGGTAGGCGCCGCGGTGGGCGTATTCGGCGAGGGTCACGCCCTGCGGCAGGCCCGCGCCGCTCCACAGGAAGGCCAGGTCCAGGCCGTTCTGCACGGCGAACAGGGCGTTGAAGAGGGCCAGCGACAGGGCGACCGAGGCGACCGTCACGCCGGGCAGCGGCCCCGGCGCGCCGCCGCCCGGCAGGGGCAGCAGGGTGCGCTTGGAGCGGGGCCGCAGCGTCGCCCAGACCGCGACGGCCGCCGCCGCCCAGAAGGTCCAGCGCAGCAGGTCCGGCGAGGGCAGGCGCACGCGGCCCAGCACTTCGGCGATGATCGGGTTGGCGGCGGCGAACAGGGCCAGGAACACCGCGCCGCCGATCAGCGGCAGGGCCAGCACGCCCAGCAGCGCCCCAGGCCGCGGCCCGCGCCGGCCGCTCACCCGCTCGATCCGCCGCAGGCGGCCGAGGTCGCCCAACGG
>NZ_JAAIVC010000310.1 GCF_010975005.1 Caulobacter sp. 17J65-9 | reverse complement strand
GCCGACCTGGCCGCCGCCGCCGGCGAGGCCCAGGACGCCGCCCGCCTGGCCGCCGACGACCTGGCCCGCCAGACCATGCGCCTGGAGACCGCCGGCACCGGCGTGGCCGAGCAGATCCGCTCGGTCGAGGAGAGCCTGTCGCAAAGCCGTGCGGCCCTGGTGGCCGCCGCCTACGCCCTGCGCACCGACCAGGAGGACTTCTCCGCCCAGGTCGAGACCCAGCGCGCCCAGCTGACCGAGGCCCTGTCGCACACCCGGCTCGCCGCCGGCGACCTGGGCGAGACCTCGGCCAAGGGCGCCGAGGCCATGCGCGACCTGGTGCAGGGCGCCGCCGTGCAGTTCCGCGAACTGGCCGAGATGTCCGAGGCCGAGCGCCACCTGTCGGAAACCCGCACCCGCGAAGCGATCGAGCGCCTGGCCGACACGGCCGCCCAGATCCGCGACGAGCTGGTCGAGGACGCCGGTCGCGCCGTGGCCGACCTGTCGGCCGCCGCCGAGGAAGCCCGCCGTTCGGCCGACGCCTCGGTGGAATCCGCCCGCGCCCGCGTCGACCGCCTGGGCGAAGCCGCCTTCGAGGCCGGCAAGCGGGCCGACGACGCCTTCGACTCGCGAATGAACACCGCGCGCCGCCTGATCGACGAGTCCTCCGCCCTGGTCGAGGAAGCCGGCGAACGCGCCGGCGCGCGCCTGGACTCCAACCTGAACGCCCTGCGCGGCGCCCTGATCGACGTGGAGTCGGCGCTCGGCGAGATCGACCAGCGGGTCGCCCGCCTGCCGCGCGAGGCCCAGGCCCACGTCGCCGACATCAAGGAAGCCGTCGAGCAGGGCCTGGAAGCCCTGGCCTCGGCCGCCCGCCGCGCGGCCGAGGAGACCGAGTCCGTCGACGCCGCCTTCCAGGACCGGGTGAAGCGCAACTACGAGATGCTGTCGGAGACCGTGCGCATGATGGGCATGGTGTCGGGCGACAACACGCCCGCGCCGCGCATGCCCGCGCCGTCCGAGGCGCCCGCGCGCCGCGAACGCCGTCCGGAGCCGGAAGCCCCCGCGGCCCCGCCCGCCGGCCTGCGTCCGCGC
>NZ_JAAIVC010000030.1 GCF_010975005.1 Caulobacter sp. 17J65-9 | reverse complement strand
TCGGCCAGGTGGGGCGCGCGGCGCGGGCGGCCCAGGCGCACCGGACGGTCGAACACGCGCACCGCCAGCTCGCGCACGCCGGCCAGCTGGCTGGCGCCGCCGGTCAGCACGACGCCGGCGCCGGGGTCCAGCATGACGTCGGCGGCCTTCAGGCGCTCGCGCACCAGCTCGAAGGTCTCCTCGACGCGCGGGGCGATGATGTTCTTGACGATCGAGCGGGGCACCACGATCGGGCCGGCGCCCGGATCGTCGCCGCGCGGCGGGGCCTCGATGGTCTCGCGGTCCTCGTTGGCCGAGGCGATGGCCGAGCCGTGCAGCACCTTGATGCGCTCAGCGCCGGCCAGGGAGGTGGAGATGCCGCGGGCGATGTCGGCGGTGACGTGGCCGCCGCCCACCGTCAGACTGTCGACGTGGACCAGCGAGCCTCCGGCGAACACCGCCGCCGAGGTCGACCCGCCGCCCATGTCGATGCAGACGCAGCCAAGGTCCATCTCGTCGTCTTCGAGCGACGCGAGCGCCGAAGCCAGCGGGGCTGCGACCACGCCGGTCAGCTCCAGGTGCGCCAGGTCCAGGCAATGGCCGAGCGTCTGGAAGGCGCTCTCGTTCATGGTCACGACCAGCAGGTCGAGGCCCAGCGTGCGGCCGTACATGTTGCGCGGGTCGCGCACGCCGCGCTGGCCGTCGACCGACCAGGCGATCGGCAGCAGGTGGACCGGGCGGCGGTTCGGGTAACGGACCTGGGCCAGGGCCTGGGCGATGGCGCGGGTCAGGTCGGTGTCGGCGATCGGGCGCTGGCCCAGCGGCACCTGGATCGAGACCCGGTGGCTGACCGGCTGGCCGCCGGCGGTGGTCACGGTGACCGCGTGCACCGGCACGCCGGCCATGGTCTCGGCCCGCTCGACCGCCTGGGCGATCGCCTGCGCGGCGTCCTCCATGTTGACGATCAGGCCGTTCTTCACCCCGCGCGACTGCACGTAGCCGACCCCGGCCACACGCACGGTGCGGTCGGAGCGGCGGATGCCGTCCGCCTTCATGATGAAGCAGCCGATCTTCGACGCGCCCAGATCCAGGGCGGCGATCACCGGCGAGCGTCCGCCGCCCAGCGTCTTCATGCCGTCTCTCGCTTCGCGCTTGTCATCCAGCCGCGACATCGAACGCCCCCGCGCCCCTAGATCCGAAAATTACTCAAGCACCACCCGCGGCCGGCGAGACGACCTGACGGCCGTCGCGCGGTCGAACCGCGATCATTTCCGGGTCGCGCAGATCGATCCGCGCAAACCCCAGTTCCAGCACCCGCGAGCGCTGGTCCAGCTGGTCCAGCTGGATCAGCGCGGACTCCTCGTCCACCGCCGGAAGCTGGATCAGGCTGCCGTCCTTCAGCCGCAGGTCCCAGCGGCGCGTGTCCACGCGCACCAGGGCCTCCAGCCGGCCCAGCAGCCGCGGCCGCTGAACCACCAGCGGCAGGATCTCGCCCGCCGTAATGTCGGCCCCGTCGCCCACCACCAGCGGCAGGTCGGGGAAGCGGCCCGGATCGGCCTCCGGGATCACCTGGCCCTCGGCGTCGATCACCGCGGCGCGGCCCTCGTGCTGCCAGACGGCCAGGCGCTCGCGCTCGGTGATCGAGATCACCAGGGTGTCGGGCAGCAGGCGCACCACCTTGGCGTCCTTGACCCAGCCCACCGCCTTCACCCGGCCCTGCACCTCGGCCAGGTCCAGCCGGGCCAGCGGCTGGCCGCGACGCAGGTTCAGGGCGCGCTGCACGTACGGCAGAGCCTCGGGCGAGGCGCCCTTGATGTGCACGGCCTTCAGCTTGAAGCCCATGGCCGCCAGCTGGTTGTCGACGCCCTGGCCGACCGCGGCGCTGAACGCCTGGGCGCGGCCGCCGGTCGCCATGGTCAGGGTAATACCCAGAACGACGACGCCCAAAGCCACGGCGATCCCGAGCTTGGGCGGCACACGACCGCCGTCGGCGTGCGGCTGACGCCCGCCGCGCGGCGCGGGACGCGCGCTGCGGCTGGTCGTCTTGCCCGCCTTCTTCGGCGTCGGAGCTTGCTTCCGGCCGCCCCGCACTACCGCGGGCATGAGGCGTCCTCCACGATCCACCTGACGAGGTCTTCGAAGCTCATCCCGACGTACGCGGCCTGCTCAGGCGCGAGCGAGGTCGGCGTCATGCCGGGCTGAGTGTTGACCTCTAAGAGGACCAGGACGTCCTTAACATCGTCATAACGGAAGTCGCTTCGCGTAATACCGCGGCAACCCAAAGCGGCGTGCGCGCGCTCGGCCATGCGCATGGCGCGCTCGGCCACGGCCGGCGGAATCGGCGCGGGCAGCACGTGGCGGGAGCCGCCTTCGCCGTACTTGGCCTCGTAATCGTAGAAGCCGGTGGCCGAGACGATGTCGGTCACCGCAAGCGCGCGCGGGCCGCTCGCCTCGCCGATCACCGCCACGGCCAGTTCCTTGCCGGCGATGTAGGGCTCGACCATCACCTGTTCGCCGTAGGTCCAGCTCTCCTCGCCCACCGCGCTCGGCGGGCCGTTGGCGCCCTCGAACACCAGGAAGACGCCAACCGAGGAGCCCTCGGCGTTCGGCTTGACCACGTAGGGCGGGGCCATGACGTGGTCGCGCGCCACCGCGTGACGGTCGTAGAGCCCGCCGCCCGGCATCTCCACGCCAGCGGCGGTCAGCACCGCCTTGGCCTTGGCCTTGTCCATGGCGAGCGCCGAGGGCAGCACGCCGGAGTGGGTGTAGGGGATCTGCAGCGTCTCCAGGATGCCCTGGACGCAGCCGTCCTCGCCCCAGGCGCCGTGGAGCGCGTTGAACACCACGTCGGGCTTCAGCCTGGTCAGCACCTCGGCCAGGTCGCGGCCGGCGTCGACGCGGCTGACCTTCACGCCCTGGCGCTCCAGCGCGTCGGCGCACGACGCCCCGGAGACCAGCGACACCTCGCGCTCCGAGCTGATGCCGCCCAGCAGAACGGCGACGTGGAGATCGGCGAGAGACTTGGCGGTCATGCGAGGCATCCGTCTTGAGCTTGAGCGGGGCTGATAACGCCTGGTTCTACGACGTGATAGAGGGCGCGGCGGCTGAAAAGCGCGTTACTGCAGCGGCTTCAAGCCGCGGCGGAAATCGGCGCGCCCGGCAGGTCGATCCAGAAGGCCGCGCCGCCCAGCGCGCCGTCGCTCACGCCCAGTTCGCCGCCCTGCAGGCGCACCAGTTCGCGCGACAGGCTCAGGCCCACGCCCCAGCCCTCGATGTCGGTGCTTTCGGCTCCCGCGCGGTCAAAATCGCCGAACACCGCCTCGCGGCGATCCGGCGGCACGCCGCGGCCGTTGTCGCTGACCGTAATGCGCACCCGCCCCTCGACCTCAACCACGTCCACCTGCACGACCGGCGGGCGGCCGCCGTACTTCGCCGCGTTGACCAGCAGATTCACCAGCGCCTGGCGCAGCCGGGCCGGATCGGCGCGAAGCACGGCCTCGGCCGGCACGACGCCCAGCACGAACTTCGCGCCCTGGTCGCGGGTGCGCATGCGCGCGGTCTCCACGGCGGTCGCCACCACCTCGCCCACGGCCACGTCGGCCAGCACGGCCTTGGCCTTGCCGGCCTGGATGGCGGCCGCGTCGATCAGGTCGCGCGACAGGGCGTCGATCTCCGCGCCGCTGGCGGCGATCCGCTCGATCATCTCGTGCTGGCGCGGGGTCAGCACGCCCAGCGCGCCCGAGGCCATCAACTCGGCGACCGTGACCACGCCGGTCAGGGGCGAGCGGATCTCGTGGCTGACGTGAGCCAGGAAACGGGTCTTGGTGTCGCTCAGCGCCACGGCCCGGGCCCGCTCGCGCTCCAGCACCGCGGTGTAGCCGTCCAGCCGGCGAAGCACGGCGGCGACCGGATGGATGGTCAGCACCAGGGCGGCCAGCATGCCCTGGACCAGGAACAGGCCGTGCGGCGTCGCCGCGGCCGGCCCGTAGCCGAACATGGTCGCGCCGACCGCGATCAGGGCCACGCCGGCCACGGCGATCGCGCCGCCCACCTCGCGGTCGGCGAACACCGCCAGCATGACCAGCGGGAACAGCAGGTAGAACATCGGATACGGCAGGGCGAACACCAGGCCGGCGGCGGCCGCCACCGCAAGCTGGGCCGCAATGCTGGCGGCCACGCCCGGACGGTCGCGGCGCAGGTGCGCGCGCCTCAGCGACAGGGCCACGGGCGCGACCACGGCCATGCCGAGCGCGTCGGCCAGCCACCAGCGGACGCCCGCGCCGATCAGGTTCTGCTCGCCGGAGGCGGCCATCAGGGCGGCGGCCACGACGGCCCCGGCCGCCGGGGCCGCGACGACCGCCCCGCCGAGGAAGCGGATCAGGTCGCGCGTTCCGGACAGCGGCGCGCGCACGTCGCGCACCAGCCAGGCCGCGAGCGCGATCTCCAGGCCGTTGCCGAGCGGAAAGCCGAAGGCGTGCAGCGGCGGCAGGCCGCAGATGATGTTGGCGCCTATCATGGCCCCGACCGCCGCGCCCAGCCCCAGCGCGGCTTCGTCCGGGTTGCGGGCCCAGCGGATCACGAAGGCCAGGACCACGGCGTTGGCCGGCCACACGGCCGACACCGCCCCCTCGCGGAACAGGACGATGCTGGCCCAGGAAAAGGCGAACACCGTCACGCCGAGGGCTGCGATCGGAGCCAGACGTTTCAGCTGCATGCGGCGGTCCCCCGAACGCCTCCCAGAACGGGAGCGTGCTCGCCGCAGGGTTAATCAGCCGTTCACTTGGTCCGGCCGATCCGCTTGATTTCCCACTCGAGTTCGACGCCGAACTTGTCCTTCACGTCAGCCCGGACAGCCTCGCCCAGACCCTCGAGGTCGGCGGCGGTGGCCTCGCCGGTGTTGATCATGAAGTTGGAGTGCAGCTCGGAGAACTGGGCGCCGCCGAACGGCTTGCCGCGCCAGCCGGCGTCGTCGACCAGCTTCCAGGAGCTGTGGCCCTGCGGGTTCTTGAAGGTCGAGCCGCCGGTCTTTTCCTTGATCGGCTGGGTGGCCTCGCGCCGGGCGGTGATCTCGTCCATGCGCGCCATCACCGCGTCCGGCTCGTCCGGCACGCCCTGGAACACCGCGCCGGTGAAGATCAGCCCGCGCGTGGCGGCCGCTTCCGAGCGGCGGTAGGTGAAGCCCATGTCCTCGGCCGACAGCACGTGGCGCTCGCCGGCGCGGTCGACCGCGTAGGCCTCGACCAGCACGTCCTTGGTCTCCGCGCCGTAGCAGCCGGCGTTCATCACGCAGGCGCCGCCGATGGTGCCCGGCACGCCGCGGAAGAACTCCAGGCCCGCAAGGCCCGCCTCGGCCGCCTTCTTCGCCAGGGTGGCGTCCAGCACGGCCGCGCCGCCGTAGATGCGGTTCCCGTCCATGGTCTCGACCCGGCCGAAGGCCTTGCCGAGACGGATCACCACGCCGTCGACGCCGCCGTCGCGCACCAGGGTGTTGGAGCCGACGCCCAGCACCGTGACCGGCACCTCCGCGTCCAGCCCCTTCAGGAAGGCTTCGAGGTCCTCGTGGTCCTCGGGCAGGAACAGCACGTCAGCCGGCCCGCCGACGCGGAACCAGGTGAACGGAGCCAGCTCCGCGCCCTTCAGCAGCTTGCCGCGGGTCTCAGGCAGGGTGTCGCGCCAGCTCACGCCGCGGTCTCCAGGAGTTCGAGTTGACCCGGCAGGGCGTAGGCCCATTGGGTGATGTCTCCGGCGCCCAGGCACACGACCAGATCGCCGATCGCGGCTTCCTGCGCGACCAGCCCGGCCAGGGCGGCGGGGCCGTCCAGCAGCAGCACGTGCCGGTGGCCGTGGCGGCGCAGGCCCTCGGCCAGCGCCTCCTTGTGCACGCCGTCGATCGGCTGCTCGCCGGCGGTGTAGACGTCGGCCACGATCACCGTGTCGGCGTCGTGGAAGCAGGTCGAGAACTCGGTCATCAGGTCGCGCAGGCGCGTGTAGCGGTGCGGCTGGACCACGGCGACGACCTTGCCGCGGGCGACCTGGCGGGCGGCCTTCAGAACCGCGGCGATCTCCACCGGGTGGTGGCCGTAGTCGTCGATCACACGCACGCCGCGGGCCACGCCGGTGGTGGTGAAGCGCCGCTTCACGCCGCCGAACTTGGCCAGGCCTTGCTTGATGTCGCGCTCGGACACGCCCAGCTCCAGCGCCACGGCGATGGCCGCCAGGGAGTTGGAGACGTTGTGCCAGCCGGCCATCGGCAGCGCCACGTCGCGCAGCGTGATCGGATCGCGGTCGCGCGGGCTGATGACCACGTCGAACTGGCAGCCGTCGGGGCCCATCTCGACCTTGGTGGCGCGCACCTCGGCCTGCGGATTGATGCCGTAGGTGATCAGCCGGCGGTTCTCGACCTGGGCGACCAGGTTCTGCACCTCGGGGTGGTCCAGGCAGACGGCCGCGAAGCCGTAGAAGGGGATGTTCTCCACGAAGTCGCGGAAGCCCTTCTTCATCGCCTCGAAGTCGCCCCAGTGGTCCAGGTGCTCGGCGTCGATGTTGGTGACGATGGCGACCGTCGACTTCAGGCGCAGGAAGCTGCCGTCGCTCTCGTCGGCCTCGACCACGATCCAGTCGCCGTCGCCGACCTTGGCGTTGGTGCCGTAGGCGTTGATGATGCCGCCGTTGACCACGGTCGGATCCAGCCCGCCGGCGTCCAGCAGGCAGGCGACCATCGAGGTGGTGGTGGTCTTGCCGTGCGTGCCGCCCACCGCGATCGAGAACTGCAGCCGCATCAGCTCGGCCAGCATCTCGGCGCGGCGCACCAGCGGGATGCGGCGCTCGCGGGCGGCCACCATCTCCGGGTTGTCCGGCTTCACGGCGGTCGAATAGACCACGGCCGAGACGTCGCCGACGTGCTCGCTCGCGTGGCCGACGAAGATCTTGGCGCCCAGCTTTTCGAGCCGCTCGGTGTTGGCCGAGGCCTTGGCGTCGGAGCCGGTCACCGAATAGCCGATCTTCAGCATGATCTCGGCGATGCCGCTCATGCCGATGCCGCCGATGCCGACGAAGTGCACCGGGCCGATTTCAAAGGGAGTGGGGCGAAGTTTCGAGCGCGCGATCATCGCAACTTCACTACCGGCCTGTTCCGCTACACGGAAGCAGGCGCGCGTCCGAAATTTCGCGGCCCCTCGTCGCGGCCCCTCTCCGCCCCGGCGGGCGATAGAGGGCGCGAAGCCTCAGCGCCCCGCCTGACAGGGATTTGGGCGCAAAAAACCTGAGTTCAAGAATTGGCGGGCCGCGAATTATGCGCAGCTTATGACGCCTCGACGCGCGGGACCGCCGGTCCCGCATTTTCAGGGGGCCCATCCTATGACCAGCGCACAGCCGTTCTTCCACGGCACCAAGGCGGATCTGAAGGCGGGCGACCTGATCAGCCCCGGCTACGCCTCCAACTACGGCAAGCGAAAGGTGGCGGCCTTCGTCTATCTGACCGCCACGCTCGACGCGGCCGTCTGGGGCGCGGAGCTGGCCCAGGGGGAAGGCCAGGGGCGGATCTACCTCGTCGAGCCGACCGGCCCGTTCGAGGACGATCCCAACCTGACCGACAAGAAATTCCCGGGCAATCCGACGAGGTCCTATCGCACCCGCGATCCGCTGCGGGTGGTCGGCGAGGTCGCCGACTGGACCGGGCATTCGCCCGAGCAGCTCAAGACCATGAAGGACCACCTGGCGCAGCTCGACCGCATGGGCGTCGAGGCCATCCTGGACTGAGCGCAGACAGCGCCGCTTTCGGCGCGCGGAGGACTCGCTTCGTCGCGGCTAGGGAACGTGTCGAGGAATTCACGTTACAGCGGAACACCGTTCGATCAATCTTTGCCGCCCGAAGGTGATCGTCCGGCCGCGCGATGCGGCGTCTGATCGTCATCACGGGGCTGCGTAGACGCCCGCAGTCGCGCGTCTTTCGGGGGAGGTCGCCGTGTCTCGCAAATTTCAGGTCGTGGTCGCCGCGGGACTGGCGACGTCGCTTCTGATCTTGGGCGGGTCGCAGGCGATGAGCAAACCGCCCGCCGAGCCGGTCCTGAGCCCGCTCGACACCTCGACCTTCGACCGAAGCGCCGACCCGTGCACCGACTTCTACCAGTACGTCTGCGGCGGCTGGATGGCGAAGACCGGCGAGCCGACCGACCGCAATTACGTGGCCCTGGCCGAAGAGGCGGCCAGCGCCCAGAACCGGGCCGCGATGACGGCGCTGCTGACCGACCGGAGCCTGGCGAAGGACCCCGAGGTCGACCGGCTGCAGGTGTTCTACGCGTCCTGCATGGCCGGCGGCGACCAGGCCGACAGGCTCGCCCAAGCCTCCCTCCAGGGGTGGCTGGGCCGGATCGACGGCGTCGAGACCCGCGCGGACTTCGCGACCGTGCTGCAGAGCCTGCACGCGCGCGGCGTGCGCGCCTTCTTCCGCTATTCCGGCGAGCCGGATCCGGCCGACAAATCGCGCTTCCGCGGCGAGATCCACCAGGGGGCGTTCGGGCTGCCGCGCGGGACCTATCGCGACGACGGCGCCGAAGCGGCGGCGGTGATCGCGAGCTACAGGGGCCACGTCGCCGCCATGCTGGCGAGCTCCGGCGTCGAGCGCGGCGAGGCGAACCGTCAGGCCGAGCGGATCGTGGCGATGGAGAAGGCGATGGCGCGCGTCTCGCTGTCCTTCGCCGAACGTTTCGATCCGTCGATCAGCAACAACCCGATCGATCCGGCCGCCCTGGCGCGGAACTATCCGAACTTCGCCTGGGCGGACTACCTGAAGGCCGTCGGACAGCCGGCCGGCCGGCCGATGAACGTCACCTCGCCGAAGTACCTCAAGGCCGTGAACGACGGCCTGGCGCAGTGGTCGATGCGCGATCTGAAGGCCTACCTGCGCTGGCGCCTGCTCGACACCGTGACGCCGGCCCTGCCGGGCGCCATGCGCGAGGAGCAGGCCCGCTTCGCGGCCGCCTACCTCGACGAGCCGCGCGCGTCGCGGGCCGACGAATGCGAGGTCGAGACCATCAAGGGCATGGGCGTTGAGCTGTCGCGGCAGTACTCGACCCGCTTCATCGGCGTGCAGGCGCGCGGCGGCGCCAAGACCATCGTCCATCAGGTCCGCGGCCAGATCGCCGACTCCGTCGACGGCATGACCTGGCTGTCCCCCTCCGCGCGCGCGGCGACCCGCAAGAAGATCGACGCGCTGTCGATCAAGGTCGGCTTCCCGGACGCGTGGCCCGCGACCGGCGCCGATCCGATGTCGGCGACGAACTTCTTCGACAACGTGATGGCCACCCGCGGCTTCCAGGAGAAGCGCGCCTGGGCTCGGGTGAACGAGCCGCGCACCCGCGAGTCCTGGGAGATCATGGTCTATCCGGACGTCGCGCCGGGCCTGGCCGTCGCGCGCCTGACCGTTCCCAACGGTTATCCCGACGTCTTCACCAATTCGATCATCCTGACGGCGGCCGGCCTGACGCCGCCGCGGTACGACGAAGACGCCTCGCCGGAACTGCGTATGGGCGGCTACGGCGCCCTGGTCGGGCACGAGGTCACCCACGTCCTGGAAAACCACGACTACGACGCCGAGGGCGAGGGCCACGACATCTGGACCGCCGCCGACGCCAGCGCGCACGACCAGCGCGCCCAGTGCCTGATCAAGCAGGCGAACGAGGTCGATCTCGGCGGAGGCGCCCGCCTGAACGGCGAGCGGACCTTCTCGGAGAACGTGGCCGACCTGGGCGGCGTGAACTTCGCCTACGACGCGCTGGTCCGCGCCCTGGGGCCGCGGATGGGGCAGCGCGACAAGGCGGGCTTCACCCGCGCCCAGCGCTTCTTCATCGCCTACGCCCAGAGCCGCTGCACGGTGCAGCGCGAGGCCTATGCGCGCCTGGACAACCACGCGCCGGCGAGCTTCCGGGTGAACGGGCCGCTGGCCAACATGCCCGCCTTCGCCAAGGCGTTCGCCTGCCGCAAGGGCTCGGCCATGGTCCGGCCGGCCGAGCGGAGATGCGTGGTGTGGTAAGGCTCTAGTCCGGGCCGCCGCCGGCCCCGACGAAAGCAGGCATGCCCGGCCGCACCTTCCGCCCGTCCGAGATCGCCGACCAGCTCGCCGCCCTGGGCGTGCGCAAGGGCGGCGTGCTGCTGGTCCACACCGCCTTTCGGCAGGTGCGCCCGGTCGAGGGCGGCCCCGCCGGCCTGATCGAGGGGCTGCGCCTGGCGCTGGGGCCGGAGGGGACGCTGGTGCTGCCGTCCTTCACCGACCGCGACGACGACCCGTTCGATCCCGACACGACGCCCGCGGGCAGCGATCTCGGCGCCACGCCGGAGCTCTTCCGCACGCTGCCCGGCGTGGTCCGCAGCCGCCACTACGCCGCCTGCGCCGCGCTCGGGCCGCTGGCCGAGGCGATCACCCGCGGGCCGCCGCCGATCCCGCCGCACGGCCCCGACAGCCCGATCGGGCGGGTCCACGACCTGGACGGCCAGGTGCTGCTGCTGGGCGTGGGGCACGACGCCAACACCACCCTGCACCTGGCCGAGGCCGTCGCGCGCGTCCCCTACGGCGTGCCGCGGCGCTTCACCGTCCTGCGGGACGGGCAGCCGAAGCCGGTCGACTACCGCGAGCCCGACCACTGCTGCGAAGGCTTCGCCCGGATGGACGAGTGGCTGGAGGTCGAGGGCCTGCAGGCGGAGGGCCCGGTCGGCCACGCCCACGCCCGGCTGATGCGGGCGCAGGACGTGGTCCGGATCGCCGTCGAGCGGCTGCGGGCCGAGCCGCTGGCCTTCCTGCACGGCCCGGCGGCGGGTTGCGAAGAGTGCGACGTCGCGCGGGCGAGCGTGGGTTAGCGGGCGCTCACTGCCGGCGCACGTCCACGCCCTCGGCGCTCAGCATGGCCGGCACGCTGTCCGGCCCCACCAGGTGCATCACGCCGACGGCGACGAACACCGTGCCGGGCTGGTCCAGCATGGCGTGGATCTGGCCCGTCCAGTTCTCGTTCCGCTTCACCAGCAGGGTCTGGTACAGCACCTCGCTCTCCTGCCGCAGCGGGGCTACAGCCAGCGCCTCGACCGAGGGCAGGTCGCCCGCAGCCCAGGCCTGGATCAGGGCGTCGGTACGCGCCGTGGGGGCCTCGAACTCGTTCAGGGTCCGGCGCAGGAAGCTCAGCTGGCCCGCCTCCGGAAAGCCCGAGAAGATGCGGATCTGCTCGGCCGGCGTCTCCAGCCCGGCGACCGGCAGCCCCAGGGCCGCGGCGCGGGCGCGCAGCACGCGCTCAGCCCCGGAGTTCGGGTCGAACCCGGCCTTGATCACCGGCGCGCCGGCCAGGGTGATGGCGGCCAGCCACGGACGCAGGCCGTCCAGCTGCGCCGCCGAAACGCCGATGGTGCGGGCGGCCGCGTCGAGCGTCGCCGTCTCCTTGGCGTCGAGCAGGCTGGACAGCGGCCGGTCGGGCGAGAGGCCGTATTGGCGCACCAGCGGCGCCACCTCGGCGGTGTCGTCCGGGTCAGCGACCTCCATCACCAGCCTGGACGCGCCGTCGAGGGCCGCGTCCACCTTGGCGCTGCGCCACTGGGTCGAGGCGCGCAGCAGGTGCATGGTCCCGAACAGGTAGATGGTGGTGTCCGCGTCGCGGACGACCCACAGGGCCGGCTCGGGCGTCGTGGCGGGCGCCTGCGCGCCGGCGCTCCCGCCGAAGGCCGCGAGGCACAGGGCGAGGCCGGCGGCGAGCAGCGGACGGGTTCGGGACGCGGACTCGGTCAGGCGGCGGAACATGGCGGGTCGTCCTCTCTGGATCAGGCGCACGAGGGCGCCCGGCCGGGGCGAAGGCGCCGGCCGACGGGTGGTGGAGCTTTGCGAAGTCAACGCATCGACATTTAGCTAAATGTCGAAATATAGTCAAGCCAGCACCGCGCGAGCGATGGCGCCCGCCCTCGGCCGACGTCCCCGCGCCGGGCTGGCGAAGGCGCGCACCGCCGAGCTAAATGCGCAGGGAACAAAGGTTTCGACACGCATGCGACGGATCTGGCTCTGGGCGGCGATCGCGACCACGCTGTGCTCCGGCCAGGCGGTCGCCCAGGCTTCGCCGCCGAACGGCGCGGCCGAGGCGATCGCGCAGTTCGACGCGCTTTGCCGGGCCGACGGCGGACGGCTCTGGGGCGAAACGCTCTGCGGTCCGCTGATGCTGGTCGACCCGAAGACGCGGGAGATCGTCGCCAGCCAGGCCGGAACCGGAGGCGCCCTTCGCCCGGCCGGCGGGCTGTTCGTGGGCACGCTGCCGCCGGAGATCGGCGCGGCCAACACCGCCGTCGCGTTCGACGGGATCACCTGGACCATGGTCTTGGCGCCGCTGCCGCAGGACGAGCACGCCCGCGCGGCCCTGCTGATGCACGAGGCCTGGCACCGCATCCAGAAGACGCTGGGCTTCGCCGCCGCGTCTCCCGCGCCGGCGCATCTGGCCACGCCGGAAGGGCGCACCTGGTTGCGGATGGAGTGGCGCGCGCTGGCCGCCGCCCTCGCCGCCCCGGACGAGGCCTCGCGCAAACAGGCCGTCGCCGACGCCCTCGCCTTCCGCCAGCAGCGACGCGGCCTGGCGAGCGACGCGGCCGATCTCGAAAACCAGCTCGAGCTCAACGAAGGGCTGGCGGAATACACCGGCGCGGTCCTCAGCGGACGGCGCGACCCCGCGGCCACGGCGGTCGAGCAGCTGAGCGCCGCCGAGCACGCGGAGTCGTTCGTCCGCAGCTTCGCCTACACGTCGGGCCCGGCCTACGGCCTGCTGCTGGACCGGACTGACCCCAGCTGGCGTGTCCGGCTGCGCGGCGCGACGGAGCCTCGCGACCTCGGACGCCTGCTCGCCCAGGCCGCCGGCGTGCAGCCCAGCCCGATCGAAGAGGCGCGCCGGCGCTACGCCTACGAAGAGGTGGCTGCCGACGAGGCCCGCCGGCACGAACTGCACCAGCAACAGGCGTCCGCCTGGCACGCGGCGCTGGTGACCGGCCCGACGCTTCGCCTGCCGCTGAAGGAGATGAACATCTCCTTCAATCCGCAGAACCTCTTCCCGCTGCCGCCGGAGGGCACGGTCTATCCGACCCTGCGCGTGGCGGACCGCTGGGGCGTGCTACAGGCGGAGAAAGGCGCGCTGATCGACGACGGCTGGGGCAGCCTCACGGTCGCCGCCCCGACCGCCCAGACGCCGGACCGAATTTCAGGACCAGGCTGGACCCTGGAGCTCGCGCCGGGCTGGCGCATCGACCAAGCCGAGCCGGGTCGGTCCGTGCTGGCGCAGGTTCCGCCGAAGTAGGCGGGCGCCCGGCCGAGTGCAGCCCGCCGCCGCTCGGCCAGCTAGGCCGGCCGCACCAGATTTGCTGCCCGTGGTCGCGTCTGCCCCTCTCCTCCCCTTGCAAGCGAAGCGCCGCAGGGAAGGCGGACCACACGAAGCGTGGTCGAGGGCGAACCGCAAATGTCTGCTTTGGGGGAAAGCGAACGTACAGCTAGACGAGTTTGCCTTCACCTGTGATCGGATCGGCTACCGTCACGGTAGAGTGCCACCTGTTCGCACCGCAATCGGATCGGAAAGCTCTCACATGACGCTCGTTGCAGCGCTCAGACGGGACAATGCCCCAATCGTAGTGGCTGATCTCGTCGTTTCACATCAAGGGGTTCCGAAGCCCGACGTGGGGGTTCCGACCGGAGCAACGGCTGAGTCCGTTCCTGTTTCGAGCGACGGCACCGTGCTCGCGGGCTTGGCACAGAAGTTGATGCTCGTCGGCGACCATCTGGCAGTCGCTTTTGCGGGTAGCGGAGGCGTTGCGACAGAGATCGCGTTGGCTTTGAAGGAGCGCTTCGGAAACGCCAACGTTTCATTGAGTGCATTGAACGAGTTTTTCAGCACCCTGGATGCTGCCTATCTCGCGCGCGTGTCAGTCGTCGGCGCTCACTACGATGCTGAAAATAATGTTATCGGCACCTTTGGTTTGGGAGCATTGCGGGCCGATACCTCATCCGTTCAGACTATTCACATTGCAGGTTCGGGTGAGCATGATCTTAAATCACTCCTGGGGCGAATGGAGCAGATGGTTGCGGCGGGTGAAGTCTCGCGCGGTGGCATGGCGATATCCACGGGACTTTGCATTTGCGGGGCACTGCTGGGGGAGGAGGTGTCAAACGGTGAAGGTCTAAAAAAATTCTACGGCGGGGCCTATGAGATCGCGTTCTTCGATGGCCGCAGGTTTCAGAAGCTGAGCAATATTTTAAACGTGTTCGTCCCTGTCGAAATCGCAATCCCTGGCGAATTCGCGCTAGCGGATCGGATATTGGCAGTAAAGCAAGACTACTCGGAGGGAGAACTGTACCTCCGCGCCCTTGAGTTGGGGCAAGCACAGGGCGCGATAAAGGTCCTAAGGGAAGATTGGCACGCTGTCCGTGCGCTCGACGATTCCGGGCCGGCACGCGGGCACCTGCAGCAGTCGCTCCAAGCAGACTGGCAGGTCGTGAATTTCATCACGACGGTGAAGGGTAAGCCGATCGGCGTCTTTGTTGGTCTGCAGCATGGTTCAACTGGCCCAATCGAGTTCGATGAGACGGACCCAACCACGCTGCATATGAGGCTGAACCTGCAGTGGTTCGGAGAGCGGTTGATGTCACTTCGTCGGGCTTTAGTGGGCCGCCCCGGCTAAAGGGGGTACCGGCGCTCGCCGACGGCCGCGACGCGTCCCCGGTGAATTGTAGGGCCTGCTGAATATCTGCTTTGGGTGGAAAGCGGACATTGAACAGTCCCACTCCGGCTGCCCTCAGCGGAGATACGTCCTGCGCCGACTCACCCCCTCCACCACGCTACGCGTGGTCCCCCTCCCCCGCTTCGCAGGGGAGGAGATGAGCCTCACCCGACCACGCGCTCCACGAGGTCGGCCAGCTTCTGGGCGGCGTCGGGCACGGCCACCGAGCGAGCGGCGGCGGCGCGGCGGACCAGGCCTTCGGGGTCGGACAGCAGGCGCTGCAGCAGGTTGGCCAGGCTGTCGACGGTCAGCTCGTCCTCGGACAGCACGGCGGCGGCGCCGGCGTCGGAGAGCAGTTTGGCGTTGTAGGTCTGGTGGTCGTCGGCGGCGATCTTCAGCGGCACCAGCACCGAGGGCAGGCCGGCCACCGCCAGCTCGCAGCAGGTCGAGGCGCCGGAGCGGCCGATCACCAGGTGGGCCTGCTCCAGGCGCTGGGCCATTTCCCGGAAGAAGGGGGCGACGTGAGCTTCGACAGCGGCGTCGGCATAGATGGCGCGCGCCGTGTCCAGCGACTCCGGGCGGGTCTGCTGGTCGACCTTCAGGCGGTTGCGGATCGGCTCGGCCAGCTGGGCGATGGCGGCCGGCACGGTTTCGGACAGCAGGCGCGCGCCCTGGCTGCCGCCGGTGACCAGCAGGCGGATGCGGTCGGTCGGGGCCGCGTAGGGCCGGTCGTACAGCGCGCGGATGTCCGGGCGGACCGGGTTGCCGACGACCTCGACCTTGGCCTTCACCGCCGGCGAGGCCTTCTCCAGAATCGGGAAGGCGCAGGCCACCGCCGAGACCTTGGCGGCCAGCGCGCGGTTGGAGCGGCCCAGCACCGCATTCTGCTCGTGAATGATGGTCGGGCGCTTCTGCTGGCGCGCCGCCACCAGGGCCGGCACCGACGGATAGCCGCCGAAGCCCACGACCACGGCCGGATCGATGCGCTTGAAGGCGGTGCGGGCCTGCATGACGCCCTGGGCGATCTTCAGCCCGGCGCGGACCATGCCTACGGGATCGCCCGGCTTGTAGGTCGCCGCGTTCAGCGCGATGCGCTTCTCGGCCGGGAAGGCGTGGGCGTACTGGTCGCCGCGGCTGTCGGTGGCCAGCACGACGCGCCAGCCGCGTTCGATCAGCTCGCGGGCCAGGGCTTCGGCCGGGAACATGTGGCCGCCGGTGCCGCCGGCGGCGACGACCGCGATCTTGGAGGTTCGGGTC
Source organism: Caulobacter sp. 17J65-9 (assembly GCF_010975005.1). Lineage (GTDB taxonomy): Bacteria > Pseudomonadota > Alphaproteobacteria > Caulobacterales > Caulobacteraceae > 17J80-11. The sequence goes on along the minus strand of NZ_JAAIVC010000030.1, from coordinate 13,519 downwards.
ACGAGAATGCGCCTGCGCTGGAGAGGCCCTCGGCGTGGGAGTAGGCGCCCGGCCGCCGGCGGGTCAGCGCCAGCGCCAGACCGAGCGTCAGTCCCATGGCCAGCATGGAGGAGCCGCCGTAGGAGATGAAGGGCAGGGTCATGCCCTTGGTGGGGATCAGGTTCAGGTTCACGGCCACGTTGATGATGGCCTGCTGGGCGAACAGCACGAACAGGCCGGCCGCGGCCACCTGCTCGAACGGGTCGGACAGGCGCATCGCCTTGTACAGGCCGCGCACCACGATAAAGCCGAACAGGCCGATCAGGAACAACGAGAAGATCAGGCCGAACTCCTCGGCGCCGACCGAGTAGATGAAGTCGGTGTGCAGGTCGGGCACGTGGCGCTTCATGACGCCCTCGCCCGGGCCGCGGCCGAACAGGCCACCCGCCGCGATGGCTTCCGAGGCGCGGTCGATCTGGTGGGTGTCGGCCTTGTCCGGCGACAGGAACTTCTGAACGCGCGCGGCCACGTGGTCGAACAGGAAGTAGGTCGAGACCAGGCCGCCGACGGCGATGGTCCCTAAGCCCAGGATCCACTTCACCGGCACGCCGGCCATGAAGAAGGCGGCCATGAAGGCCACGGTGATCAGCACGGTCTGGCCGATGTCCGGCTGGATCAGCAACAGGGCCACGGCGGTCAGGTACAAGCCGAAGGCGATCGACACGCCGGGCACGCCCTCGCCTCTCTGGCCTTCGGCGAACATCCAGGCGGCCAGCGTGATCAGGGCGGGCTTGAGGAATTCCGACGGCTGCAGGCTGAACGGCCCGAGCTGGATCCAGCGCGTGGCGCCCTTGGCGGCGTGGCCGACGAAGGGCAGCGACAGCATGCTGATGATGGCGAGCGCGTAGATCACCACGGCCACCCGGCGCACGCCCTTGGGCGACATCATCGACGTCCCGACCAGGATCCCCGTCGCGATGGTGGCGAAGATCGCCTGGCGCAGGGCGAAGTGGAACGGATGCGACATGCCGATGCGGTGCGCGGCGGCGGGGCTCGACGCGAAGGACAGGGCCACGCCGACGAAGATCAGGATGCCGATGGCGCCCAGCAGGTAGCGGTCGACCGTCCAGAACCAGACGGCCAGCGCCGAGCGGTCGGTGCGCTGGAAGGTGTGGCTGTAGTGGCCGCTCACGCGCGGGTTCCTTCAGCGGGGGCGGCGCCCAGGCCGAGCACGGCCGAGCGGAAGGCTTCGCCGCGCTGCTCGAAGTCGGCGAACTGGTCGAAGGAGGCGCAGGCCGGCGACAGCAGCACCACGGCCTCTTCGCCCGCGGAAGCCGCGTCGGCGTAGGCCTGCATCACGGCGCTTTCGATGTCGCCGCTGATGGTCCAGGGCGCGTGGTCGTTGAGCGTGCCGGCGAAGTCCGGAGCGGACTCGCCCACCAGGTAGGCGCGCTCGACGCGGCCGAAGAGGTCGGCCAGATCGTCGATGCCGCCCTCCTTGGCCCGGCCGCCGGCGATCCACCAGAACTTGGGATAGCTGGACATGGCCTGACGCGCGGCGTCGGCGTTGGTGGCCTTGGAATCGTTGATGAAGCGGACCCGCCCGAGGCGTCCCACCTCCTCCATCCGGTGCGCCAGGCCCGGGAAGCTCATCAGGCCTTCGACCGCTTCTTCGACCGAGAGGTCCAGCGCGCGCACGGCGGCGTAGGCGGCGGCCGCGTTCTGCCAGTTGTGACGGCCCGGCAGCGAACGCGCGCGGGTCAGGTCGGCGACCTCGACGGCCGAGTGGCCGGTGGCGTCGTAGAGCACGCCGCCCAGCGCATAGACGCCGCGGCCGACCGTCGTCCCGGCGGAGATGGGGCGCACGGTGCGGCCGCCCGCGGCCATCAGCTCGGTGCAGATCTGGCGGCACCAGGGATCGTCGACGCCGATGACAGCGCTGTCTCCCGCGGCCTGGCTCTGGAAGATCCGGCGCTTGGCGTCGACATAGCCGTCCATGCCGCCGTGGCGGTCCAGATGGTCGGGCGACAGGTTGAGCAGGACCGACACGTCCGGCTTGAAGGTCGAGGTCAGGTCCAGCTGGTAGGACGAGGTCTCCAGCACGTAGACCGCGCCGGCGTGCATGTCCTCCAGGCCCAGCACGCCCACGCCGATGTTGCCGCCGATGCGCGCGTCGCGCCCGGCCTGCTTCAGCACCCAGCCGATCAGGGCGGTGGTCGTGGACTTGCCGTTGGTGCCGGTGATGGCGACGGTCTTGGGCCGCTTGTGGGCCGGGGCCAGCGCCACGGTGCGGGCGTACAGCTCCATGTCGCCGACGATCTCGACGCCGGCGGCCTTCGCCTTCTCGACCGTCCAGTGGGGCGTGGGATGGGTCAGGGGCACGCCGGGCGACAGGAGGAAGGCGGCGAAGGACGACCAGTCGGCCGTCTTCAGGTCCTCGACCGCAAAGCCTTCGGCGGCCGCCTGCTCGCGCGCGGGGGCCTTCTCGTCCCAGAGCACCGGCTCGGCGCCGCCCGCCTTGAGGGCGCGCGCCGCCGTCAGCCCGGTGCGACCGAGCCCGAACACGGCGACACGCCGGCCCTCGAAACCACGGACGGGGATCACTGGCTCTACCGGATCTTGAGCGTGGCCAGGCCGATCAGCGCCATCATGGCCGAGACGATCCAGAAGCGGATCACCACGGTCGACTCCGGCCAGCCCAGCTTCTCGAAGTGGTGGTGGATCGGGGCCATCAGGAAGACGCGCTTCTTGGTCAGCTTGAAGTAGCCGACCTGGATCATGACCGAGAGCGCCTCGGCCACGAACAGGCCGCCGACCAGCACCAGCACCAGCTCGTGCTTGGTGGCCACGGCCATGGCGCCGAGCGCGCCGCCCAGGGCCAGCGAACCGGTGTCGCCCATGAAGATCTTGGCCGGCGGAGCGTTGTACCAGAGGAAGCCCATGCCCGCGCCGATCAGCGAGGCGCAGATCACCGCCAGCTCGCCCGAGCCCGGGACGAAGTGGACCTGCAGGTAGTTGGCGAAGACGAAGTTGCCGACTAGGTAGCTGATGATGCCGAAGGCGGCGGCGGCCATCATCACCGGCACGATGGCCAGGCCGTCCAGGCCGTCGGTCAGGTTCACCGCGTTGGAGAAGCCGGCGATCACGATCGCCCCGAAGGCGATGTAGAACCAGCCCAGGTTGACCAGGAAGGTCTTCACGAACGGGAAGGCCACCGAGGTCTCGAGGCCCGGCGACGAGGGCGAGGCCGGGGCCAGCAGGATCAGGCTGGCCACCGCCACGAAGGCGATCAGGAACTGGAAGAACAGCTTCTGCAGGCTGGTCAGGCCGGCCGAGGTCTGTTTCGTGACCTTGGCGTAGTCGTCCATGAAGCCGAGCACGCCGTAGCTGGAGGTGACCAGCAGCACGACCCAGACCTGGATGTTGGTCAGGTCCGCCCACAGCAGGGTGGAGACCAGCACGCCGGCCAGGATCATCAGGCCGCCCATGGTGGGCGTGCCCTTCTTGGTCAGCAGGTGGCTTTCCGGCCCGTCGGTGCGGATCGGCTGGCCCTTGCCCTGGCGGGCGCGCATGTAATTGATGAAGCGCGAGCCCATGGCCACGGCCACGATCCAGGCCGTGACCAGCGCCAGCCCGACGCGGACCGTCAGGTACTTCAGCAGGTTGATCAGCGGCCAGGCGTCGGCCAGCCCGGAGTACTGCTCGTACAGCAGATAAAACATCAGGCCATCTCCCGCCCGGCGACTTCGACGTTCGCCAGCGCCCTGGCCACCAGGCCGGCGCGCGAACCGTTGGATCCTTTCACGACCACCACGTCGCCGGCCTTAACGGCCTCGACGACCTTGGGGGCGAGCTCTGCGGCCGTCTCGGCCCAGGCGCCGCGCCGGCTTTCCGGCAGGGCGTTCCACAGGTGCTTCATGTTCGGGCCGGCGCAGAACACCAGGTCCACGTTCGCTTCGGCCAGCGGCCCGGCGAGCGACGCGTGGTGGTCGGCGGCCTCGGTCCCGAGCTCCAGCATGTCGGTGGCGACGACGATGCGACGGCCCTCGCCCACCTCGCGCACGCCCAGGCTGCGGAAGGCCGCGCGCATGGACAGCGGGTTGGCGTTGTAGCTCTCGTCCACCAGGGTGAAGACGCCGCCCTCGACGCGCACGCGCTTCTCCTGCCCGCGGCCGGCCAGCGGCTCGAACTCGGACAGGGCGGCGATCCCCGTCTCCACGGAGACGTCCAGCGCGTCCAGCATCAGCAGGACGGCCATGCTGTTCAGGCCCCAGTGGTGACCCGACTGGCGCAGGGTGAAGTCGTGCTCGTGGCCCCATACGCGGGCGCGCACCCGCGCGCCGCCGTCGAAGGCCTTGAAGTCCAGCAGGCAGGCGTCGGCGGTCTCGTCGACGCCGAAGGTCATGACCCGCGCGCCGACGTGCAGGGCCGACTGCTTGAGCATGTCGAACCAGGCGTTGTCGGCGTTGACGATGGCCACGCCGCCGGGGCCGAGGCCTTCGAAGATCTCCGCCTTGGCGCGGGCCACGCCCGCCTCGCCGTCCGGGAAGGTCTCGGTGTGCACCGGGCCGACCGTGGTCACGCAGGCGGCGTGCGGCTGCACCATCTTCGACAGCGGCCGGATCTCGTCGGCGTGGTTCATGCCGATCTCGAACACGGCGCGTTCCACGTCACGCGGCATGCGGGCGAGCGTCAGGGGCACGCCGATGTGGTTGTTGAACGACTTGATCGAGCTGTGGGCCGGGCCGGCCAGGGCCAGGCCCGCGCGGATCGCCTGGGTCACGCTGGTCTTGCCGACCGAGCCGGTGACGGCGCCGCGGCGCACCTGCGGGGCGCGGTCGCGGGCGTAGGCGCCCAGCGCTTCCAGCGCCTTCAGGGTGTCGGGGACCAGGATGGTCGAGCCGCCCTCGACCGGGCGGGAGACGATGGCCGCGGCGGCGCCCTTCTCGAACGCCATGGCTGCGAAGTCATGGCCGTCGCGCTCGCCGGCCAGGGCGACGAAGATGTCGCCGGGCTCGACTTCGCGGCTGTCGAAGGTGACGCCCTGGGCTTCGAAACCCTGCCCGTCCAGCTGGCCGCCGGTGGCCTCAAGCACTTCGTCGGCCGTCCACAGCGGCTGGGCGGTCATGCAGGCTCCCCCTTCAAGGCGCGCGCGATCTCGGTCGCGTCGTCGAAGGGATAGACGGTTTCGCCGACAATTTGACCCTGCTCGTGGCCTTTTCCGGCGACAACGAGGACGTCTCCTTGTCGCAGGGCGCCCACCGCCTCGCGGATCGCGGTGCGGCGATCGCCCACTTCGACCGCCTTGGGCGCGCCCTTCTTCACCTCGGCGCGGATGGCGCCGGGGTCTTCGGAGCGGGGGTTGTCGTCGGTCAGGATGGCCACGTCGGCCAGGCGCTGGGCGATCTCGCCCATGATCGGGCGCTTGCCGCGGTCGCGGTCGCCGCCGCAGCCGAACACCACGATCAGCTGGCCCGAGGTGTGCGGGCGCAGCGCCTTCAGCACGGTCTCCAGGCCGTCGGGGGTGTGGGCGTAGTCGACATAGGCCTCGCCGCCGCTGCGGCTCGACCCGACATGCTCCAGCCGGCCGCGCGCGCCCTGCAGGCGTTCCAGCGCGCCCAGCACGTCCTCGACCTTCTCGCCCGAGGCCACGCAAAGGCCCGCGGCGACCAGGGCGTTCGAGGCCTGGAAGCCGCCGGCCAGCGGCAGCAGGATGTCGTAGAGCCGCCCGTCGGCGTCGATCTGCAGGCGCTGGCCCTCCGGCGTCGGCCGGCGCGAGACCAGCGACAGGTTCCGGCCGCGCTCGCCGACCGAGTAGATCGACTGGCCGGCGACGATGCCGGCGGCGGCGAAGGCGTTGTAGGCGTCGCTGTCGGCGTTCAGCACGGCGGTGCGCCCGCGCGGCAGCAGGGCCTCGAACAGGCGCAGCTTGGCGGCCCGGTAGGCCTCCATGGTGCCGTGATAGTCCAGGTGGTCCTGGGTCAGGTTGGTGAAGCCGGCCGCGGTCAAGGCGAGGCCGTCCAGCCGGCGCTGCTCCACCCCGTGCGAGGAGGCCTCCAGCGCCAGGTGGGTGACGCCCATCTGGGCCAGCTCGGCGGTCAGGCGCGCGGCGTCGGCGGCGTCGGGGCTGGTCAGGCCGGGGCCGGTCAGGGCGGTGTCTTCGCCGGCGACCACGCCCAGAGTGCCCATGCTGGCGGCGTGACGGCCCAGCCGGGTCCAGATCTGGCGGCAGAAGGTGGCGACCGAGGTCTTGCCGTTGGTGCCGGTGACCGCCACGCAGGTGCGCGGCTGGTCGCCGTAGAAGGCCCGCGCGGCCAGCGCATAGGCGCGGCGCACGTCGCCCGAGCGCACCAGCACCGGCGCGGCTCCTTCGGGCGTGTCTTCAGGCGCCAGCACGGCGGCGGCGCCCTGGCCCAGGGCCTGGGGGATGAAGAGGCGGCCGTCGGCGCGCGTACCCGGCAGGGCGACGAACAGCGTGCCCTCGCCCACCTTGCGGCTGTCGGCCGTGACGCCGGTGATCAGCGGATCGACCGCCAGGTCCCGGCGCAGGATGTCGGACAGCCGCCGCGCGCTCACTGACCGGCCCCGCTTTCGATCTCGCTGATCGGCAGCTTGTCGCCGGTGGCGGTGGTCCACGGGTCCGCGCGGCGGTCGACGCCCAGCAGCGGCGCGATGCGGTCGATCACCCGGCCGGCGACCGGGGCGGCCGTCCAGCCGCCGGTGCGCAGGCCGTAGGTCTCGGCGTTGCCCTTCGGCTCGTCCAGCAGGATCAGCACGAAGTAGCGGTCGTCCTCGAGCGCGCCGTCCGTCGGGAAGAAGGCGGCGAAGGACGACACCAGGCGCGAGCGCTCGTAGCGGCCGCCGATGACTTTTTCCGCCGAGCCGGTCTTGCCGCCGACCCGCAGGCCCGGCGCGTTGGCGTGGGTGCCGGTGCCGCGCACCACGTTCAGGCGCATCAGGTCCAGCATGGCGCGCGAGGTGGCGCCCGAAACGACCTGGCGGCCCTGCGGCTGCTCGTCCGGCTTCAGCTTCTTCAGGGTCAGCGGCACGTACTCGCCGCCGTTGCCGATCGCGCCCATGGCCGCGGTCAGGGCCAGCGGGCTGACCGAGATGGCGTGGCCGAACGAGGTCGAGGCGACGGTGTTCTGGTCCCACTTGCGCGGCACGATCGGGCGGGCGGACTCGATCAGCTCGACCGGGGCCGGGGCCAGCAGGCCGAGGCTGTCGAAGTAGCGGACCATGGTGTCGCCGCCCATGGTCAGGGCCAGCTTCGAGGTGCCGATGTTGGAGGAGTGCATGAACACCTCCTCCAGCGTCATCACCCGGTTCTCGGCGTGGGAGTCGTGGATCGAGCGGCTGCCGATCTTCATCGGCGCGCCGGCGTCGAAGGTCGAGGTCAGCGAGGCCGCGCCGGTGTCCAGGCCCATGGCCACGGTGAACACCTTGAAGGTCGAGCCCATCTCGTAGACCGACGCGGCGGCGCGGTTCAGGCGCTCGTTGTCGGAGGCGCCGCCCGGCACGTTCGGGTCGTAGTCGGGCCACGACGCCATGCCCAGGATCTCGCCGGTGTGCACGTTGGTGACGATGCCGACCGCGCCGTTGGCGTTCTGGGCGATCGCGGCGGCGCGCAGCTCGTTCTCCAGCGCGCCCTGGACGCGCAGGTCGATCGACAGCGGCACCGAGCCGCCCTGGCGGCCGGCGTCGCGGATGGCCTGGTCGAACGAGCGCTCCACCCCGGCCAGGCCGCGCCCGCCGGTGTCGCTGAAGCCGATCAGGTGCGAGGCCGAGCGGCCCAGCGGGTGGACGCGGCGGTCCTCTTCCTCGAACGACACGCCCGGCAGGCCCAGGTCGTGCACCCGGGCGCGGTCGCGCGGCGTCAGGCCGCCCATGACGAACACGCGGCGCTCGCCGGTCAGGGCCTTCTGCAGGCGCGCGTAGGAGACCTCCGGCAGCGCCTTGACGATCTTCTGGCGAGTGTCGGCCTCGTCCCAGACCTCGTTCGGGTCGACGTAGAGCTGGTAGTGGACCAGGTCGGTGGCCAGCAGGCGGCCGTTGCGGTCGACCACGTCGGCGCGGGTCGAGGCGTTGGCCGCCCAGGCGCCGGCGCCGGCGCGGGCGCCGGAGAACAGCGCCGCCTTGGTGGCGCCGATCGACAGGCCGAAGAAGGCGCAGGCGAACAGCGCCAGCACGAAGAAGATGCGCACGCGCGTGTCTTCTTCCGGCCGGGCCTCGGCCTTGGCGCGCTCGAAGGCGTGCTCCACCGACCAGACCGTGTCGGTCAGCCACTGCAGGCTGGGGATCTGGGCGTGGTTGCGGGCGTCGAGCGGCCTCATCGTTCGGCGGCTCCTGCGAGGGCGTCGACTTCGGCGCCGCCGGCCTCGGCGGCCGGCGCGGCCACGGCGCGGATCGGCGCGTTGCCGTTGCGCGCGATCTCGACCAGCCCGTCGGGCTGGGCCTCGCGCTTGGCGGCGACCGGCTTCAGGCCGAGATAGCTCTGCGACAGCACCTCGATACGGGCTGGCTGCTCCAGGTGGGCGGTCTCGGCGCGCAGCAGTTTCAGCTTGCGCTGCTCGTGGTCGATGTCGCGCTCGATGCGCGAGATCTGGGTGCGCTCCTCGTTGGCCGAGGCCTTGGTCATGTAGACGAAGAACACGGTCATGACGAAGCAGCCCAGCGCGGCCACCTCGACGATGCGGAAGCCGCGGACCCGACGGTCGAACAGACGTTCGATGCGGTTGCTCATGCGGCCCTCCTCGCCGGGACGGCGGTGCGCCGCGCGGCGCGCAGCTTGGCGGAGCGGGCGCGCGGGTTGGCGGCCAGCTCGTCAGGCCCGGACTCGCGCGCGCCCTTGAACAGCAGCTCGAAGGTCGGCTCCGGCCCCTTGGCGCTGGGCGGCAGGTGGCGCGAGCCGGCCGGCAGGCGGCCCGAGCGCTCGGTCAGGAAGGACTTCACGATGCGGTCTTCCAGCGAGTGGAAGGTGACCACCGCCAGACGCCCGCCCGGGGCCAGGATCTGCTCGGCCGCCTCCAGGCCGCGCTCCAGCTCGCCGAGCTCGTCGTTGACCGCGATGCGCAAGGCCTGGAACACGCGGGTGGCCGGATGCACCGGCGCGCCGCGGCGACCGCCGAGCGCGCGCTCGACAGTGTCGGCCAGGTCGAGCGTGCGCTCGAACGGCTGCTCCTGGCGGCGGCGGACCAGCACGTTGGCGATGTGCCGCGAGGACCGCTCCTCGCCGTAGACCCAGAAGATGCGCGCCAGCTCGGCCGCGTCCTCGGTGTTGACCAGGTCGGCGGCCGACGGGCCCTCGTCGCCCATGCGCATGTCCAGCGGACCGTCGCGCATGAAGGAGAAGCCGCGCTCGGCCTGGTCCAGCTGCATGGACGAAACGCCGATGTCCAGCGCCACGCCCTGCACGGGCGCGCGCCCTTCAAGTTCTTCCGCCATTTCCGAGAATCGCCGCCCGACAAAGGCGAACTTGCCGGGATAGGCGGCCTCGAGCGCCGCGACGTGGGGGCGCACCGTGGGGTCGCGGTCGAAGCCGATAACCTCGGCCCCGCGCGCCAGGAAGGCGCGCGAATAGCCGCCGGCCCCGAAGGTGCCGTCGACGATCACGTCGCCGGGCTTGGGGTCGAGCGCCTCGACCACCTCGTCGAGCAGGACGGACAGGTGCGGGGCGTCCATCACACGCCCCCGGTCTTGGCGGCGCGCTGGCGCTGGCGCAGGTCGGCCAGGCCGGCGCGCGCGGCGGCGCGCTGCTCCTCGCGCCAGGCACGGAAGCTGTCGCGGTTCCAGATCTGGAAGCGGTCCTTCAGGCCGACCACGACCACCCAGTCGGTCAGGCCGAAGGCTTCGCACAGGCTCTCGGGCAGGGTGATGCGCCCGGCGGAGTCGAAGGCGAGCTGGTTCATGCCGCCGTAAACCACCGTCTCCAGCGAAGTGCGCAGCGGGTCGCCGAACGGCAGCTCTTCGATCAGGTCGGCGTAGCGGTCGAACAGGGCCTTGCCGCCGCCTTCCAGGCAGTCGGCTTCGATCGAGGGAAAGCAGAACACGCCGTCGAACGAGCCTGCGGCGGCCGCGCGGAAGTCCTGCGGCACCACAAAGCGCCGCTTCGCATCCAGCTGTTTCTCGAAGGTCGAGAGAAACACGCCCGCTTGCCCACGGACCGAGACGGTCCGCCCTTCACCTGCCACACCCAAGGCCATGGGTTAACATGGGACGAATTGGGCGGCAATGACACTCGCTGACATTTTCCGTCCCGGAACCGCGCGAACACCCCTGTTTCAGAACGGGAATGCGCGAACGAAGGCGGAACAGCGGGGCTGTCCGCGCGCCTCGAAGCGTCGGCGAAGAGTTAACAAAACGGGAGACGACGCCCTGGAGGGCGAAGCGGATCAGACGGCCTATAAGCCGGGTTCTGTGCCCCCGGCCGAAGCCGGGGCGACGATCATTCCTCTGGACCGTCCGTCGCCGGACGGTTCTCGCGACCTACCCGGACCGCTCGGGCCGGCGAGCCCTGCCCGTCCGAGGACGGGCGCGCGGTCCCTATTCGGTCTTGCTCCTGGCGGGGCTTGCCATGCCGGTCCTGTCACCAGGCCCGCGGTGCGCTCTTACCGCACCCTTTCACCCTCACCCTCGGCCGAAACCCGAAGATCTCGGGAGGGCAGTTTGCTTTCTGTGGCGCTATCCCTGGGGTCGCCCCCGGCGGGCGTTACCCGCCGCCATTTCACCGTGGAGCCCGGACTTTCCTCGACCGCCCGAAGGCGACCGCGACCGCCCGGCCGTCTGATCCGGGGGCTAAGTGAGCTTTTCGGGGCCGAGCGTCAACGATGGTATGCTTTTTCGAACCCTCTCCCCCGCCCTTTCGCGGGGGAGAGGGCAGGGTGAGGGGGCCGCCCATGCCGACCACGCCGCTGACCGACCTCGCGCGCGATCTCCGCGAGCGGCAGACCCGCGCCGAGGCGTTGCTGTGGAACCTGCTGCGCAACCGCAGGCTCGGCGGTTGGAAGTGGAAGCGTCAGGTCCCGCGCGGGCGGTTCATCGTCGACTTCTACTGCGCCGACGCGAAGCTGGTGGTCGAACTGGATGGTGGAATTCACGAACTGCTGGAGCACTCGGCTGCGGACCAGTTGCGAACCGAGCAGCTCGAAGCTGACGGCCTGCGCGTGCTCCGGTTCGACAATAAAGATCTGTTCGACTGGCCTGATCGCGTCTGCGACGCGATCCTCGCCGCTTGCAGCGGCGAGGCCCCTCACCCTGCCCTCTCCCCGTTCCGGGGAGAGGGTTCTGACTAAGTCAGAACGCCCGTCACCGACTCCGCCGAGGCCAGTTGCAGCAGGCCCATCAGGCGGGCGCGGGTCTCGCCGTCGGCGACGCCGTCGACCCGCTCCGGACGCCAGTGGCGCTGGAAGGCGGTGACGACGGTCGCGGTCTCCTGGTCGTATTCGCCCGACGGCAGCGGTTCGTAGCCCAGTCGGTGCAGGCCGGCCTGCAGGGCGAAGACGCCCACGCCGTTGTCGCCGACCTTGAGCGCGGGGCCGGGCGCGGGGGACGGCTCGAACCACAGGCCGTGGCCGGCCCCGGCCAGCCGCTTCCAGGGGAACAACTCGCCCGGATCTTCCTTGCGCGACGGCGCGACGTCGGAATGGCCCAGGATGCGGCAGTCGGGCACGGTCCAGCGGATGCGCACCTCGTCCAGCAGGCGGATCACCGCCTCGATCTGGGCGTCCGGGAAGGCGCGATAGCCGAACTCATGGCCGGGATTGACGATCTCCACGCCGATGGAGGCGGCGTTGCAGTCGGTCTCGCCCTTCCAGAAGGACTTGCCGGCGTGCCAGGCGCGCCGCTCCTCGGGCACCAGCCGGAAGATGCGCCCGTCCTCCTCGACCACGTAGTGGGCCGAGACCTTGGCGGCGGGGTCGCGCAGGCGGTCGATCGCCTCCTGCCCCGAGCGCATGCCGGTGTAGTGCAGGACGACCATGTCCGGCGGCGCGCGCCGCTCGTCGAAGTTGGGCGAAGGCGCGTCGATCAGTTCGATGGTGGACACGGCGAAAATCTAAAACGGAGGATCAGCGGGCCGAACGGTCCCAGCCGTAGGCCACCCAGGAGTGGCCCACCTTGCGCGCTTCCAGAACCGTGCCGCCAGGGCCGGCGGCGCGGGCGCGGACATAGGTCATCCGACGGGCGCGGAAGGCCAGGCCGGCCAGGAAGACCAGCACGCTGGCGAACAGGGCGAAAACCGTAACCGCGACGGCCGTGAACACCGCCAGCACCGCGCCGATGGTCAGAGCCGCACCGGCCGCGAACAGGCCGCCGAGCCAGGCCAGACCCCGCCGCACCGGATCGCCGCGCTCGACCCGTCCGGGACCGAACGTGCTCCGCAGGCTGATACGCGTCGTGGTATCCATGGCTCACCTCGCACGAGCACCTCCCGGCGCTCAGCAATTATGTCGGTCTCGTAACGCCTCCCGTCAATCCGAACGCATGGAAAAGGCGAACGTTCGGGCTGAGCAGTCAGCCTCTTAGGCGAGTTGTCCGGCGAACTGCCGGCGCTCGGCCATGGCGACGTCGAAGGCGGCGTTGATGGCGGCCGCTTTGGCGGTGAAGACCTCGACGAATTCGTGGGGCAAGCCGCGCGCCCGCACCTTGTCGGGGTGGGTTTCGGCCAGCAGCCGCCGGCGGGCCGCCTGCAGCTCGGCGTCGGAAACGTCGGGGGCCACGCCCAGCACCACGTAGGGATCGTCGGCGTCGAGGCCGAAGTGGGTGGCCCGGATGCGCCGGAAGACCATGGGCGAAACCCCGAACAGCTCGCTCACCCGCTCCAGGTAGACGAACTCCTCGGGCGAGCCGACCCCGTCGGCGGCGGCGATGTGGAACAGGCCGTCGACCACGTCCTCCAGCAGCTGCGGGCAGTTGCGGTAGCGCTTGGCGAGCCGGCGCGCGTAGCTCTCGTAGCCCTGGGTGGTCTGGCGGGCGAGGTTGTAGAGCCGGCGCACGTCGCGCTCGGCCCCGGCTTCGGGCTGGAACACCTCGGCGAAGACGGCGAACTCGGCGGCGTCGGCGCGGCCGTCGGCCTTGGCCAGCTTGGCCCCCAGCGCGGTCACGGCGGTGGTGAAAGCCGGGTCCTGGCCCGGCAGGCCGGGCGGACAGTCGGCGCACTCCGCCGCGTCGACGCGACGAACGGCCAGGCGCGCGATCGTGCTCCAGAACCCCATGACCTCAGCCCACCCCACGAATGCGGCCTTCCGATGGCCTCCGCCCCCGCGGAACCCAGGCCCAGCTCGACCGTTCCAGTTGGCGTCTCCCGACGCTTCGGGCAAGATGCCATGGCGCGCGCCCGCACGGCTATGCGCGCTTTGAGAAGGATCCACGCCGCATGGTCGTCACCCTGCTCGCGTTCGCCCTCTTCCTCGCCGATCCCGCGGCCTCGGACGCCCCGGTCGCCACCCGCGCGCCCGACGCCGCCGCCGCGACGCCCGCCGCCCCGGTCTACACCCGGCGGTCCTTCGACGCCGCCGCGACGTCGGACGCCCCCGTCTCCACC
>NZ_JAAIVC010000309.1 GCF_010975005.1 Caulobacter sp. 17J65-9 | reverse complement strand
GTCGGGTCCGGCCCCAGCACCGCGGCGCCGCCCGCCAGCACGACCTCCGGCGCCGGCGCGATCCGTCGCGCCAGGGTGCGCATGGCCGGGTCCATGGCCGACGCCAGGGCGTCCAGCCCGCGTTCCGAAAGATCGCCGCCCGACAGGGCCACGACGCGCCGCACCGACGGCGGCGCGGCTTCACGCGCCTGCACGTGCGCGACCCAGCCGACGCACAGCACCAGCGCCATGCCGAAGGCGGCGACGACGTGGGGCCACGCCTCGTGCGTCTCCCCGGCGCGCGGCGCCCAGGGTTTTGCGGTTTTCAGCACTCGAGCGAGCATCGCGCGGCCGTACGGTTAAGGTTTTGTTCATACCTCAGGTTCGGCGAACGGCGAAGCTTGAATCGGGGTTAACGGCCGAGGGGCGGTGAAGGTTCCGGCTCGTCCGCGTGGGAGGGTGAGGGGTCGCGCCGCGTTGAGCCGTTCCTTCTCCCCTTGCGGGAGAAGGTGGCCGGCGGAGCCGGCCGGATGAGGGGTGCCTGCGCCGAGGCCTCAGGAATGGCGCGCAGTTGCGACGGCGGACAGGTCGCGCGACCCCTCACCCTCCCGCACAGGCCTGCGCTGACGCGCCGGCGTGCGGGACCCTCCCTCTCCCACAAGGGGAGAGGGGCTCAGGGCTTGCGCTCGGCCGCCGCCTTCACCTTCGCCGCCCGCTCCAGGCTCCTCGTCTCCGCCGCGAACGCCAGCCGCCCGGCCGGGCTGCCGACCTCGCCCGCCATCGCCTTCAGGGCTTTTCGCATCGGATAGCGCGACCACAGCGCGTCCAGCTCGGCCAGCGCCGCCTTCCGCAACGCCGGCGTCAGGCTCTCCCAGTGCTCCAGCGCGAAGCGCAGCCGCCAGGTCCCCACGTCCGGGTCCAGCGGCCCGACCCGATAACTCTGCGCCAGCGCCTCGCCCGCCGTCGGCGACCAGCCGCCGGCCCTCTGGCGCTCGGCGTAAGCGATCTGCAGCCGGGCCTCGGTGCGCGCCGGGCTCAGCTTCAGCGCCGCCCGCGCCTCGCGCTCGGCTGCGTCCAGGGCCTGCGGCGTCAGCGGCTCGGCCAGCGCCCGGCCCGCCCGCGCCAGGTG
>NZ_JAAIVC010000308.1 GCF_010975005.1 Caulobacter sp. 17J65-9 | reverse complement strand
GCCGCCACGAACGACTGGGCCAGCACGCCGTGCGACTGGCCGCCGACCGTGACGATCTCGTCGCCGGTGGCCACGACCGTGACCGCCTCGCCGTCGCCGCCGCCGCCGCCGAAGCCGCCGAGCGCGACCGCCAGGTTGACGGTGCGCTGCTGGTTCAGCGAACCGGCCAGCGCGCCCGACCAGCCGCCGTTGCCGCCGCCGCCGCCGATCGACTGGGCGATGATGGCGCTGGCGCCTTCACCCATGGTGCCGACGGAGTTCTCGACGGTGACCGTGACCTCGCCGCCGTTCCCGCCGGCGCAGGACGGAATGGACCCGCCGTTTTCGTTGTAGTCGGCTTCCTGCACCAGGCAGCCGCCCAGGGCGGCGCTGACCGACACCTGGTTCTGGCCGCTGGCGACCAGCGAGCCGGTCAGGGCGCCGCCGCCGTTGCCGCCGCCGCCGCCGATCGACTGGGCCAGGACGCCCGTGGCGCCGTCGCCTTCGGTGACCACCACGCCCTGGGTGGTCAGGTTGACCTCGCCGCCCTTGCCGCCGTTGCCGCCGTTGCCGCCCAGCGCCAGGCCCACGGCCGCGTTCTTGGAGCTCGAGAGCGCCGCGTTGAGCGTGCCGGCGAAACCGCCGTTGCCGCCGCCGCCGCCGATGGACTGGGCCACCACGCCGGCCGACAGGTCGCCCAGGGTGTGGACGCCGCCGCGGCTGAAGGCCTCGACCTCGCCGCCGTCGCCGCCGACGCAGACCGCCGAGAGCGAGAAGCAGCCGCCGACGCTGACGCCGACCGCCAGCGAATTCTGGCCGAGGCCGGCGAACGAGCCCGACAGGGCCATGCCGCCGTTGCCGCCGCCGCCGCCGATGGACTGGGCCAGGAAGGCGAAGGCGTTGTCGCCCTCGGTGGTCAGGACGCCGGAGCTGTCGACCTGGACGAAGTCGCCGGCGCCGCCGTTGCCGCCGTTGCCGCCGACCGCCGCGGTCAGGGACGCGGCGTTGGTGGTCCCGGCCGCCGCGCTGATCGCGCCGGACCAGCCGCCGTTGCCGCCGCCGCCGCCGATCGACTGGGCGACCAGGGCGGAGGCGTCGTTGCCGAGGGTGGCGATGCGCGAGGTGCTGAGCACGTCGAC
>NZ_JAAIVC010000307.1 GCF_010975005.1 Caulobacter sp. 17J65-9 | reverse complement strand
CCCCCCCCCCCCCCCCCCCCCCCCCCCCCCCCCCCCCCCAGCGTAGCATTGTTCGGTGAGTGTCGGCGGCGCGACGTTTGAGAGGGTTGGCGCAAGGGCGCTTTGTCCGGAGGCCTGGGCGCCGGCACCCCTCATCCGACCGGCTCCGCCGGCCACCTTCTCCCGCAAGGGGAGAAGGGAGCGAACGTGAACAAATCGCGAACAAAAGCTTGACGGCCCGGGGCGGTCGGGTATCCTTTCGGTGCGGTGGCGCTGTGCGCCCTGCGGCTCCTGACATTGCTGATGTGGCGCGTTCGCCTGGTTTGGGCGGGCGCCGTCGCGCCAAGCTGGAGGCCCCCACGCCCGCTCCGCGGGCTGCTCCCCCCGAGGGGGGAGATCTTTTCAATTCATCGAAGGAGGCCGCGATGGCCGGGACGAGCGGGCGCGGCGGGGCGCGGCCGGGGGGCGGGCGGCCGAGCCGCTATAGGCCCGAGTATGCGGAACGGGCCGAGGCTTGGCTGGCGCAGGGGTTCAGCGTGGGGGCGCTGGCCGGGGAGCTGGGGGTGTCGCGCTTCACCGTGCTGGGCTGGGTGAAGCGCTGGCCGGCGTTCGCGCAGGCGGTGGCGCGCGGGCGGGCGCGGGGTCTGGTGGTGTGGGAGAAGCGGCTGGCCGAGGCGGCGCTGAGCCGGCCCGGCGTGATCCAGTTTGCGCTCCGGCGCCTGTCGCCGGCCGACTGGGGCGAGGCGCCGGACGCGGCGGAGGTGGCGGTGCTGGACGGCGGCGACGGCACGAAGCCCACGGCGGAGATGAAGCCGCTGCGGATCATCACGACGTGGGTGGAGCCGCCGCCGCGGCCGAGGACGGGGGAGGGCGGCGCCTGACCGGGGCGCTTCAGCGGCAGCCCGCGGCGCCGGCGGCCGCCAGATAACCGCGCACGATGTCGACCAGCCGCTCGGGGTCGGCCGGCCGTTCGCCCTCGGCCCGGGTGAAGTCGACGCCGACCACGCAGCGCAGGCCGCCCGGCGTGGTCACCGGCCAGAAGTCGAACTCGGTCTGGTCGTAGGGGTAGGTCTCGGAGCGGGTGCCGACATGCGCGTCGAGCGCGCCGCGCGCGGCGTCCTCGTCGGCGCGGGTGGGCGC
>NZ_JAAIVC010000306.1 GCF_010975005.1 Caulobacter sp. 17J65-9 | reverse complement strand
CTACGCGCCCGGCTGGCTGCGGCGCTGGGGCGTGCCGGTGGTGGCGGTGTCCGGGGCCGGCGACCGCGCTTCGGACCACGCGGCGCGAGACGGCGCGGCTGTCGGGCGCGCCTGTGCTGCGGTCGCGGCGGCTGGTCGATCCGGGCATCGCCGCCCGCCTCGTATTCGGCGCGCGCGCGCTGGCGGCCGGTGGCGAGACTCTGGAATTCGACGACGATTGAGCGGGCGCGGGCCCCGTCCGCCGTCCGGGAGGAACCACAGCGACTTGCCGGGCCTGGGGGCGCCGCCGCTGTCCGACGGGACCCGCCAGACGGCACCTATTCCCAGCCGCTGGCTATCGGAAGTATCTAAAACTTATAAAGAATTTTCCTGAGCTCCCGCGCGGGCTATAAAAATCCCATGATTGCCGACGCCGCCGTGGCCCGGGCAAAGACCTAGGCGGGGGCATCCGCGCGCGTCAGGCGCGTGGCACGACTTGGAGCGTACATGGCGAGCACCGCCGCCCGGCACACCCCTCTCGACATGGTCCAGGCCCAGCCTTCGCCGGCGCTCAGCCCGACGGTCTGGCTGCTGACCCGCGTGTCGCCGGCCCTGAGCATGGCCACCCGAATCGGGATCGGCGCCCTGATCGTCGCCGTGAGCGCGCTCCTGGCGGAGGTCCTGTACGAATCCTTCGACGTGACCCGCCTGTCGGTGCTGTTCCTGGGCGGGGTCATCGTCACGGCCGTCACCGTCGGCACCTGGCCGGCGATCATCGCCTCGGTGCTGGCGGTGGTGGTCTACAATTTCCACCTGGTCGAGCCGCGGTTCACCTTCACCTTCGCGGGCGACGACGCCCTGACGCTTTTCGTCTTCCTGGCCGTGGCCCTGATGACCGGCAGCCTGGCCGGGCGGGTGCGCGACGAGGCGCTGCGCAGCCGTACGCGCGCAGACCTGATGACCACCCTGTTCAACGCCAGCCGCAGCCTGTCCGAGACCGACACCGAGGCGGCGCTGCGGGCCAGGCTGGCCGCCCAGCTCGCCCATGCGGTCGGCGGCGAGGCGCAGGTGGTCGGCCCGGACGAGGCGCCGACGGAGCTCGCCGACGACGGCCAGCCGCGCGCCGGCGCCCTGCTGGCC
>NZ_JAAIVC010000305.1 GCF_010975005.1 Caulobacter sp. 17J65-9 | reverse complement strand
GCCGCCGCCTCCGCCCCCGCCGCCCCCGCCGCCGCCGCCGCCTCCGCCGCCGCCGGCCGTGGAAGCGCGCGAGTTCATCGTCTACTTCCCGTTCGATCAGTACGTGCTGACGCCGGAAGCCCAGACGGTGGTGCAAGAAGCGGCCAACTACGCCCAGCAGGGCAACGCCACCCGCATCGTGGTGGTCGGCCACACCGACACCTCCGGCTCGGCCGCCTACAACATCCGTCTGTCGGAACGCCGCGCCAAGGCGGTGGCCGACGCGATGGTCGGCATGGGCGTCAGCGGTTCGGTGATGCAGGTCGACTGGAAGGGCGAATCCGACCTGGCCGTCCAGACTCCGGACGGCGTGAAGGAGCCGCTCAACCGTCGCGCCACGATCAACATCAACTTCTGATCCGCGCGTAGCTAGCTGTGGCCGCAAGGCCACGTTCGGGAGCCCGGCCGCAAGGCCGGGCTCTTTATTTTGGGTGAACAAGCTTGGCTATTGTCGCCTAACGATGTTAGGCCGAATGGGTGTGTCTCGGCTGCCCCCGTTGGGGGGGTGACAGGAGGGCTTCGCCCATGAAACTGAAATTACTGGCGGGCGTCGCGCTCGCCGCAGTGTTCGCCGCGTCCGCCGCCTCGGCCGAGCCCGATGGTTGGTACGGCGCGCTGGACCTCGGCTATCACTGGCCGGAAGGCGAGATCGGCGGCACCGACGTCGATCTGGAGAACACCTGGACCGGCTTCGCCCGTCTGGGCTACCGCTTCAACCCGACCTGGCGCATGGAGCTCGAAGGCGGCTACCGCCCGAGCGACATCGACGAATTCCCGGTCACGGGTGAAGTCGAATCCTGGAGCCTGATGGGCAACGTGATCGCGGACATGGCCTCGCCCGAGTCCAAGGTCCGTCCGTTCCTGGGCGTCGGCCTGGGCATGGCCCGCATCGACGTGGACTCCAACATCGGCCTCGACGACAGCGACACCGTCTTCGCCTGGCAGGGCCTGGCCGGCCTGGCGTTCGCCGTCGGCGAGCGCACCAACGTGGACGTGACCTACCGCTACTTCGACGCCAGCGAAGGCAAGATCGACGGCGTGGACGCGGACTACAAGGACCAGTCCCTGACCATCGGCCTGCGCTACGCCTTCGCGTCGCCGCCGCCGCCGCCGCCGCCGCCGCCCCCGCCGCCGCCGCCCCCGC
>NZ_JAAIVC010000304.1 GCF_010975005.1 Caulobacter sp. 17J65-9 | reverse complement strand
GCCTCCAGGGCCGTGTCGGCGGTCGCGGCTGCGAGCACGTCGTAGTCGCCGCGCTCGGCCGCCGCGGTCACCTGCGCGAGCGTCAGGGCGTCGGCGCGGGCGGGGCCGCCAGGGCTGAGCAGCAGCGCCAGGGCGAAGCCGGCGGCCAGGCACGAATGCAGTTTCACGGCCGTCTCTCCCCCCGGATGGCGGTCGCGTTTTTCTACCGTCGCGTCAGGGCGGGCTCAACTGGCGCTGCGACGAGGGTGGCGACCACGCGCCGCGATTGACCCGCGCGCCCGCCCGCCCAATGTTCCGGCCCTGTCGGAGGGCCTGCGCGTGGCGATGATTTCGGTGACCAGCCTGGTCGGGGCGGCGGCGCTGGCGGCCTACGTCACCGCCGGCCTCGAGCTGCGGGCGACGGTCAGGCGGCTGCGCGCCGAGGGCCGCGGCCTCGACGTGCTGCCGGACGACCTGCCCGTGGTCGGCCCGCGCGCCTGGGCCTGGGCCTTCAGCCACCGCCACCGCGAGGTCGAGGACGTGCACCTCAGCCGCATGGTCATGCTCTGGCGCGTGGCCATCGCCGCCCTGCCGGTCGGCGTGCTGGCCCTGTTCATCGGCGGCTAGGCCCGACGGCCTCCACTGTCGTCACCCTCGGGCTTGTCCCGAGGGCCCAGGGTTCCGCTCGCAGGAGCGGAAGAAGAGAAGAGCACCGGCTCGCGGCTGCGACGACGAAGCTGGCGACGCCGCGCGCCCGCGCGCATTGTCGATGCGGACGCGGAGGACGGCCCGATGACCGTGACGGACGCCGGCGCCGACGCGCCCGGCTTTCCGCCCCCGCCGTGGCGGCTGTGCGGGCGGGCGCTGGTGTCGGTGTGGCTGAGCGACGACGCGGCGCCCCTGCCGGCCGGGCTGCGGCCGATCCGGCTGGGCGGGCGCGGCGTGGCGGTCGGGCTGTGGGCCGAGTACGGGGCGGGCAGCACGCTGCACTACGGCGAGGTGCTGCTGGCCACGCCGGTGTGGGACTGGGGCGGCCCGGCGGTCCACGTGACCCACATCTGGGTCGATGCGCCGGCCTCGGTCGAGGGCGGCCGCGCGATCTGGGCCGTGCCCAAGCGGCTGGGCGCCTTCGGTCCGGGCGACAGCCTGTCCGAGGCGGGGCGGCCGGTGGCCGCGCTAGCGGCGAAGGCGCCGCGCGGGCCGGGCCTGCCCGCGCCGCTGTTCGGGCGGCTGCTGCAG
>NZ_JAAIVC010000303.1 GCF_010975005.1 Caulobacter sp. 17J65-9 | reverse complement strand
GCCTTCAGCCCGGCCGGCGCCATGGGCGCCGACGCCCTGTCCGGCGGCGCGCACCACGGCCGCACCATCGGCGCGGGCGCGCCCGACACCGCCTTCGCGGCCGGCGCGGCCGCCAGCAGCGACAAGACCATGGCGGTGGTGATCTACGTCCTCTACCTGGCGGGCCTGATCACCGGCGGCCTGACCTCCATCGCCGGCGTGATCCTGGCCTATATGAGCAAGGCCGAGGCGCCCGACTGGCTGCGCACCCACTACCTGTTCCAGATCCGCACCTTCTGGATCGCCACCGCGGCCTTCGTGGTCGGCGTGGCGACGTCGGTGATCGGCGTCGGCGTGCTGCTGATCCTGGCCACCGTCGTCTGGTTCGTGGTGCGCTGCGCCATGGGCCTGAACTGGCTGTTCAAGGGCCAGCCCTATCCGAACTACCAGACCTGGATGGTCTGACGGATGAGCGACCAGGTTCCCGCGGCGACTTCGGACGCCGGCAAGTCTTCGGCCATCGCGGTCTATGTCCTTTACCTGCTGTCGATTCCCAGCGTCGGCGTCCTGGTGCTGGTGGGGCTGGTCTGGGCCTATGTCGCCCGGGCCGAGGCGGCCGGCTGGGTGCGCACCCACTTCGACCAGCAGATCCGCGTCTTCTGGGTGGCGTTCTGGTGGGCGGTCGGGCTGGGCGTGCTCGGCGTCATCGGCGTGCTGCTGCTGGCCGTGCTGATCGGCTTGCCGATCCTGGCGATCGCGGGCCTGCTGGGCCTGGTGGTGACGGTCTGGTTCTGCCTGAAGAGCGCGCTGGGCCTGGTCGCCCTGCTGCAGGACAGGCCGGCCTGAAGCTGCGTCAGCTTCAGGCCGCTGCGGCTCAGCAGTCCCCGATGCGGCGGGCGTCGACGTTCAGGGTGGTGGTGCGGTTCATCTGCGGCACCGCCGCCCCGGTGACCTTCATCTCCGACCGCACCTGGTAGCGCTTGTCGAAGTCGCCCGAGGCGACGCCGGTCAGGGCGACCTTGCCGCCCGAGCCCATGTCGCACTGGGCCTCGAACTTCCACGAACCGTCGGCCTGGCGGCTGGCCGTGTGCTTGCGGCAGGCGTCGGTCTGGGCCTGCGGGTTGAAGGCGGTGGCGTCGTCCTCGCCCGCCTTCACGCAGGTCTGGGCGGTCTGGACGAAGTCGATGCCGCCCATCGACATCTGCATCTCCCAGAGGCCGGGCTTGCGCTTGAAGCCCGGCGC
>NZ_JAAIVC010000302.1 GCF_010975005.1 Caulobacter sp. 17J65-9 | reverse complement strand
GCCACCCGCACCGCCAGCCGCGGCATGCGCGCCAACCCCAGCCTGCGCCGCGCCGAGGGCGTGCCGCCGGACAAGGTCGGCTCGGTCTCCGCCGCCGGGCGCCGGGCCCAGGCCAAGCGCGACGCCGGCTAACCCGGCGTGGTCGCCTAGATGGTCGATCGCGCGCCGATCCGGCTGGACCTGGCGCTGCAGGGCGGCGGCTCGCACGGGGCCTTCACCTGGGGCGTGCTGGACCGGCTGCTGGAAGAGCCGTGGATCGACGTCGACGGCGTGTCGGGCACCTCGGCGGGCGCGATGAACGCCTGCGTGCTGGTCGACGGCCTGGCCGCCGGCGGGGCTGCGGGCGCGCGCGCCGCCCTGGCCCGGTTCTGGGGGGCGGTGGCCGAGGCGGCGAGGTTCAGCCCGTTTAGGCGCGCGCCGTGGGACTGGTTCTCCGGCGACTGGAGCCTGGACCGTTCGCCGGCCTACCTGGCCATGGACCTGACCGCGCGGCTGTTCTCGCCCTACGACCTCAATCCGGGCGGCGGCAACCCGCTGGAGGCGGTGCTGGCCGACTGCGTCGACTTCAAGCGGCTGGCCGCGTCGCCCATCCGGGTGTTCGTCACCGCCACCAACGTGCGCAGCGGGCGGGGGCGGGTGTTCCGCAACGCCGAGCTGACGCCCGACGTGCTGCTGGCCTCGGCCTGCCTGCCGACCCTGTTCCAGGCGGTGGAGATCGACGGCGAGCCCTACTGGGACGGCGGCTATTCCGGCAATCCGACCATCACGCCGCTGGTGCGCGAGTGCTCCAGCCAGGACGTGCTGCTGGTCCAGATCAACCCGGTGGAATGCGTCAAGCCGATGCGAAGCGCGCGCGAAATCCACAATCGGATCAACGAGGTAGCCTTCAATGCTACGCTTCTGAAGGAGCTGCGGATGATCGCGCTGTTGAAGCGCGCGGTCGATCCCGGCCCCGGCGAACCGGCCAGCTGGGCGGGCATGCGCGTGCACCGGATCGCAAGCCCGGCCCTGGCGAAGCTGGGCGCCTCGTCCAAGCTGAACGCCGAGGGCGCATTCCTGGAGCTGCTGCGCGACGAGGGCAGGGCGGCGGCGGACGCGTTCCTGCAGGCGCACGCGGCGGACCTGGGCGTGCGCTCGACCCTGGACCTCGACGGGCTGCTGGAGGGGGTTTGAGTTCTGATCCCTCTCCCCTTGCGGGAGAGGGAGGGGCCCGGCGCGAAGCGACGGGAGGG
>NZ_JAAIVC010000301.1 GCF_010975005.1 Caulobacter sp. 17J65-9 | reverse complement strand
GGCCTGCGCCGCGCCGGGGGCGAGCGCGAACAGCAGGGCGGCGGCCGCGGCGGCGCGCGTCCTCACGCGCTTTCCGGCGCGCCGGGGTGGCGCCCGCTGCGCTGGGGCAGGATCAGGATCAGCGCCACGATGGCCACGGCCAGGATCAGCGAGGCCAGCGGCCGGCTGACGCCCAGGCCGCCATGGTCCAGCGGCTTGTCGAAGAAGTCGCCGACCGTGGCCCCCAGCGGCCGGGTCAGGATGAAGGCGGCCCAGAACAGCATCACCTTGCTGACCCGCGTCCAGGCGTTCAGCGCCGCCAGCCCCGCCAGGGCCGCGCCGAACAGCAGGGCCCCGCCCAGATAGCCCGGCCCCGCGTCGGCCACCCAGTCGCCCAGCGCCGTGCCCAGCGTCTGGGAGAAGGTGATGGTGACCCAGTAGAACATCTCCTCGCGCGGCCCCACGATGGTGGTCACCGACACGCTGCCCAGCGTGCGCCGCCAGGCGAACAGGCTGCCCAGCACGCAGGCCAGCAGCAGCAGCGAGCCGCCGACATAGCCGATGCCCAGCGAACGGGTGGCGAAGTCGGCCAGCGTCGTGCCGGCCGTGGTCGAGGCGATGATGGTCCCCCAGTAGAGCCACGGGTTGAACCGCTGGGCGCGGATCTGCAGCCAGACCAGGCCGATCAGCAGCACGCCGAAGATCGCCGTGCCGACCAGATAGCCGTTCACCCCCGCCTGGCCGGCCGTCGCGGTCGTCTCGCCCAGCCAGGTCATCGACACGCTGTCGCCGCCGGTTTCGCCCAGGGTCGTGGCCAGGATCTTGATGATCCAGAAGCCCAGCGTGACCTCGGGCACCTTGGTGGGCATGTCGTGAGCGGAGTGGGCCGGGCGCTGGTTCACGAGGGTCTCGCGGCGAAGGTTGGCTCGCCTGTCATACCACCGTTTGCGGCGCCGAATTCACCGTTTCCTCACATCGTCCTCACCGGCGCCCGACGGCGCGCGGGCCATGCTGGTCGCTTGTGCTGGGCGGGAGGACGCGGATGTCGACGGCGATGGAGCGGGGGCGGCGGCGAGCGCGCTGGATGCCGACGCGCTGCCAGGTGGAGCGCGGGGACGCGGGCGAGCGCACCTGGCGCGGCGCCTTCGCCAACCGCAGCGGCGGGGCCTTCAGCGACGTGGCGGTGGAGATCCGCTTCCTCGACCCCGACGGCCGCCCGGTCGGCGGCGCGCTGGGCCGGGCCGAGCGGCTGGCCC
>NZ_JAAIVC010000300.1 GCF_010975005.1 Caulobacter sp. 17J65-9 | reverse complement strand
GCGGCGGGCCGGCGCGCGCGGACGCGGCTGGGCCGGCTGGCTGCCCGGCTCGGGTTCCGGCGGGCCGGCCAGCGCGTCGTCGTAGAAGCCCGGGTCGTCCGGCAGGTAGGCCGGCAGCGCGCCGGTCTCGGCGGCCGAGACGAAGGGGGCGCTGATCTCGTAGCGGGCCGGCAGCTCGGGCAGGTCGCTGAGCACGCGCTCGCGGCGCTCATAGCGCGGGTGCACCAGCTCGCCGGTCTCGGCGAAGGTGGAGACCAGCCGGGTCCAGTCGGACTGGCCGTAGGCGAAGGCGCGGCCCTCGGGGTCGAGGTCGGACCAGTCGGGCTCCTGCGGGGCGGCCGAGCCGCGGGCGACCCAGGCGCGGGCCTCGTCGGACTGGCCCGACGCCCAGGCGGCGCGGGCGTGCAGGCCGCACAGGCGCGCGGTCGGCTTCTCGTCGGCGAGCGTGTCCATGGCCGCGCCGATGGCGACCGGATCGTGGGCCAGCAGGGCCACTTCCGCGGCCAGGATGCGGCCCTCGCGGTGCTCGCGGTTGCGGTTGACCAGCTTCTGCAGGCGCTTGGCGCGCTCGCGCGGGGTCTCGTCGTCGCGCAGGTCGCGATAGGCCAGCCAGAGCGCCGGGTGCGGGGCGGCGGCGAAGGCGTTTTCCAGCACGTCCTCGGCCTTGCCGGTCTTGCCGGCGTCGGCCAGCAGGCGCGCGGCGATCACCGCGCCCGGGGCGAAGCCGGGGTGCAGCTTGGCGGCGCGGGCGGCGTAGTCGACGGCCTGGTCGCGCAGCTTCGGATCGGCGGCGGTCTCCAGGCTGGCGGCGGAAGCGGCCAGCAGGGCGGCGCGGGCGCGCTCGGCCACCGCCGGGGTGAGGATCTTGCGCGACAGGCCGCCCTCGACCAGGTCCAGCGCCTCGGCCCATTCGCCGGCCTGCAGCTTGGCCTCGAACAGGGCCCGCCAGGCCCAGCGCGCGGTCTTGGCCAGGTTGTAGGCCAGGCCCGCCTGCTTCACCGCCTCGAGCGTGTCGCCCTGGGCGATGGCCACCTTCATCAGGCCGCGGTGCCCGGCCAGGCGCATTTCCGGGAAGCCCAGCATGGCGGCGTAGGCCGACTGGGCGGTCGGCAGGTCGCCGGCCAGCTCCGCCGCCTGGGCGGCCAGCACGCGGGTCAGGGCCGAGTTCTCTTCGCCGAGGTCGGCGGCCTTGGCGGCCAGGCGGCGCGCCTCGGGGCCCTCGCCGGCGGCCAGGGCCAGGTAGCCGCGGCTCAGCGCCTCGGCGGTCTGGCGGCGGC
>NZ_JAAIVC010000002.1 GCF_010975005.1 Caulobacter sp. 17J65-9 | reverse complement strand
CGCCGCCACCGCCGGCCTGCGCGCCGTGCGCCTGAAGCGCTCCACGCCGCCCAGCCGCCAGCTGTTCGACCTGACCCCGCCGGAGACGGCCCGTCCGGCCGCCGCCCAGCCCGCCCCGGCCCCGCAGCCGACCCGCACGGTCGAGCGCGTGGTGGAACGGGTGGTCGAGCGCGCCCGCGAGCGCCGCAAGCTCCCGGACCGTCGCAAGGGCTACATCCAGAAGGCCTCGGTCGGCGGCCACAAGGTCTACCTGCACACCGGCGAATACGACGACGGCGAAGTCGGCGAGATCTTCATCGACATGCACAAGGAAGGCGCCGCCTTCCGCTCGCTGATGAACAACTTCGCCATCGCGGTGTCGATCGGCCTGCAGTACGGCGTGCCGCTGGACGAGTTCGTCGACGCCTTCGTCTTCACTCGCTTCGAGCCGGCCGGCCGCGTGACCGGCAACGACTCGATCCGCTCGGCGACCTCGATCCTCGACTACATCTTCCGCGAGCTGGCGGTGTCCTACCTGGACCGCTCGGACCTGGCCAACGCCGAGCCCGAGACCGGCGCCGACGGCTTCGGTCACCGGGTCGACGCCGAGGAGGAAGAGGACGCGCCCCTGCCCGCCTCCAAGTTCATCTCCAAGGGCTTCGCCCGCGGCGCCGCCCCCGACAACCTGGTCGTGGTCCCGTTCGGGGCCAAGTCTCGCACCCGCGCCGCAGAAGAGGCCGCCCAGGCCGACGTCTGCTCGTCGTGCGGCGACCTGGCTGTGGTGCGCAAGGGACCGGACCTGGTCTGCGACAGCTGCGGCGCCACCCCGGCGGCGCGCGAGGACCTGGCGGGCTGATCCTCCCCCACCGCTTCGCTCGGGGGAGGAATGCTGGCCCCAATCCTGCTTGGCGCGCGGTGAACGTCCCGGAGCGACACCGCCCATGAAACCGCTGCTGCTCGCCGCCGCCCTCATGCTGGCCGCCGGCCCGGCCCTGGCCCAGAACGCGGCTCAGATCGAGCGCGCGCGCACCGGCGCGGCCTGTCCCAAGTGCAACCTGTTCCAGGCGGACCTGGGCGGGCTCGAGCTGCGGGCCCCGAACTTCGTCGGCGCGCGCCTGCGCCAGGCCGATTTCAGTCTCGCGACCATCGTCGGCGCGCGTCTGGCCGGCGCCGACCTGCGCGACATCGACGCCTACGGGGCGGTGCTCACCGGGGGGGACTTCTCCAACGCCGACCTGACCAACGCCTCCTTCGTGGGCGCGTACCTGAACCGGTCGAGCTTCGCCGGCGCGAAGCTGTCGGGGACCAACTTCTCCGGCGCCGACCTCAGCGGCGCGCGCGGACTGACGAGCGCGCAGTTGGTCGCAGCTTGCGGCGACGAGAGCACGCGCCTCCCGGCGGGCCTTCGGATTTCGGCGTGCCGCTGAAAGGCGCATTACCACGAATTAAGTGGCGTGCCGGGAACCGAGAGACCATGTCTGTTCCCATGGTTCTGCTTGGTTCCAGCTTGAAACTTTCGGCCCGCCTGGCCTCCGCCGCGCTCGCGCTTTCGCTCGCGGGGACGGCCCAGGCCCACGCCGATTCCGGCGATCGCGACGTCGCCCGCATGGTGTCGTTCGGCGGCTCCTGCGCGAAGTGCGAACTGTCGGGGCGCAAGCTGGCCGGCGCGACCTTCACCGGCGCCGACTTCGAAGGCGCCACCCTGGTCGGCGCCGACCTGCGCGGCGCGACCCTGATGGGGGTCAACTTCTCCGACGCCGACTTCTCGCGGGCCAACCTGACCGGCTCGGAAATGGTCGGCACGGTGTTCACCGGCGCCAACCTGACCGGCGCCAAGCTAGACGGCGTGGAAGCGCCGGCCGTGGTGTTCAACAACGCCGACCTGTCGGGCGCGCGCCTGACCGGGGCCGAACTGGTCGCCGCCAACTTCGTGCGCGCCAACCTGAACCACGCCAACTTCTCCAGCAGCGAACTGATCCACGCCCAGTTCACCAAGGCCGACGCCAGCCGCGCCGACTTCTCGGGCGCGGAGATGAACAACGCCGACCTGACCGCCGGGGTGTTCGAGCGCGCCTCCTTCCGCGGCGCCTCGCTGGAAGGCGCGCGGTTCCGCAAGGCCTCGTTCGGCGGTGCGGACTTCCGCGGCGCCTCGCTGGATGGCGCGGACCTGCGCTGGACCGACCTGTCGGACGCCCGCGGCCTGACCCAGGACCAGATCGACGACGCCTGCTCCGACCGCACCACCCTCCTGCCCAAGGGCCTGGTGGCGCACGAGTGCAGCAAGGTCATGCTGATCCGCCGCGAGGCGCCCAGGGCCCCGAAAGCGCCGGCCCCGCCGACGCCGCCCGTTCCGCCGCGCGACTGATCGGACGCATAAACAAAAAAGCCCCGCTCGAAAGAGCGGGGCTTTTGCTTATCCGACGGCTGGCGCCGGCTTACACCTTCACCGGCGGCACGATGCGGATGTGCAGCTCCTTGAGCTGCCTTTCCGTCACTTCCGACGGGGCGTTCATCATCAGGTCCATGCCCTGCTGGTTCAGCGGGAAGGCGATGACTTCGCGGATGTTCTCGGCGCCGGCCAGCAGCATGACGATGCGGTCGATGCCCGGAGCCAGACCGCCGTGCGGCGGCGCGCCGTAGCGGAAGGCGTTCAGCATGCCGCCGAACTTCTCCTCGACCACTTCCGGGCCGTAGCCGGCGATGCCGAAGGCCTTGAGCATGATTTCCGGACGGTGGTTCCGGATCGCGCCCGAGCACAGCTCCACGCCGTTGCAGACGATGTCGTACTGGTAGGCCAGCACGTCCAGCGGGTCCTTCGACTCCAGCGCTTCGAGCTCGCCCTGCGGCATGGAGAACGGGTTGTGCGAGAAGTCGACGCGCTTCTCGTCCTCGTTCCACTCGAACATCGGGTAGTCGACCACCCAGCAGAACTCGAAGCTGCCTTCCTTGGTCAGGCCCAGGTCGATACCGACCTTGGTGCGGGCCGAGCCGGCGAACTTGTGGAACTGGTCCGGGTCGCCGGCGGCGAAGAACACGGCGTCGCCGACGTTCAGGCCCAGCTGCTCGCGAATCGCGGTGGTGCGTTCCGGGCCGATGTTCTTGGCGATCGGACCGGCGCCGCCTTCCTCGCCCTCGCGCCAGAAGATGTAGCCGAGGCCCTTCTGGCCCTCGCCCTGCGCCCAGCTGTTCATGCGGTCGCAGAAGGCGCGGTTGCCGCCGGTCGGGGCCGGGATCGCCCACACGCGGTGCTTGGGCGAGGCGTCCAGGATCGAGGCGAACACGCCGAAGCCGCCGCCGCGGAAGTGCTCGGACACGTCCTGCATGCGGATCGGGTTGCGCAGGTCCGGCTTGTCGGAGCCGAACTGCTGAATGGCGTCGCGGTAGGCGATGCGCGGGAACGGGTAGTTCGTCACCGGGCGACCGGCCGCGAACTCTTCGAACACGCCGTACATGACGGGCTCGATGGCGGCGAACACGTCTTCCTGGGTGACGAAGCTCATCTCGACGTCGAGCTGGTAGAACTCGCCCGGCGAACGGTCGGCGCGGGCGTCTTCGTCGCGGAAGCACGGCGCGATCTGGAAGTAGCGGTCGAAGCCCGACACCATCAGCAGCTGCTTGAACTGCTGCGGGGCCTGCGGCAGGGCGTAGAACTTGCCCGGGTGCAGGCGCGAGGGCACCAGGAAGTCGCGCGCGCCTTCCGGCGAGGACGCCGTCAGGATCGGCGTCTGGAATTCCATGAAGCCCTGGTCGGTCATCCGGCGGCGGATCGAGGAGATCACGGCCGAGCGCAGGATGATGTTCCGGTGCAGGGTTTCCCGGCGCAGGTCCAGGAAGCGGTACTTCAGGCGCAGGTCTTCCGGGTAGTCCGGCTCGCCGAACACCGGCAGCGGCAGTTCCTGGGCCTCACCCAGAATCTCCGCCGACTTCGCGCGAACCTCGATCTGACCGGTCGGCAGGTTGGCGTTCACGGTCTCGGCCGTGCGGGCGACCACTTCGCCGTCGATGCGGATCACGCTCTCGGCGCGCAGCTTGTCGACCACGTCGAAGCCCGGCGTGCCGGGGTGCAGCACCAGCTGGGTCAGGCCGTAGTGGTCGCGAAGGTCCACGAACAGCAGACCGCCGTGGTCGCGCTTGCGGTGGATCCAACCCGACAGACGAACGGTCTGGCCGGCGTGTTCAAGGCGCAGCGCGCCACAGGTGTGCGAGCGATAGGCGTGCATGATCGTCGGGGGAGCGAACAAAAAAGGAAGCGCGGAAGGGCGCATGCAGGGCCTACCTTGTCAAGGTTCGCGGGAGAGGACGGGCAACTTCAAGGCGAAGCTCGCTGTTCCGGCTCTCCACAGCTGAACGCCAGATATCCACGCGCATCGCGCATCCGGCGCCCGCGCCTGCGTCGCCGCGCGGCGTGCGACTTGGTAAAGACGGCGCGTGAACGACGGCGTCCAACTCAGTCTGAAGCTCCAGCGGCCGGTCTCCTTCCGGCGCGAAGACTTCGTGGTCTCGCCGACCAACGAGGCGGCCGTGCGCGCGCTCGACGCCTGGCCCGACTGGCTGGGCGGCGCCCTCGCCCTGGTCGGGCCTGAGGGCGCGGGCAAGACCCACCTGGCCCGCGACTGGGCCGAGCGGACCGGCGCGGCCGTGCTGTCCCCCGAGGACGCCGGCGAGGTCGACCTGGCGGGGCTGGAAGGCCGGCCGGTGCTGGTCGACGACGCCGAGGGGCTCGACGACGAGACCCTGTTCCACCTGATCAACCTGGCGGCCCTGCCCGGCGGCGGCCTGCTGCTGACCTCGCGCCGCGCGCCGGCCGCCTGGGACAGCGCCCTGCCCGACCTGCGCTCGCGGCTGAACGCGCTGCGCGTCGTCGAGCTTGGCGGTCCGGACGACGTCGTCCTGCGCGGCGTGCTGCTGCGCTTCTTCGAGCAGAGCAGCATCCGCCCCTCCGAAGACCTGCTGGCCTATCTGGTGCGCCGCATCGAGCGGGCCGTGCCGAAGGCGCGAGAGGTCGTGGCCCAGCTGGAAGAAGCGGCCGGGCCGGAGCTTCGCCCGGTCACCCGGGCGCTGGCGCGCGAAATCCTCGACGCCGAGCCCGATCTTTTCGACTGACACACGTTTGAGCGACTTGCCCTGATAGGAAGGCGGCGCGCACACTCGCGCACTTCGTATTCCAAGGCCTGCCGATGACCGACGTTGCGATCGCCGACGCCGAGGTTCCTTCCTCCCACGCGCCCAAGTCCCGGCTGGACGAGGCGCTGATGGCGTCGCCGGAGCGCTTCTTCAACCGCGAACTGTCGTGGCTGGCCTTCAACCAGCGCGTCATCGAGGAGGCCGAGAACCCGCGCCACCCGCTGCTGGAGCGGCTGCGCTTCCTGTCGATCTCGGCCAACAACCTCGACGAATTCTACATGGTCCGCGTCGCCGGCCTGAAGGGCCAGGTGCGCGAGCGGGTGCGGGTGGTCAGCCAGGACGGCCTGACGCCCGGCGAGATCCTCGACAAGGTCAATGACGCGGCCGGCGCCCTGATGGCCCGCCAGCAGCGCCAGTGGCGGCTGCTGCGCGACCTCTTGGGCAAGGAGGGCCTGGAGGTTGTCCATCCGGACAAGGTCACCAAGTCCGAGCTGGCCAAGCTGGAGCCGGAATTCCTCAACCAGCTGTTCCCGGTGCTGACGCCGCTGGCGATCGACCCGGCCCACCCCTTCCCGTTCATTCCGAACCTCGGCTTCTCGCTGGCGTTGAAGCTGCGCCGCAAGGACGGCAAGCCGCTTTACGCCCTGGTGCCCGTGCCCCAGCAGGTGCACCGGTTCTGGGAGCTCCCCAACGGGGCCAAGAAGGTCGGCAAGGCGCACCGGCGCTACGTCTCGCTCGAAAACCTGCTGGTGCTGTTCATCGATCACCTCTTCCCCGGCTGCGTGGTCGAGGCCAAGGGCGTGTTCCGGGTCATCCGCGACAGCGACATCGAGCTGGAAGAAGAGGCCGAAGACCTGGTGCGCGAGTTCGAGGCCCTGCTGAAGCAGCGCCGCCTCGGCTCGGTGGTGCGCGTCGAGATCGAGGCGGCCATGGCCGCGGACCTGCGCGAGTTCATCGTCGAGCACCTGCACGCCGGCGCGCAGGACGTCATCCAGATCGACGGCGTGATCGGGCTGGCCCACGTCAACCAGCTGATCCCGGCCGACCGGCCGGACCTGAAGTTTTCGCAGTTCGAGCCGCGCTTCCCCGAGCGCATCCGCGACCACGGCGGCGACTGCTTCGCGGCGGTGCGCGAGAAGGACATCCTGGTCCACCACCCGTTCGAGAGCTTCGACGTGGTGGTCCAGTTCCTGCGCCAGGCCGCCCGCGACCCGAACGTCATCGCCATCAAGCAGACGCTCTACCGCACCTCGAAGGACAGCCCGATCGTGGCGGCCCTGATCGAGGCGGCCGAGAACGGCAAGAACGTCACCGCCCTGGTCGAGATCAAGGCGCGCTTCGACGAGGAGGCCAACCTGCGCTGGGCCCGCGCCATGGAGCGAGCGGGCGTCCACGTCGTGTTCGGCTTCGTGGAGTACAAGACCCACGCCAAGCTGTCGGTGGTGGTGCGCCGCGAGGGCGAGGCCCTGCGCACCTACTGCCACTTCGGCACCGGCAACTACCATCCGGTGACGGCCAAGATTTACACCGACCTGTCGCTGTTCACGACCGACCCGGCGATGGGCCGGGATTCGGTGCGGGTGTTCAACTACATCACCGGCTACGCCCGGCCCGAGACGATGGAGAAGCTGGTCGTCTCGCCGCTGGGCCTGAAGGCGCGCCTGATCGAGCTGATCGAGCAGGAGGTGAAGAACGCCCGGGCCGGCAAGCCGGCGGCCATCTGGGCCAAGCTGAACGCCCTGGTCCATCCCGAGGTGATCGACGCCCTCTACCGCGCCAGCCAGGCCGGCGTGCGCATCGAACTGGTGGTGCGCGGCATCTGCTGCCTGCGCCCCGGCGTGCCGGGCCTGTCGGAAAACATCCGGGTGAAGTCGATCGTCGGCCGCTTCCTGGAGCACAGCCGCATCGTCTGCTTCGCCAACGGCAAGCCCTTGCCCAGCGACGACGCGCGGGTGTTCATCTCCTCGGCCGACTGGATGCAGCGCAACCTCGACCGCCGCGTCGAGGCCCTGGTTCCGGTCGAAAACCCCACCGTCCACCGCCAGGTTCTGGACCAGATCATGGTCGCCAACCTGAAGGACGAGGCGCAAAGCTGGTATCTGGAACCCGACGGGCACTATCGCCGCTTCGATGTCGGCGGTATCGACAAGCCGTTTTCGGCCCACGAGTACTTCATGACCAATCCGAGCCTGTCCGGCCGCGGCCGTAGCGTCAAAGACCTGCCGGGCGCGATCGAGTATGCCGCACGCTGATCGGCCCGGACGCGACGCCGCCGTCGTCGACGTCGGGTCCAACTCCGTCCGCCTGGTGATCTACCGGCTGGAAGGCCGGGCGATCTGGACCGTCTTCAACGAGAAGGTCCTGGCCGGCCTCGGACGGGGTGTGGAGGCCACCGGCCGGCTGTCGCCGGACGGGGTTCGCGACGCCATGGCCGCGCTTCGCCGCTTCAAGGCGGTGATCGACGCCTCGCGCCCGGAAGAAATCCACACCGCCGCCACCGCCGCCGTGCGCGACGCCGAGGACGGGCCCGAGTTCATCGAGCGGGTCCGCCGCGAGATCGGCCTGGACATCCGCGTGCTCAGCGGCCCCGAGGAGGCCCGCTACGCGGCGCTGGGCGTGGTCGCCGGCTCCGCCGAGGCCGAGGGCGTGGTCGGCGACCTGGGCGGCTCCAGCCTGGAACTGACGCGGGTCGACCACGGCGACCTCTCGGCCGGCATCACCCTGCCGCTCGGGCCGTTCGCGCTCGGCGCGCCGAAGGGCTTCGACGCCGACGTGGTCCGGCGCACGGCGGTCGAGCGCCTGAAGGGCGCCAACGCCGACTTCAAGGGCCGCACCTTCCACGCGGTCGGCGGCGCCTGGCGTAACCTCGCCCTGATCCACATGCGGATGACCGACTATCCGCTGCAGATCGTCCACCAGTACGAAATCCCCGCCCGCGACGCCTCCGCCCTGGCCCGACTAATCGCAAAGCAGTCGAAGAGCTCGCTGGAACGCATTCCCGGCATTGCGAAAAAGCGACTCGACACCCTGCCCTATTCCGCCGTCGTGCTGGACGCCCTGGTCGACCGGCTGGGCTTCGAGCGGGTGGTGTTCTCCGCCTACGGCGTGCGCGAGGGCATGCTGTTCGAGGCCATGCCGCCCGAAGTGCGCCGGCTGGATCCGCTGGTCGAGGGCTGCTTCGCCATCGGCGCCCGCCAGGGGGCCTCGGAAGGCCTCGGCCAGGCGCTGGCGGCCTGGCTGCATCCGCTGTTCGACGATCTGGAGCCGGTTTTCGGCGACGGGCGCGACCGCATCGTGGTCGAATCGGCCGCGCGGCTGGCCGACATCGGCGCGCGCCTGCACCCCGATCATCGCGCCGACCTGGCCTTCACCCAGGTGCTGCGCGCGCCGGTGGGCGGCCAGAGCCACCCGGAGCGCGCCTTCCTGGCGACCTCCGTGTTCGCCCGCTACGGCGGCTCCGGCGCGACGCCGGAGCAGGATGCGATCAACCGGCTGCTCTACGACGAACGCGTCGACCGCGCGCGCGCCCTGGGCCTGGCCCTGCGGCTCGGCTGCGACCTGTCCGCCCGCAGCCCCGCCCTGCTGGCCCGCTCCGCCGTGTCGCTGCAAAGCGACGGCCGGCTGTGCCTGACCGCCCGGGCCGATTCGGCCGACATGCTGCTGGGCGAACAGACCGCCAAGCGCGCTCAGGCCCTGGCCACGGCGCTCGGCGTCGAATTGGTGATGAAGCCGGCCTGACCGGCCGGCTTCCGATCAGCCCGTCAGGCGCGTGCGCCAGGCGCGGCCCAGGACGTAGAAGGCGAAGTCCTGCCGGACGGCGGGGTCGGTGAGCTGAGAGGCCGGCAGCCCCAGGGCCGCGCCGAAGGCGTCGACACCCCGCTCGGCCGCGGCGTCGTCGTCAGACGTCGGCGGGGACCCGAGGGTCGAGAGCCTGTCCACCAGCGCCGACGGCAGGGCCGCGAACGCGGTGTCGAGCCGAGCGCGCGTCAGGCCGTGGCCGACGATCAGCTTGTTTTCGCTGTAGGTGAGCAAGCCGGAGATCCCGATCGCCCGGACCGCGTCCTGCTGGTTCACGTCGTCCAGGGATCGCGCGCAGCTGCGGGCGGCAGCCGCGACGCCCGACCCGTCGCTGAACAGCGTGCTCGCCGCCGCCTCCAGGTCGTCGACCTCAGCGCTCAGGAACGCCTGGCGCGCGCTCTCGGGGCGCGAGGCCCAATAAGCGTCCCAGAAGCAGACGTAATCGCGTCCGCTCCAGGCCTTCGCCTCAGCCTGCGCCGCGGCCGGTTGCGCGCCCGCCAGCGCCAAGACGACGGCGAACGCCGCCCAAAGCTTCGAAGCCATCTATCCCCCCTCGCGCCGAACGTGCCCCGGCTCAGCTCTCCAGTTCGACGACCTCGACCTTGGCGCCGTTCAGCACCAGGGCCAGCTCGCCGCGCTTCAGCTTCAGGGCGTCCTCGCCGAACACCTTGCGGCGCCAGCCGTTCAGTGCGTCCACGTCGGCCTTGTCGTCGACGGCGATACGCTCCAGATCGGCGACGGTGGCGATCAGCTTCGGGGCCACGCCGGCGTCCTCGGACTTGGCCTTCAGCAGCACCTTCAAGAGCTCGACCACGGCGCCCGGGGCCGGGTCGCGGCGCGGCTCGCGCTCGACTTCCGGCGCGTTGGCCTCCGGGTCCTGCAGGGCCTGCTTGAGGGTGATGATCAGGTCGGTGCCCAGCCGCGAGCTGCCGAAGCCCTTGGGCACGGCGCGCAGGCGGTTGAAGGCGTCCGGATCCAGCGGCAGCTGGGTCGCGATCTCGTCAATCGCCTCGTCCTTCAGGATGCGCCCGCGCGGCTGGTCGCGCTCCTGGGCGGTCCGTTCGCGCCACACCGCGGCGGCCTTGAAGGCGGCCAGGTACTTGGCCGCAAAACGCTTGGGTTTCAGACGCTTCCAGGCGTTTTCGGGATTGGTGTCGTAAAGCGCCGGATCGATCAGCGCCTTCATCTCCTCGGCCACCCAGGCCAGGCGGCCCTCGTTCTCCAGCCGCGCGCGCAGCTTCGGATACAGCTTGGCCAGGTGGGTCACGTCGGCCAGCGCATAGTCGTGCTGGGCCTGCGACAGCGGCCGGCGGCTCCAGTCGGTGAAGCGGCTGGCCTTGTCGATCTCGACCTTCAGCATCTGCCGGACCAGCGAATCATACGCGACCTGGTCGCCGAACCCGGCGGCCATGCCGGCCACCTGGGTGTCGAACATCGGTTGGGGAATCACCCCGAGGTTCGAGAAGATCTCCACGTCCTGGCGGGCGGCGTGGAACACCTTTTCGATCTTCGGATCAGCCAGAAGGTCCAGGAACGGCTTCAGGTCCAGGCCTTCGGCCAGCGGGTCGATCACCCCGGCCTCGTCCGGCGTCGCGGCCTGGATCAGGCACAGCTTGGGCCAGAAGGTGGTCTCGCGCATGAACTCCGTGTCCACGGCGACGAACGGAGACTTCGACAGGCGGGCGCAGAAGTCGACCAGCGCCTCGTTACTCGTGATGGGCGTCATAGAGGTGCTTATGGCCTCGCAAAGCCTTGAAATCTTGAAGATCCGGGTCGTCCGCCGTTAGTCCCGACCTGTCGGCTGAGCGAAAATCGGGCCGTCAAAGCAGCGCGTATCGGACGTTACCCCCGGTAATGCCGCTATCGCCCTCCAATCACAACAGGTCTCCGCAAGCTACCGCGTCCGCGCGAGGCTCCCCGCCCCCGGACTGCGACGCCAAAAGCCGCCCGACGGCCGCCTGGTTGGTTGTCATACGGTGCCTGAAGTCGTTATAGCCGCGCGTCGCGCGCGCTTGCGCAAGTGCACGCCCCAATTCGAGGTTTCCGTCATGACCGACCGCCCCAACGGCCTCACCTACGCGGACGCCGGCGTCGATATCGATGCGGGCGAGCGTCTCGTGGACGCCATCAAGCCGCTGGCCAAGTCGACCCGCCGCCCGGGGGCCGAGCCCTCGCTGGGCGGCTTCGGCGCGCTGTTCGACCTGAAGGCTGCCGGCTACGACGATCCGCTGCTGGTCACCACCACGGACGGCGTCGGCACCAAGCTGAAGATCGCCATCGAGACCGGCCGTCACGACACCGTCGGCGTCGACCTGGTGGCCATGTGCGTCAACGACCTGCTGGCGCAGGGCGCCGAGCCGCTGATGTTCCTGGACTACTACGCCACGGGCAAGCTGACGGTGGACGTGGCCAAGCGCGTGGTCTCCGGCATCGCCGAGGGCTGCCGCCAGGCCGGCTGCGCGCTGGTCGGCGGCGAGACGGCCGAAATGCCGGGCATGTACGGCGACGGCGACTACGACCTGGCCGGCTTCTCGGTCGGCGCGGTCAACCGCGGCGCCGTGCTGCCGGTGCTGGACCAGCAGAAGCCGGGCGACGTGCTGATCGCACTGGGCTCCTCGGGCCCGCACTCCAACGGCTATTCGCTGATCCGCAAGATCGTCGAGCGCTCGGGCCTGGGCTGGGGCGCCGACGCGCCCTTCGCCAAGGACCGCACCCTGGCCCAGGCGCTGATGGAGCCGACCCGCATCTACGTGAAGAGCCTGCTGCCCCTGATGAAAGGCGGCCTGGTCAAGGGCGGCGCGCACATCACCGGCGGCGGCCTGATCGAGAACCCGCCCCGCGCCATCGCCGAGGGCCTGGAGCCGAAGTTCGACTGGTCGGCCTGGGAGCTGCCGCCGCTGTTCCAGTGGCTGCAGGCGACCGGCGGCGTCAGCGAGCACGAGATGCGCCGCACCTTCAACTGCGGCGTCGGCTTCGTGCTGATCGTGGCCCCGGAGAACGTCGAGCCGGTGCTGGCCGCCCTGCTGAACGCCGGCGAGACCGCCTTCGTCTGCGGCGAGCTCCAGGCCGCATGAGCCGCACCAAGGTCGGCGTCCTGATTTCCGGACGCGGCTCCAATCTCAAGGCGCTGCTGGAGGCCGCGCGCGATCCCGCCTACCCGGCCGAGATCGCCGTGGTCGTCTCCAACCGCGCGGACGCCGGCGGCCTGGCTGTCGCCGCCGAGTACGGCGTCGAGCCGCTGGTGGTGGATCATCGCCCCTTCGGTCCGGACCGCGAGGCGCACGAACGCGCCATGCACGCGGCCCTGGTCGAGCGCGGCGTCGAGTTCGTAGCCCTGGCCGGCTACATGCGGGTGCTGACGCCCTGGTTCGTCGGCGCCTGGAGCGGGCGGATGCTCAACGTCCACCCGTCGCTGCTGCCGGCCTTCCCGGGCCTGGACACCCATCGCCGCGCGCTGGACGCAGGCGTGAAGATCCACGGCTGCACCGTGCACCTGGTCAGCGAAGGCGTGGACGAGGGCCCGATCCTGGGCCAGGCGGCCGTGCCGGTCCTGCCGGGCGACGGCGTCGAGAGCCTGGCGGCGCGGGTGCTGGAGGCCGAACACCAGCTCTATCCCGCCTGCCTAGCGGCGCTGACCGGCCAGGCCTCAGGGTCCGAAGCCACGCCGGCGGCGCTGTTCAGCTACTAGAGGCGGGCGGCGGCCCGCGTCGAGATTTCCGAAGGAAATCCGAGAGCTCGGCGACCGAACTCGCCTGCCCCGGGAGGAGCGCCCGCGGCCGAGGCGCGGGGCGTCCGCCCTGGCACGTCAGCACTTGCCCTTCTTCTTGCAGTCGCTGACGACCGCACCACCGACCGCGCCGGCCGCGCCGCCGATGATGGCGCCCTTGCCGCCGCCGGCCAACGCGCCGATGCCCGCGCCGCCCAGGGCGCCGGTCGCCACGCGCTGCTCCGTCGTGGTTCCGCAGGCCGCCAGAAACGCCATCGCCCCCGCAATCGAAACAGCCGTAGCAACTCGTTTCACGTTCACCATCCCTATTCGTTCGCCGCAGTAACGGCTTCACAGGAATAGGAAAACGTGCCGCTGAAACGATGGTTTCACTGAGCCGCCGGAAACGAACCCAAGGCGAGCCTCAGAAACGAAAACGGCGCCGGCCGAGGGCCGACGCCGCAGACGTTCAAGAGCCGTCGGGCGAAGACCTCAGCAGTCGCCCGACTTCTTGCACTGGTGCACCAGGAACCCGCCGATGCCGCCGACCACGGCGCCCGGGATGATGCCGCCGCCCAGGACCGCGCCGACGGCCGCGCCGCCGAGCGCGCCGGTGGCCGCCCGCTGCTCCAGCGTGTGACCACAGCCGCTCAACATGGCCGAGGCGCCCAGCACCGCAGCCACCATCACCGTCGTCTTCTTCATGGAGAACTCCCCTACGAAACTCGCGTCACAGGGGAAAATCGATAGCCAAGCTTGAACCGTCGCTGAACGAAAAAGGCTAACGGCGCCGCTATCGGCCGCACCCGCAAAGCTACGGACAAACAAAAACGGCGCCGGTTCGCACCGGCGCCGTCTTCATGTCCGAGGCCCGGCGTGCCGGGCGCTCAGTTCAGCCTCAGCCGACGATGTCGGCGTCGGTGAAGAACTGGGCGATCTCGATCTTGGCGTTGTCCAGGCTGTCCGAACCGTGCACCGAGTTCTCGCCGACGTTCTTGGCGAACAGCTTGCGGATGGTGCCCTCGTCGGCGTTGGCCGGGTTGGTGGCGCCCATGACTTCGCGGTAGCGGGCCACGGCGTTGTCGCCTTCCAGCACCTGGACGACGACCGGCGCCGAGGTCATGGAGCCGACCAGCTCGCCGAAGAACGGGCGTTCCTTGTGGATCTCGTAGAACTTCTCGGCCTGAGCCTGGCTCAGGCGGACGCGGCGCTGGGCGACGATGCGCAGGCCGGCGTCTTCGATGACGGCGTTGATCTTGCCGGTCAGGTTCCGCTCGGTGGCGTCCGGCTTGATGATGCTGAAGGTGCGTTCGGTCATGTCACACACGAAAGTTGGTGTTTGAAAGGTCGCGGGCTTATAGCGGCGCGCCTGCGTCTCGCCAACACCGGGCGACGCGGCGTCGCAAAACCTTCTCGCGGCCTTCGCGGCGCCTTGCTCGGGCGCTATGCAAGCCGACCGCCCAACCTCGTGCTTCCGTCCCCATGCTGCAGATCAAAGACCTGACCTTCGACGCCTGGGGACGCCGCTTCCTCGACAGCGCCAGCGTGACCATTCCGCCGGGCATGAAGGCCGGCCTGGTCGGCCGCAACGGCGTGGGCAAGTCGACCCTGTTCAAGCTGATCCTGGGCGAGCACTCGGCCGGCGGCGGCGACATCCTGACCCCGCGCGGCTGGCGGGTGGCCACGGTCGACCAGGAGGTGGCCGCCTCGCCCACCCTGCTGCTGGACGCGGTGCTGGCCCTGGACACCCGTCGCGCGCGCCTGCTGGCCGAGGTCGAGACCGCCCCGCCGGAACGCCAGGCCGAGCTGCACGCCGACCTCTACGCCATCGGCGCCGACCGCGCCCCGGCCCGGGCGGCGGAAATCCTCAACGGCCTGGGCTTCACCAACACCGACCTGTCGCGGCCCATGTCGGACTTCTCCGGCGGCTGGCGCATGCGCGCGACGCTGGCCGGCGCGCTGCTGGCCGAGCCCGACCTGCTGCTGTTGGACGAACCGACCAACTATCTCGATCTGGAAGGGGCGCTGTGGCTGGAGGCGCGGCTGAAGCGCTATCCGAACGCGGCGCTGGTCATCAGCCACGACCGCGAGCTGCTGAACAATTCGGTGCAGGCCATCATCCACCTGCGCGACGGCAAGCTGGACTTCTACCAGGGCGGCTACGACCAGTTCGAACGCCAGCGGGCCGAGAAGCTGCGCCTGCAGGAGGCCGCCCGCGTGAAGCAGGAGGCCGAGCGGGCCCACCTGCAGTCCTTCGTCGACCGATTCCGCGCCAAGGCGTCCAAGGCCAGCCAGGC
The DNA here is from genome assembly GCF_010975005.1 of Caulobacter sp. 17J65-9. GTDB lineage: Bacteria > Pseudomonadota > Alphaproteobacteria > Caulobacterales > Caulobacteraceae > 17J80-11. Next base: position 67,287 of record NZ_JAAIVC010000002.1, on the reverse strand, counting down.
CCAGTCGCGCCTGAAGCGCCTGGAGAAGCTGCAGCCGATCGCCGCCGTGGTCGAGGACCGGGTCGCGCCCTTCGTCCTGCCCTCGCCGGAAAAGCCGCTGGCCCCGCCGGTGGTGCGCATGGAGGCCGCCTCGGTCGGCTACGAAGGCAAGCCGATCCTGCGGAACCTGACGCTGCGGCTGAACCTCGACGACCGCATCGGCCTTCTGGGCGTCAACGGCGCGGGCAAGTCGACCTTCGCCAAGCTGCTGGCCGGCGCGCTGGAGCCGATCGGCGGCGAGGTCTGGAACGACCGTCGGCTCAAGGTCGGCTGGTTCCACCAGCACCAGATCGAGGCGCTGGATCCCAAGGAGACCCCGCTCGACATCGTCCGCCGCGCCCTGCCCGAGGCCACCGAGACCCAGCGGCGCTCCAAGCTGGGGCAATGGGGCTTCGACTCCGGCCGGGCCGAGACCACGGCCGCCAATCTGTCGGGCGGCGAGCGGGCGCGCCTGCTGCTCAACATGGTGGCGATGGACGCGCCGCACCTGCTGATCCTCGACGAACCGACCAACCACCTCGACATCGACAGCCGCCGCGCCCTGCTGGACGCGCTGAACGACTACGAGGGGGCGGTGGTGATCATCACCCACGACCGCTCGCTGATGGAGCTGGTGGCCGACCGGCTGTGGCTGACCGCCGACGGCGCGGTGAAGCCGTTCGACGGCGACATGGACGACTACGCCCGCTTCGTGCTGGAGCGCGCCAGGCAGGCCGCCTCGGAGGCCGCCGAGCCCAAGGCCGCCGTGGTGTCGAAGGTCGACCAGCGGCGCGCCGCGGCCGAGGCGCGCGCGCGCATCTCGCCGCTCAAGAAAAAGGTCGAGGCGATTGAAAAGCGGATGGAAACCTTCACCGTCCAGATCAACCGCCTGAACGACCAGCTGTCCGACCCGGCCCTGTTCACGAAGAACGCCGCCAAGGCCGCGGAGCTGGGCCGCGAGCGCGCCCGCGCCGAGGACGGGCTGGCCGCCGCCGAAGCCGAATGGATGGAGGCGGCCGAAGCCTACGAGACCGCCAAGGCCGAAGCGGGGGTCTAACCCCCGCCTACCCGCAGCTGACCTTGGTCACCACGCCTGTGGTCTCGTCGTAGACGATGTTCAGCCGCTCGGGGTTGTAGTCCATGGTCATGGCGCAGGTGCTGCAGACCACCCGCCAGGTCGCGCCGGCCGGCTTGGCCGGGATCTCCGACTTCCGACGCCCGATCAGGTTCTGGTAGTCCGACGCATGGCACTGGTTCTCGCCCATGGCGGGCGTGGCCGGGCCTTCGGCGGCCGGGGCGGCGCAGGCCGCCAGGGCGGCGGCGGCGGAAAACGCGAGGGCGACAAGCTTCATCGACGGAGCCTCCTGGTCAGCCGCAGCGGACTTCCTTCACCACGCCGCTCTTCAGATCATACAGCACGTTGACCCGCGCGGGATCGTACTCGGCCGGAGCCGGACAGGTCGTGCAGGTGATCCGCCGGCGCGACATGTCGGCGGTGACCGGGGCCATGGTCCGCAGGCGGCCGACCAGCCACTGCAGATCGTCGGCCCCGCACAGATCGTCGGCGCCGGCCGGCGCCTTCGGCTCCTGCTGGGGCCCGCCCTCGCCGCCGCGCGAGCAGGCCTGGACCGCAGCCGCGAGCGCCAGGACGACGGCCAGACGGATCAGGGGGCGCCGCCGCATCAGCCGCAGCGCACTTCGGTGACCAATCCGGAGCTCTGGTCGAAGAAGATGTTCAGCCGCTTGGGCACGAATTCCTCGGTGATCGGACAGGTGGTGCAGGCCACCCGGCGGTTGTCGACATCCACCGGAACCGGAATCTCGGTCTTCGGTTTCCCGATCAGGTACTGCAACGCTTGAGCGCCGCATTGGTCGGGGCCCCGAGGCGCGGAAACGACCGTCGGCGGATGCGGCGGCGGCGCGACCGCGGGCAGCGGCTCGGGCTTGGCTGGGGGCGAACACGAGGCGGCCGCGAGGGCCAGGACGAGGGCGGCGAGGGTCGCGCGCGTCATGCCTGCTTCTCCCACCTCCCCTGCTCGCTCTGGCGCCAGTAGGACACCGGCAGCCCCTCGGACTTGAACACCTTCCAACGCTGTCGGGCGTCGGCCAGGGCCTGCTCGTCGCGACCGTCGAACATGACGACGCAACGCGCGAAACCCTCCAATGGTCCCGCCTCGGCCCCGTCCACCAGGAACAGGGCGTGGGCGCCGTTGGGATTGTCCATGGCGGTGGTCAGCAGCACGGGCTGGCGCGGGGCTTCCTCTTCGCCGGCCACGCCGTGCGGCAGGAAGGCGTCCTCACGCCAGGTCCACAGATGCGAATCCAGGTGCTCGACGCGCTCGGCGCCGACCGTGCGCACCAGGGCGCGCCAGCCGCGCGCCAGCGTCTTCTCCAGGAGTTCGGGCAGGGCCTGGTCGAGCGCGGTGCGCTCGAGGTGATAGAACCAGACCTCGCAGGCCCCGCCCGTCATCCAGATCAGCCCTCGTACTTGGCCGCCACCATACGGTCGAGCATGCGCACGCCGAAGCCCGAAGCGCCGTCCGGCACGGTCGCGACCTTGGAATCCTTCTTCCAGGCGGTCGGCGCGATGTCGATGTGCGCCCACGGCACGCCGTTGGTGAACTTCTGCAGGAACAGGGCGGCGGTGATCGAGCCGGCCGGACGTCCGCCGGTGTTCTTAAGGTCGGCGCAGGCGCTCTCGATCTGCTTCTCGTACTGGGCCGGCAGCGGCAGGCGCCAGGTGTTCTCGCCAACCTCGGCCGAGCCGGCGGCGAGCGCCGCGGCCAGGTCGTCGTCATTGGCGAAAATACCTGCGTAATCGAGGCCCAGCGAAATGATCATGGCGCCGGTCAGGGTGGCCAGGTCGACCATGAACTTCGGCTTGAAGCGCTCCTGAGTGTACCAGAGCGCGTCGGCCAGAACGAGGCGGCCTTCGGCGTCGGTGTTGATGACCTCGACGGTCTGGCCCGACATCGACTTCACGACGTCGCCCGGACGCTGGGCGTCGCCGTCGGGCATGTTCTCGACCAGGCCCAGGACGCCGACGGCGTTGACCTTGGCCTTGCGGCCGGCCAGGGCGTGCATCAGGCCCGCGACGGCGGCGGCGCCGCCCATGTCGAACTTCATCTCCTCCATGCCCTCGGCGGGCTTGATGGAGATGCCGCCGGTGTCGAAGGTCACGCCCTTGCCGACGAAGGCGATCGGCTGGGCGTCCTTATCGGCCGCGCCGTTCCAGCGCATGACCACCAGCTGGCTTTCCTTGGCGCTGCCCTGGCCGACGGCCAGCAGGGTGTTCATGCCCAGCTTGGTCATTTCGGCTTCGCCCAGCACCTCGACCTGCAGGCCGAGCGGCTCCAGCGCCTTACAGCGGCGCGCGAACTCGGCCGGGTAAAGCACGTTGGGGACTTCGGAAACCAGGTCGCGGGCGAACAGCACGCCCTCGGCGATCGCGGCCAGCGGCGTGAAGGCGGCTTGGGCGGCGGCCGGATCGGCGGTCACGATCTGGACAGTCGCGATCGACGGCTTGCGCTCGGGCTTCTCGGTCGTGCGGTACTTGTCGAAGCGGTAGGCGGCCAGGCGAATCGCGAAGGCCGCGCGGGCGGCGTCGGCGGCGCTGCGGTCGGACAGGTCCAGCGCCAGGGTGTCGTGGCCCGACAGCTTCACCGACTGGTAGGCGTGGCCAGCGGCGCCTTCCAGCGCCAAGTCGTCGAACTTGTCCTTCGCGCCGGCGCCGACGGCGAGCAACTGCGGGGCCTCGAGCCCGTGCGGCGCGACCAGGGCCAGCGACGAGGCCTTGCCGCCGGTGAATCGGCCGCCGGCGACCGCGCGGGTCAGGGCGCCGCCGCTGCGTTGGTCGTAGGCCTGCGCCGGCGCGGAGAGCTCCCGCCCTTCATTGACCAGCACCGCGACGACCGCGGAGGGCGACGGCGCGCCGACGAACTCGATCTTCATTTTCTTATGGACTCCAACGGGACCGTGCGGTGAGGGGCGCCGCACGGACTGGACAGCTTGGCCGTCGCGGTTGTCCCCCGCGACTGGGCGCGTGTATTACATCTCTGCCCCTCCGGGCGCCAGCAACGCCTTCACCCGCCATATGACCCTGATCGAGCGATACCTGTTCCGCCAGATCCTCGGCCCGATCCTGGCCGCGGTGGCGGCTCTGGCGGCCGTAGCGCTGCTCAGCCAGGGCCTGCGTGGCCTGGATTTGATCGTCGAGCGCGGCCAGAGCGCCTGGATCCTGATCAAGGTCACGGCGCTCGCCCTGCCGCAGCTGATGACGATGATTCTGCCCATCGGCGTGTTCGTCGGCGCCCTGCTCTCGCTGAACCGTCTGCACACCGAACAAGAGATCGTCGTCTGCTTCGCCGGCGGCATGAGCCGCTGGCGCGTGATCTCGCCGGCCGTCCGGATCGCCGTGTTCGCCGCCCTGATCGCGCTGGCGGTGAACATCTGGGTCCAGCCGCTGGCTTCGCGCACCATGCGCGAGCAGCTCTACTCCGCGCGCACCGACCTGGCCGCCACCCTAGTGAAGGAAGGCGAGTTCGTTCAGGCGTCCAAGGGATTGACGGTCTACACCCAGAGCATCGACCAGAACGGCCTGCTGAAGAACCTGTTCATCAGCGTGGCGGGCGAGGACGGGCAGACGGTCTACACCGCCCAGGAAGGCCGCATCACCAAGAACGAGGGCAAACCGGTCCTCCTGATGCGCTACGGGTCGAGCCAGGAGTTCGCCAAGAACGGCGTGCTGAACTTCCTGTCGTTCGACGAATACGCCTTCGACCTGTCGCCTTACATGAAGAACGACGTCTACCTGCGGTACAAAACGTCGGACCGCTGGCTGCACGAACTGTTCTTCCCCAACCTGCAGGACCAGTGGGAGCAGCGCGACCAGCTGAAACTGCTGGCCGAGGGCCACGCGCGCCTGTCGGCGCCGCTCTACAACATCACCTTCATGGCGCTGGCCCTGGCCGCCGTGGTCGGCGGCGGCTTCAGCCGGGTGGGCTACGGCCGCCGGATCGCCGGCGCCGCCGGCATCGCCGCGGTCACCCGCATCGTCGGCTTCGGCATCCTGGCCGCCTGCGAGGACAGCGCCTGGCTGAACATCCTCCAGTACCTGGTGCCGGCGGTGACCGCCTGGTTCGCCTTCCGCGCCCTGTTCCGCCAGCGCGTCAACCGCTACGTTCCCGTGGCGTCCGATCAGGGCGCCCTGATGCCGAGCGCCTCATGAAGTCCGACTCGCTCCCCGGGGTATTCCGGAACTACCAGCGGCGGCTGACGCGCATCGAGCGCTACGTCCTGCGCCGCACCCTGTTCGCGGTCGGCGGCGCCCTGGCGATTCTCGCCGCGGTGATCATGCTGATCGACTTCGTCGAGATCTCCCGCACGGTGGGCGTGCGCTCGCAGACCTCGGCGCTGGACGTGTTCGGCCTGACCCTGATGAAGTCGCCGAACGTCATCCTGCTGCTGCTGCCGTTCAGCTTCCTGTTCGGGGTGCTGGCGGCGTTCGTGAACTTCAACCGCCGCAGCGAGCTGATCGCCATGCGCGCGGCCGGCGTGTCGGCCTGGCGCTTCATCTTCCCGGCCGCCGGCGCCGCCTTCCTGATCGGGGTGCTGACCATCCTGGCCCTGAACCCGGCGGCGTCCTGGCTGGACGGTCGGTTCGAGCGGCTGAGCGCGGCGCTGACCTCCGACTACCTGCCGGCCGCCAAGCAGCCGGGCGAGACCTGGCTGCGCCAGGGCGACGGGCGCACCCAGGTGGTCATCCACGCCCGCAGCCGCCAGTCGCCCGGCGACCGGCTGCAGGACGTGTCGATGTTCGTCTACACCATCAACAGCCAGGGCCGGCTGAACTTCCAGCGCCGAATCGAGGCGCGCGAAGCGGTGCTGCGCCCGGGCTTCTGGCAGCTGTACGGCGCGCGCGAGGCCGCCGCGGGCCAGCAGGCGGTCTACTACGACACCCTGTCGATCCCCTCGACCCTGGATCCGTCCACCGCCTACCAGGAGTTCGACCAGCCCCAGTCGGTGCCGTTCTGGGCGCTTCCGGGGGTGATTCAGAGGATCGAAGGCGCGGGCTTCTCGGCCACGTCATACAAGCTTAAATTCCACCAGTTGCTGGCGACCCCGATCCTGTTCGCCGCCATGTCGATCCTGGGCGCGGCCTTCTCGCTGCGTCTCATGCGGCTGGGCGGCCTGGCCCTGTTGGCCGGGTCCGGGGTGGCGCTGGGATTTGTGTTCTTCTTTTTCAACGAGTTGTGCGGCGCCCTCGGCAAGGCCGAGATCGTGCCGGCGGTCCTGGCGGGCTGGACCCCGCCCCTGTTAGCGCTTTTGTCCGGCTTCACGTTGCTGACCTATACGGAAGACGGCTGAACCGGCTAAGACGGATCAGCGTTACAGGGGACGAGGGGAAGGAATGCAGGACGCCGGTTCGCCGAGCCTGACGACCGCCGAGCCGGTGAAGGCGCGCCTGATGCTGGGCGCGGCCGCGCTGGTGCTCACCCTGTCGTCGCCGGCGTTCGCCCAGGTCGTCGCGCCCCCCGCCCCGTCCGCGCCCGCCGCGCCCGGCCCGGACGGCCTGGGTCCCGACGACCTCTACATCGAAGGCGACACGGTCACCGACGACCGCGAACACAAGGTTTTGGTGGCCAAGGGTAACGTTACGGCGCGGTATCGCGGCCGCACCCTGCGCGCCCAGGAAATCACCTACGCCACCGAGACCGGCCTGATCACCGCGCGCGGCCAGGCCCAGATCATCAACCCGGACGGCTCGGTCCAGTACGCCGACGAAGTGCACCTGGACGAGGACCTGAAGGCCGGCGTGGCCACCGGCTTCGCCACGCGCATGCCCGACAACTCCAAGCTGGCCGCCGCCGCCGCCGTGCGCCGCAGCGAGGACGTCAACGAGCTGCACCGGGCCATCTTCACGCCCTGCGAGATCTGTACCCCGGCGGGCAAGCCGAAGCAGCCCAGCTGGTCGATCCAGGCCGACGAGGTCATCCAGGACCGCCAGCGGCAGGTGGTCTACTACAAGAACGCCGTCATCAAGCTGAAGGGCGTTCCGGTCTTCTACTCGCCGGTGTTCTGGCACCCGGACCCGACCGCCGAGCGCAAGTCCGGCATGCTGGTCCCCAAGGCGTGGATCTCCGACCAGCGCGGCGTGTCCGTCGAGCTGCCGTACCTGTGGGTGATCTCGCCCTACCAGGACCTGGTCATCAGCCCGCAGATCTCGGCGAAGGTGAACCCGTTCCTGAACCTCGATTGGCGCAAGCGCTTCTATTCGGGGCAGATGCAGATCCGGGGCGGCTACACCTACGAGAAGAACTTCGGCGACGAGCCGGGCTTCACCGACCTGAACGGGAACGGCGTTCCCGGCGAAGACAGCGTCAAGTTCGGCCAGGAGACGTCGCGCAGCTACATCCTGGCCCAGGGCAAGTTCGACATCAGCCCGGAGTGGAAGTGGGGCTTCGCCGGCGAGCGGGCGTCCGACAAGACCATCTTCGACCGCTACGACATCGGCGACATCTACGAGAACCGGGGCCTGTTCTACGCCGACAGCCGGATGCTGACCTCGCAGCTCTACGCCGTGCGCCAGGACCAGCGGTCGTACTTCCAGGTCGCCGCCCTCAGCTTCCAGAGCCTGATCATCGGTCAGGACGACGCCCTGTTCCCGACCGTCGCGCCGCTGATCCAAGGCCGCTGGGAGCCGAAGCCGGACGTGCTGGGCGGGCGCCTGCGCTTCGCCGGCAGCGGCGTGGCCCTGTTCCGCGACGAGGACGCCGGCGGGCTTGAGCTGGTGCCCGGCGAGAGCGGAATGCGGACGCGCGCGCCGGATCCGAACCGCCCTGGCGTCGACAGCATGCGCGTCACCGGCGAGGCCGACTGGCGGCGCAACTTCACCACGCCGGGCGGCGTGCGCCTGGCGCCGTTCATCGACGTGCGCGGCGATTTCTACAAGCTGTCGGACGTCACCCAGACCAACCCCACGCCGCCGCCGAACTTTTTCGAGATCGGTAACGACACCGTCTCGCGCGGCACCGGGACGCTCGGCCTGGACGCCAGCTACCCGCTGATCAAGCGCGCGGGCACCATGTCGATCGTCATCGAGCCCATGGCTCAGCTCGCCCTGTCGCCGGACGCCGACATCAATCCGCACATCCCGATCGAGGACAGCTCGTCGCTGGAATTCGACGAGACCAATCTGCTCGACCCGAACAAGTTTCCGGGCTTCGACCTCTATGAGGGCGGCGTGCGCCTGAACGCCGGCGCGCGCGCCACGGTGGACTGGAGCGGCGGCAAATACGCGCGGGCCTTCGTCGGGCGCAGCTTCCGGGCCGAAGAAGAACCCGCCTTCCCGGTCAACACCGGCCTGCGCGAGACCGGCTCCGACTGGGTGGTGGCCGGCGAGACCGTCCCGATCGACGGCATTCGCGCCTGGACCCGGATGCGGATCACCGACTCCGGCCAGTTCCGCCGCGCCGAAGCGGCGATCAACTGGAGCCTGAAGCGCACCCGCGGCTACGCCCGCTACATCCTCAACGATCCGGACCTGGGCGCGCCGCTGCCCGCCGTCCAGCGCACCGAGGACCTGGTCGCCGGCGGCGAAGTGTTCGTCACCGAGCGCTGGGGCGCGATCTTCGACGTCAACTACGACCTGAAGGCGGAATCGATCCGGCAGTCTCAGGCCGGCATCGTCTACAAGGACGACTGCCTGCGCGCTGAGGTGGTTTACGAGCGAAATGAAACCATCTCGGGGCTACCAAGGGACGCAGTGTTTTTCCGTCTAAACCTCGCCACATTGGGCGACGCAGGATACAGAAGTTATGACGGCCGGTGACGGGACGCCGTGCGCGGCCGCGAAAGGAACGAGATCTGCCATGCGTTGGACGCGTTACGCGACGGGACTGGGGCTCGCCGCGCTTCTGGCTTACCCGGCCGCCGCCCAGCAGCAACCCGCCGGGGATCCGGCGGTTCAGGCCCAGCCTGTCCAGCGCAACGGCATGGCCGAAGGCGTGGCGGCTGTGGTCAACGACGAGATCATCTCCACCTACGACCTGCGTCAGCGGATGATGCTGCTGATCGCCACGTCCGGCGTGAAGGCCACGCAGGAGAACCTGCCGGCGCTGCAACAGAAAGCGCTGCGGTCGCTGGTCGACGAGCGCCTGCAGATGCAGGAGCTCAAGCGCTTCGACGTGAAGATCGACGACCGCGAAGTCGATGAAGAAATCGACGCCATGGCCAAGGACAACGAAATGTCCGGCGCCCAGCTGGTCGCGGGCCTGCGTTCGATCGGCGTCGCGCCCGACACCCTGCGCGAGCAGATCCGCGCCCAGATCGGCTGGCGTCACCTCGTGGGCGGCCGCTACGGCCAGCGCGCGCGCGTCGACGACAGCCAGGTCGACGCCACCCTGCAGCGCATCGCCGCGGCCGCGGCCAAGCCGCAGTACCTGGTCGGCGAGATCTTCCTCGACGCCTCCTCCACCGCCGGCGGCATGGACGGGGCGATGAACGGGGCCAACCAGCTCGTGCAGCAGCTGCTGCAGGGCGCGCCGTTCCAGGCGGTCGCGCGTCAGTTCTCCAACGCCTCGTCGGCCGCCAACGGCGGCGACGGCGGCTGGCTGATCTCGGGCGAGATCGTGCCCGAGGTGGAATCCGCGCTGGAGCAGCTGCAGCCGGGCCAGCTGTCGCGCCCGATCCAGACCGAGACCGGCGTCTACATCATGTACCTGCGCGAGAAGCGCAGCGGCGGCGGTCAGACCGTGGTCGACCTCAAGCAGGCCGCCGTGCGCCTGCCGGCCGGGGCCTCCGACGCCGACGTCGCCGCCGCCCAAACCAAGCTGAACGGCCTGCGCAACGGCCTGACCTGCTCGAACATCGAGGAGCGCGCCGGCAAGGTGGACGGCGTCGTCGCCGCGCCGCTGGGCGAAACCCCGGTCCAGGAACTGGCGCCGGCCTTCCGCGACATCGCCTCGGGCATGCAGGTCGGCCAGGTCAGCGAGCCGGTCCGCACCGACGTGGGCCTGCACCTGCTGGCCATGTGCGGCAAGCGCCAGGACGTCGCCGGCCTGCCCTCCAAGGACCAGGTCGAGAACCGCCTCTACAACCAGCAGATCTCCATGCTGGCCCGGCGCTATCTGCGCGACCTGCGCAACTCGGCCACCATCGAGACGCGGTGACGGCCGCGCCGCTCGCCGTCACCCTGGGCGACCCGGCGGGCGTCGGACCCGAGATCGTGGCGAAGACCTGGTCGGCGCTGAAAGGCGCCGGTCCGGCCTTCGTGGCCATCGGCGATCGCGACACCCTGGCCGCGGCCATGCCCGGCGCGACGGTCGAGCGTGTCGCCAACCTGGCCGAAGGCGCCGCCGTCTTTCCGAAGGCCCTGCCCGTCCTCGATCCGCCGTCGACCCGCGTCGGCGCCACCGCGGCCGAAGCCAAGGCGAGCGCCATCACCGGCTGGATCGAGACCGCCGTGGCTCTGGCCCTGGCGGGCGAAGCCTCGGGCGTGGTCACCGCGCCGATCTCCAAGGCCTCGCTCTACGCCGGCGGCTTCAAGTTTCCCGGGCACACCGAATTCCTCGCCGACCTGACCGCGCACGCCCCCATGGCGGGCGCGCGGGGGCCGGTGATGATGCTGACCGCCCGCGACCTGCGCGTGGCGCTGGTGACCATCCACACGCCCCTGCGCGACGTTGCCGACGCGGTCACGACCGAGCGGGTGATCCACACCGCCCGCGTCACCGCCGAGGCCCTGCGCCGGGATTTCGGGATCGAGCGCCCTCGCCTGGCCCTGGCCGGCCTCAACCCGCACGCCGGCGAGTCCGGCACGATCGGGCGCGAAGAGGTCGAGGTGCTGGCGCCGGCGGTGGCCGCCCTGCGGGCCGAAGGGATCGACATCACCGACCCGAAGCCGGCCGACACCCTGTTCCACGACGAGGCCCGGCGCGCCTACGACGCGGCCGTCTGCCTCTATCACGACCAGGCGCTCATCCCGCTCAAGACGCTGGACTTCTGGAGCGGCGTGAACGTCACCCTGGGCCTGCCGATCGTGCGCACCTCGCCCGATCACGGCACCGGATTCGACATCGCCGGGCGCGGGATCGCCCGGCCTGACAGCATGATCGCCGCCGTCCGCCTGGCCGGCCAGATCGCCAGCCACCGAAGCGTATGACCCTCGACAGTTTGCCGCCCCTGCGGGAGAGCCTGGCCCAGCACGGCCTGCTCGCCAAGAAGAGCTTTGGCCAGCACTTCCTCCTGGACCTCAACGTCACCCGCAAGATCGCCCGCCTGGCCGGCCCGTTCGAGGGCCGCGCCGTGATCGAGGTCGGGCCGGGGCCCGGCGGCCTGACGCGCGCCCTGCTGGAGAGCGACGCCTCCAAGGTGATCGCGGTGGAGAAGGACCCACGCTTCCTGCCCTTGCTGGCCGAGCTGACCGAGGCCACCAACGGCAAGCTGGTCGTGGTCGAGGCCGACGCCCTGGAGGTCGACGAAGCGGCCCTGCTGGCCGAGCACGCCGGCGGCGCGGCCGGGCACCTGGTGTCCAACCTGCCCTACAACGTCGGCACGCCGCTGCTGCTCAAGTGGCTGACCGGCCCGTGGCGGCCGCACGCGCTCACCCTGATGTTCCAGAAGGAAGTGGCCGACCGGGTCGCCGCGCACGCCGACGACGACGCCTACGGCCGCCTGGCGGTGATCTCCCAGGCGATCTGTGAGGCGCGCGTGGTCATGGACCTGCCGGCCCGCGCCTTCACCCCGCCGCCCAAGGTGGCCAGCGCCGTCGTCCACCTGACGCCCCTGCCCGTCCGCCCGTCCGACGCCGACCTGAAGGCGCTCGAGCGGGTCACCGCCGCCGCCTTCGGCCAGCGCCGCAAGATGCTGCGCTCCAGCCTGAAGGGCCTGGGCGGCGACGCGCTGTGCGAGAAGGCGGGGATCGAGCCCACCGCCCGCGCCGAGGAGATCGACGTGGCGGGATTCCTGCGGCTCGCGCGGGCGCTCTAAGCCCGGCCGGACCTACGCCGCCTCTGCTCAGTTGTCGGGCGAACTGAGGAGGCGGACATGCACAGGCGCACCTTTCTGGCGACGGCGGGCGCGATCGCGGTGGCCACAGCCGCTTTCCCAGCCGGCGCGGCGACGCCTGGCCTGCCGCCCTCGTTCAAGACCAAGACGGTCACCAGCGCCGACGGCACGCAGATCCACGTCGGCTACGGCGGATCGGGGCCCGCAGTCGTGCTCATCCACGGCTATGCCGACACCGGCGACATGTGGGGTCCGCTCGCCGCCGACCTGGCCAAAAACCACACGGTGATCGTCCCCGACCTGCGCGGCCTCGGCCGCTCGGCCCGCCCGCCGGGCGGCTACGACAAGAAGACCCAGGCCCAGGACATCCGCGCCGCCGTGACCGGCGTCGGGGCCGACCGGAGTTCGGTGGTCGCCCACGACATCGGCAACATGGTCGCTTACGCCTACGTGTCGACCTATCCCGACAAGGTCGACAAGCTCGTGGTGATGGACGCGCCCTTGCCCGGAGTGCCGCCCTGGGACGAGATCATCTGCAAGAACAAGCTGCTCTGGCACTTCAACGTCCGCGGCCCCGACATGGAGCGGCTGGTGGCCGGGCGCGAACGCATCTGGCTCGACCGGTTCTGGGACGAGTTCTCCGCCGATCCCAGCAAGATCGACGAGGCGACCCGGGCCCACTACGCCGCCCAGTACGCCCAGCCGGGCGCCATCCACGCCGGCTTCGAGCAGTTCGCCGCCTTCGACCAGGACGCCAAGGACAACCAGGCGTTCATGCGGACCAAGCTGACCGTTCCGGTGCTGGCGATCGGCGGCGAGAAGTCGTTCGGGCCCCAGATGGCCGCTCAGATGCGCAACGTCGCGACCAAGGTTCAGACGGTCGTCGTGCCGAACTCGGGCCACTGGCTGATGGAGGAGAACCCGGCGGGGACGGTCAAGGCGATCACGGACTTCCTGAACGCCCCGACCTGACGCCGTCGCCCGAGGAGATCGCGCGGATCACGCCGGCGCCGTTGCACCACGGCCCGGAACCCGATCAAAGTCGCAGGAACGACGTCGGAAGGATCCACTCACGCGATGGCTGACGAACCGATCAAGGGACCCGCGTCCTACTTCCCGTCCATCGAGAAGAAGTACGGGCGCCCCATATCCGAGTGGAAGGACGTGGTGCGGAAGCACTATCCGGCGAAGCACATGGAGCTGGTCGCGGTCCTGAAGACCGACCACGGCATGGGGCACGGCCACGCAAACGCGATCGTCGCGCACACCCTGGCGGAAGACCAGCCGTAGCCGGTTACGCGCGGACGGCTCAGACGTCCTCGTCCAGCAGGTGCTGGATGTAGGGGGCCAGCCACTCGTTGCGGCCGCGGTGGCTGCGCTCGGCGTGGTAGATGTGGGCCAGCTCGGCGTAGGAGCGGTCGAAGTCGTCGTTGACGACCACGTAGTCGTACTCGCGCCAGCGCTCGATCTCGCCCTTGGCGTTCTGGACGCGGCGCTCGATCACTTCGGGCTTGTCCTGGGCGCGGGCGACCAGGCGGCGGCGCAGCTCCGCGATCGACGGCGGCAGGATGAACACCCGCACCGCTTCGTCCGGGGCCTTGGCGGCGATGTCGCGCGCGCCCTGCCAGTCGATGTCGAACAGCACGTCCTGCCCCGAAGCCAGCGCGCGCTCCACCGGCTGGCGCGGCGAGCCGTAGCAGTTGCCGTGAACCTCGGCCCACTCCAGCAGGTCGTCGTCCTGGATCAGCAGGTCGAACTCGTCACGGGTGATGAAGTGGTACTCGCGGCCGTTCTCCTCGCCCGGGCGCGCCTGGCGGGTGGTCACCGAGGTGGACAGGACCAGGTCCGAATGGTCCGACATCAGGCGCCGGCACAGCGACGTCTTTCCCGCCCCCGAGGGGCTGGAGACGATCAGCATCAGGCCACGGCGGGGGGTACGCTCACTCGACATTCTGGATCTGCTCGCGGAGCTGTTCGATCACGGCTTTCAGCTCCAGGCCGACGGCGGTCAAGGCCGTGGTCGCGGACTTCGAGCACAGGGTGTTGGCCTCGCGCATAAATTCCTGCGCCAGGAAGTCGAGGCGACGTCCCGCCGCAGCCGGCGCGACGACCAGCTCGCGGGCCGAGGCGACGTGGCTCTTCAGCCGGTCCAGCTCCTCGCGCACGTCGGCCTTCACGGCCAGCACGGCGGCTTCCTGGACGATGCGTTCCTCCAGCTGGACGGCGTCGCCGACCAGCTCGGCCATGCGGCGCTGGAAGCGCTCGCGGATGGCGGCGGTCTGAGCCGCGGCCTCGCCTTCGGCCAGGTCGACCAGTTCGGCGATGCGGTCGATCTGCCCGGTCAGCACCGGGTGCAGGGCCGCGCCTTCCTGCAGGCGGGCGGCCTTCAGGCCGTCCATGGCGGCCAGCAGGGTCTCGGCCATGGCCGCCTCGACCGCGGCGCGGGCCTCGACGTCCTCGTCCTCCTCGGCCGCCTCCAGCACGCCGCGCAGCGCCAGCAGGCCGTCGGCGGTGGGGGCCAGGGCGACGCCCTTCGCCACCTGCTCGGAGGCCAGCTCGACGTAGCGGGTCAGCACGTCCTGGTTCACGCGAACGGCGACGGTCGCTTCGGCCCGCTTGGCCTGGACGCCGACGGTCACCTGGCCGCGTTGGAAGCGGGCCTGGGAGGCTTCGCGCGCCACCCGGTCCAGGCCTTCGAAGCCGGGCGGGCCGCGGAAGCGGGTTTCCAGGTTGCGGCCGTTGACCGAGCGGGCCTCGACGGCCCAGGTCCACGCTCCGCTCGCGCCCTCGACGCGGGCGAAACCGGTCATTCCGGATAGGCTCATCAGGTCCTCAGAGCGGCTTGTCAGCCGCCGGCGCGCCGGCGACGGCGGTCTGCGGCTTGGCGGCCGCCGCCTTGGCGCGGTCCGCTTCGATCCGCCGCCACTGGGCGACGTTCTTCAGATGCTGGTCGTAGCTCGCCGCGAACACGTGCCCGCCGGTGCCGTCGGCGACGAAGAACAGGTCCTGCGTCTTCGGCGGGTTCAGCACGGCGGCCAGGGCGTCGCGGCCGGGGTTGGTGATCGGCGTCGGCGGCAGGCCGGCGATCAGATAGGTGTTGTAGGGCGTGTCGCGCTCTTTTTCCGACAGGCGGATCCCGCGGCCCAGCGGCCGGCCCTTGGTGACCGGGTAGATCAGGGTCGGGTCCGACTCCAGGCGCATGCCCTTGTTCAGCCGGTTGACGAACACCGCCGCCACCTTCGGGCGCTCGCTGGCCAGACCGGTTTCCTTCTCGACGATCGAGGCCAGGATCACCGCCTCTTCCGGCGACTTCAGCGGCAGGCCGGCCTGGCGCTTGGCCCACAGCTCGGCCAGGGCCACGTCGCGGGCGACCTGCATGCGCTTCAGCACCGCCGCCCGGCTCTCGCCGCGGGTCAGTTCGTAGGTCTCGGGCAGGAGCGAGCCTTCGGCCGGGGCCTCGACCGTGCCGACCAGCACCGGCGAGGCGTTCAGCAGGTCCATGGCCTGGGCGACGCTGCGGCCCTCGGGCACCGTCAGGAACCAGCGGCGGACCTCGCCGTCGCGCATCATGCGCAGCACTTCGGTCAGCGGCGCGCGCGAGGGGAAGACGTATTCGCCCGCCTTCAGGCGGCGGTCGGCCTTGGTGATCTGGGCGGCCGCCTTGAACAGGTCGGCCGAACGGATCACGCCCTCGCGTTCGAGCTTGGCGGCGATCTCGGAGACGCCCGCGCCGTCGCGCATGACCACGACGGTCTCGGTCCCGTGGGGCGCCTTGGGGCCGGGGCCCCAGTAGAAGAACCACACTGCGACCGAAGCCAGGACGAGGCCGACGAAGATCGTGGCCGCGCCGCTGAGAATCGAGACGAGGAGGTTCGAGCGCCGGATCACGGCACCCGCTGGAACACGACCGAGGCGTTGGTGCCGCCGAAGCCGAAGCTGTTGGACAGCACCACGTCGATCTTCATGGGCTTGGCCTTGTTCGGCACCAGGTCCATGGCGGTTTCGACCGACGGGTTCTCGAGGTTGATGGTCGGCGGGGCGATCTGGTCACGGATGGCCAGGATCGAGAAGGCCGCCTCGATGGCGCCGGCGGCGCCCAGCAGGTGGCCGGTCGCGCCCTTGGTCGAGGACATGGTGATCTCGCCGACGTGGTTGCCCAGCATCCGCTCCACCGCGCGCAGCTCGATCTCGTCGCCGAGCGGCGTCGAGGTGCCGTGGGCGTTGATGTAGTCGATGTCGCCCGCGGTCAGGCCGGCGTCCTTCAGCGCGGCCTGCATGGCGCGGAAGCCGCCGTCGCCGTCTTCGGCCGGGGCGGTGATGTGATAGGCGTCGCCCGACAGGCCGTAGCCCTTCACTTCGGCGTAGATCTTCGCGCCGCGCTTCTTGGCGTGCTCGTATTCCTCCAGGACCAGGACGCCCGCGCCCTCGCCCATGACGAAGCCGTCGCGGCCCGTGTCGTAGGGGCGCGAGGCCTTGGTCGGTTCGTCGTTGTAGCCGGTCGACAGGGCGCGGCAGGCGATGAAGCCGGCGATGCCGATCGGCACGATGGCGGATTCAGCCCCGCCGGCGACCATCACGTCGGCGTCGCCGTACTTGATGATGCGGGCCGCGTCGCCGATCGCATGGGCGCCGGTGGCGCAGGCGGTGACGACGGAGTGGTTCGGTCCCTTGAAGCCGTGGCGGATCGACACCTGGCCCGAGGCCAGGTTGATCAGCGCCGAGGGGATGAAGAACGGGCTGACCCGGCGGGGGCCCTTCTCCTTGAGTTCGATGGCGGTCTCCGCGATCGGGCCGAGGCCGCCGATGCCGGAACCGATGATGACGCCGGTGCGCTCGCGCTCGTGCAGGTCCTCGGGCGTCCAGCCCGCGTCCTTCACCGCTTCGTCGGCGGCGGCGATCGCATAGAGAATGAAGTCGTCGACCCGCTTGCGGTCCTTGGCGGACATCACCTGGTCGGGATCGAACGAGCCCGGCACGTCGGGGCCGCCGCCGCCGCGACCGTCCACGGACGGGATCTCGCAGGCGACCTTGCAGGCGTAGTCAGTGGGGTCGAAGGCGGTGATGCGGCCGGCGCCCGATTCGCCCGCGAGCAGGCGCTGCCACGTGGTGTCCACGTTGGCGCCCAGCGGCGTGACCAGACCGATACCCGTGACGACGACTCGACGCATTCGCTTACTCCCCCGACTTTTCACCCAAAACGGAAAAAGGCGGCGCAGCCCCTATCGGAGCCGCGCCGCCCTCGATCCGTCAAGCTCAGGCGCCGAGCTTTTCGCCGATGAACTTCACAGCGTCGCCCACCGTCTGGATGTGCTCGGCGGCGTCGTCGGGGATTTCGATGTCGAACTCTTCCTCGAAGGCCATCACCAGCTCGACGTTGTCCAGGCTGTCAGCGCCCAGGTCGTCGATGAAGCTGGCCTTTTCGGTGACCTTGTCCGGGTCGGCGTCCAGGTGGTCGATGACGATCTTGCGGACGCGTTCGAGAATGTCGGACACTGAGTTGCCCCTTTTTAAAAACAGGTTGCCGTTACGTCGGCTTGCGCCGTTCGGTGTCACGCCGCCGCGGGTTTCGCAAGACCCTTTCGGGTCGGGGCGCACGCTTCGGCGCGAGCCCTAGCACATCCCCGCGGGGCGAGAAAAGCAGGGTCGCCCCCGTTAGACCATGGCCATGCCGCCGTTCACGTGCAGGGTCTGGCCCGTCACGTAGGCGGCCTGGTCGGACGCGAGATAGACAGCGGCGGCGGCGATTTCATCCCCGGTGCCCAGCCGGCCGGCCGGGATCTTGCCGAGAATCGCCTCGCGCTGCTGGTCGTTGAGGGCGTCGGTCATCGGGCTGGCGATGAAGCCGGGGGCGATGCAGTTCACGGTCACGCCCCTCGAGCCCACTTCCTGCGCGAGCGACTTTGAAAAGCCGATCATACCGGCCTTGGAGGCGGCGTAGTTGCTCTGGCCCGGGTTGCCGGTGACGCCGACCACGGAGGTGACGCCGATGATCCGGCCGGCGCGACGCTTCATCATGCCCTTCAGGGCGGCGCGCGACAGGCGGAAGTAGCTTTCCAGGTTCACCCGGATCACCTGCTCCCAGTCCTCGTCCTTCATGCGCAGCAGCAGGCCGTCCTTGGTGATGCCGGCGTTGGCCACCAGGATGTCGAGGCCGGCGCCGGCCAGGCCCTCGGCCTGCTCGACCAGGCCGTCGACGGCGGCGGCGTCGGACAGGTTGCAGACGGCGACGTGAACGCGCTCGCCGAAGCCCTTGGCCAGCTCCTGCAGCACCGCTTCGCGGGTGCCGGACAGCACCACGGTGGCGCCTTGCGCGTGCAGGGCGCGGGCGATGGCCCCGCCGATGCCGCCGGTCGCCCCGGTCACCAGGGCGGTCTTGCCGGTCAGGTCGAACATGCGTCGGCCTCCTTCGTATTTCTCGTGTTGGATCAGAGGGAAGCCGCGAAGCTTTCCAGGTCGGCCGGGCCGTTCAGGGCCACCGCCTCGGCGTCCGGCGCGATGCGCTTGGCCATGCCGGTCAGCACCTTGCCCGCGCCCAGCTCGGCGAAGCGGGTCACCCCGCCCTGCTCGGCCAGCCACTGCACGCTCTCGCGCCAGCGCACCCGCCCCGTGACCTGCTCGACCAGCAAGCGGCGGATCTCTTCCGGATCATGCACCGGACGGGCGGTGACGTTGGCCACGATCGGCACGCGCGGCGCGATGATCCTGGCCTCGGCCAGGGCGGCGGCCATTTCGTCGGCGGCCGGCTGCATCAGCGGGCAGTGGAAGGGGGCGGACACGTTCAGCGGAATCGCCCGCGCGCCCAGCTCCTTGGCCTTCTCGATGGCGCGGTCGACCCCGGCCTTGGCCCCGGAGATGACCACATTGCCCTGGTTGTTGTCGTTGGCGACCACGCAGACGCCCAGTTCGGCGCCGGCCGCGGCGGCCAGTTCGGCCAGCGCCACGTCGGTCTTCGGGCCGATCAGGGAGGCCATGGCCCCCTCGCCCACCGGCACGGCCCGCTGCATGGCCTGGCCACGCAGCTTCAGCAGGCGCGCGGTGTCGGCCAGGCTGATCGCCTCGGCCGCGGCCAGGGCGGAGTATTCGCCCAGCGAGTGGCCGGCGGCGAAGGCCGCGGCGGTCACGTCGACGCCGAAGTCGATCTTCAGGGTGCGCACGACCGCCAGGCTGACGGCCATCAGGGCCGGCTGGGCGTTCTCGGTCAGGGTCAGGTCGGCCTCGGGGCCTTCCTTCATCAGTCGCGAGAGGTGCTGACCCAGCGCCTCGTCGACTTCCTCGAACACGCGGCGGGCCGGCTCGAAAGCCTCCGCCAGCTCGACGCCCATCCCGACCGCCTGGCTGCCCTGGCCCGGGAAAAGGAAAGCGAGGCTCATCGACCCGTCCCTCTCGTTTGAATCGCGGCCGCGAGGGTTAGGGGAAAGGCGCCGCAGGGGCAAGTCGCCGCAGGCGTGTCGCCCCTGCTTAAGGCTCAGACGCCCGGTCAGGCGCAGCGAAAACTCAAGCTCGCCTGGACCGTAGAAATCCTGAACGCAGACACGCTCTTAGCCTGACAAGCGCAGGTCGGGGCTCAGCGAACCGCGCCGCCGCGTCGCCTCTGCGGAACAGCGCTCGCTTGACCGCGCCCCGACGCATTGCATATGCAATGATCAGGAGCATCGGCCATGTCGGACCCCACGCCGTCCCTTCCCTGCCTGTGCGCACGCGTGCGCCGGGCCTCGCGCGCCCTGACCCGGGCCTATGACGAGGCGCTGGCGCCGGCGGGCCTGACCGTCATGCAGTTCTCGGCCCTTCGGAACGTCGAGCGCATGGGCGACCCCACCCTGACCGTCCTGGCCCAGGCCACCGGCCACGAGCGCAGCGCCATGTGGCGCACCCTGCAGCCGCTGGCCCGCGAGGGCCTGCTGACGCTGGGCTCCGGCCGCGGCCGCGACGCCGGCAAGATCGAGATCACCGACGCGGGCCAGGCCCTCCTCGAACGCGCCCTGCCCTACTGGCAGGCGGCCCAGGACCGGCTGCACGTCGGCCTGGGCGAAGACCGCCGTCGCGCCCTGATCGCCCTTCTCTCCGAGGTGGAAGTTGTCCTCGCCTAGCCCCGCCGCCATCCCGTCCCGCGTCTGGTGGACCATCGCCAGCGCCGCCCTGATCGTCACCGTCGCCATGGGCGTGCGCCAGGCCTTCGGCCTGTTCCTGAGCCCGGTCAGCACGGACCTGGAGATCGGCCGACAGGCTTTCGGCCTGGCCATCGCCCTGAACAACCTGATGTTCGGCCTGGCCCAGCCGTTCATCGGCGCCTACGCCGACAAGCACGGGGCCGGGCGCGTGGTCGCGCTGAGCGCCGTGCTCTACGCCGTGGGCCTGGGGCTCACCACCCTGATCGGCGACGCGGTGGGCCTGAACCTGACCTTGGGCGCCCTGGTGGGCCTGGCCCTGTCGGGCACCACCTTCGTCGTCGTGCTGGGCGCGGTCGGGCGCGTGGTGGCGCCTGAGCGGCGCAGCCTGGCCTTCGGCGTGGTCACCGCCGGCGGGTCGCTGGGCCAGTTCCTGGTCGTGCCGGCCGCCTCGGGCCTCCTGGACGCGCTGGGCTGGCACGGGGCCATGCTGATGCTGGCGGCCTTCTGCGTGACCATGGTCGGCCTGGCCGTCGGTGTCGCCGGCAAGCCGCAAGCCCCCGCGCCGTCCACGGCGACGCCCGCGAGCGGCTCGCTGAAGGACGCCCTGGTCCAGGCCGCCGGTTCGAAGAGCTACTGGCTGCTCAACGCCGGCTTCTTCGTCTGCGGCTTCCACATCGCCTTCGTCGGCACCCACCTGCCCGCCTTCCTGCGCGACGGCGGGCTGGACCAGAACGTCGGCGCCTGGTGCCTGGCCCTGATAGGCCTGTTCAACATCCTGGGCTCGTGGCTGTGGGGCGCCTGGGGCGGCAAGCGCTCGAAGAAGCGCCTGCTCAGCGCCCTCTACTTCAGCCGCGCCGTCGCCGTGGTGATCTTCATCGCCGCGCCCCTGTCGGTCGCCTCGGCCCTGCTTTTCGCGGCGGTGTTCGGCTTCCTGTGGCTGGGCACGGTGCCGCTGACCTCTGGCCTGGTCGCCCAGATCTGGGGCGCGCGCTACCTGTCCACCCTCTACGGGATCGTCTTCCTCAGCCACCAGATCGGCAGCTTCCTGGGGGCCTGGCTGGGCGGCCTGGCCTTCGACGCGACCGGCTCGTACCTGTCGATCTGGCTGGCCTCGATCGCGCTGGGCCTGTTCGCGGCGGCCGTGCACTGGCCGATCGACGAGCGGCAGGCCGCGCCCCTGCCCCAGCCGGCCGCGGCCGAATGAAGCGCGCCCTGCCCTGGCTGATCGGCGCGGCCGTGCTGGCGGCCGGCGGCCTCTTGTGGTGGCGCTTCGGCGTGCCCGTGTGGTTGGCGCAGGCCGTGGCCTGGTGCACCTGAATCAAAAACGCCCCGCGCGATCGCTCGCGCGGGGCGTCTTCGCATCTGGCGCCAGCTCGGCGTCAGATCGGCTTCAGATCACTGGGCGAGGGCCTCGTTGTAGAAGCGCTCCAGGTCGACGCGCATCTGCTTCGCCACGTCCGGGCTCAGGTAAGCCATGTGGCCGGACGGGTAGTAGGTGAAGCTGACGTTGTTCTTGCGATCCCCGTCCAGGTGCATGTGGTTGAGGTCGTACTCGGTGCCGAAGAACGGCGTGGCCATGTCGTACCAGCCGTTCATCGACAGCACGTGCAGGTTCGGGTTGGTGCGCATGGCGTTGGCCAGGTCCAGCGCGGTGTCGGGCGCCAGCATCCGGCGGTTGTTGCCGCCGCCGTTCGGGAAGCGGTGACCCCAGTCCCAGGCGGCGTTCGCGCCGTCGGCCCGGGTCTTGTACTCAAGGTCGGTCTCGTAGCCGAGCTCGTTCTGCACGTAGTCGTGGTGGGTGGTGATGAAGGCGCTGGAGATCGCCGTCGACGACGGATCGGACTCCGGATCTTCACCGGCGGCGTCGCTGTCCACGCCCTCGAAGCGCGAGTCGAAGCGGCCGACGATCTTGCGCTCGTCACGCAGCAGCTCCTTGCGGAAGCGACCCAGCTCGACGCGCAGGTTGGCCGACTTCAGATAGTCGATCGACAGGCCGGTGTAGGCCGACAGCTGCTTGGCGATCGCGTCGCGCTCGGCGTCGGACAGGTTGTGACCCTTGGCCAGGGCGGCCGTGTACGGGCCGTCCGCCCAGGCGCGCACTTCCGCCAGGAAGGTCGGCAGGTCGGCCGGCTTGTTGGCCAGCTTGTCGTGATACCAGGCCGTGGCCGCATAGCTCGGCAGGTAGGTGGTGTAGACGCGGTCGTAGCCCGGCTGGCGCACGCCGTAGTTCAGGATCGACGACAGCAGCACCACGCCGTTGAAGTCGTAGCCGTCTTCCTGGAGCTTGTTGACCAGGGCCGCCGAACGGGTGGTGCCGTAGGACTCGCCGAACAGGAACTTGGGCGAATTCCAGCGCTTGTTGATCTCCAGCCAGCGCTCGATCGCCTTGGCGAAGGCGTCGACGTCCTGGTCGACGCCGTAGAAGTCCTTGCCCTTGGCCTCGCCCAGCGGGCGCGAATAGCCGGCGCCGACGGCGTCGATGAACACCAGGTCGGACTTGTCGAGCAGGCTGTAGGGGTTCTGCTCCACCGAATAGGGGGCCGGGGCGGTGTTGCCCGGCGAGCCGGTCTTCACCCGCACCGGGCCGACCGAGCCCATGGTCAGCCACAGCGAGGCCGAGCCGGGGCCGCCGTTGTACAGGAAGGTCACCGGCCGCTTGGCGCCCGGCGCGGCGTCGGCGGTGTAGGCGATGTAGAAGACGCTGGCGTTCGGCTTGCCCTCGCCGTTGCGGATCGTGACCGTGCCGGCGGTCGCCTTGTACTTGATCGACTTGCCGCCGACGTTCAGCACGTGGCTGGTGGTCTTGGCCTGTTCGACGACCGGCGCGGTCGCCGTGGCGGCCTCGACCTTCTCGACCTGGGCGTCCTTACCGCCGCCGCCCTTGTCGTCCGCGGCGAACGCGGCGGTGGCGGACGAGCTGAGCAACAGCGCCGCGAACGCGGCGTAGGCGACCTTACGCATTGTTGTTTCCCCGACTTTTTGTACCGCCGCAAAAAGCGGCGTTTCCCTTCGTTACGTTGAAACGGGGAAGCTGCGCAATTCCGTCGCGGAAACCGGTGTCGGGCCTCGGCTTTCCTATTCGATCACGTGCGGCACGAACCGCGCGGTGTTGTCGGTGATCGGCGAGGTCGATTCGCGCACGCCCATGCCGCAGGCCTGCCGGTTCACGACCCAGCTGCCCAGCACGGCCCAATTGCCGTCCGCCTGGGCCAGCTCGGCCCGGCGCTGGAACACGAACAGGTCGTCGTCATAGCTCCCGCCGCGGGCGGCCACCGGCGCGCCGGCCCGGACCACCTCGACGTTCGCGCCCTCGCGACCGCGCACCGGCTTCTTCACGTAGTCGCCCCAGGCCGCCGCCTCCGCCTGCGAGGTGGTGGCGTCCAGCAGGTACTCGCTGTCGGGGAACATCTCCTTCAGCGTCACCAGCAGGCGCTTGTTGGAGGCCACCATCTTCCAGGCCGGCTCGATCAGCTTCAGACGTCCGGCCTGCACCGCCTCGGCCAGCTTCGGCCCGAACGGCTCGTCCAGCAGCCATTCCCACGGGTAGAGCTTGAACAGGGCCCGGATCGGCCGGTTCTCGCCGTCGACGAAGCTCTCGCCGCGCAGGCCGATCTCGTGGATCGGCACGGCCAGGGGCTGGACGCCGGCCTCGGCCGCGCAGGCGGCCAGGTAGCCGACCGTGCCCTCGTCCTCGGGATGGGGGCTGACGCTGGCCAGGTGCAGGGGCGAGGCCGCTCCGCCGTGCCCGGCGTAAAGCTTCAGCGCGTCGATCAGCTTCTCGTGGATCGAGTTGAACTGGTCGAGCTCGGGGAAGCGCTCCTGCAGCCAGTACCACTGCACCACGGCCGCCTCGAGCAGCGAGGTCGGGGTGTCGCCGTTCAGCTCCAGGAGCTTCAGGTCCTCGCCGTCGAAGGCGAAGTCGAAACGGGCGTAGAAGGTCGGCTCCCAGCTGCGCTCGGCCCAGCTGCGCTCGATCAGGGCGATGGCCGGCTGCTCATAACCGAAGCCGGCCAGTTCGCGCCGCTCGATCACCCGGCCGACCGCGGCCAACACCATGTCGTAGAGCTCGGCGCTGGCCGCCTCGATCCAGTCGACCTCCTCGGCCGAGAAGGCCCAGTAGGCGCTCTCGTCCCAGTAGGGCTCGCCCTGGTCGGTGGTGTGCCACTGGAGGCCCAGATCCTCCACCCGCGTCCGCCAGTAGGGACGCGGGGCGATACGGACGCGGCGCACGCGCTCAGCCGCCGGCGTGTTCGCCGCGCGCGGTGGCGCCGAAGCCGCCCCGGCTGACGACGCCGCCGTTCGGCGTGGAGGTGACCGACACGCGGGCAGGCAGGGTCGCCTTGCCGTTGCGCACCGGCGCGTCCCCGACCCGATTACCGCCGGAATAGAGCCCGCCGCTGGGCGAGCCGTAGACCGGATAGCCGCCGCCCCCGAAGGCGCGGCCGATCAGGAAGCCCATCATCATCGGCATGAACACCGAGTGGCCGCCGGCGTGGACGGCGGGCTGCTCCTCGCACGAGCCCTCGCCCCAGTCGGCCTCGCAGGCCGTCTTGTCGGCGAACTTGGGCGCGGTCCTGGCGTGGTCGGCCCTGGCCTGCTGGAAGGCCGCGTCGCAGTCCTCGGCCATGTTCTCCCGCCGGCACTGCTCGACCGAGGCGTAGACCGGCGCCTCTTCGGCCGGCGTCTCGACCCGCTGCTCGCAGCCGGCCAGGACGGTCGCGGCCGACAGGCCCAGGACGGAGAAGCCGACGGAAGCGCTGCGACGACGGGAGGGCATAGGCATCAAATTTCTCAGGACTTTCCAGCCGACTTGGTGAGGCAACCGGCCTCGCGCTTGGTCTTGGCGCAGAACCGGGTTTCGTACTCGGTCATGATGGTCGGCGTCATCTCCTGCATCAGCTCCCCGCTTCGGGCGGCGAGCTGGTTGCCTTTCGCCAGCACCGACTGGCCGACGGGGCTTTCATAGAAGTCCACCATGGCCTGCAGCTCTTCGGCGCTGAAGACCCCGGCCACCATCAGCACGTAGTGCTCTTCGATCGCCCGGTAACCCGCGACGCTGGCCTCGCTCATCGACTCCATCATCGCCTGGCGGACTTCCGGAGACACGCTGTCGGACTTGGCCGTCATTGCGGAAAACATGCTCTCGCTCAAGGTGCGGAGCTTAGTCTCCACGTTGATCGCCTTGAAGTAACGCCGGGACAGCTCGAGCTTCCTGGCGTCGACGCCGGGGCCCGCGGTGGCCCGCGCCGTCGCAGCCGGGGCCGCCTGCGCGCCCGAGGGAGATTCCGCGGCCGCGACCGTGGACGAGACCAGCAACGCAGCGCAAACAACGACGGCCGAGACAAGACGCTTCATGACGCTCCCCCTAAAGCTGAGCCGTCACCTCGCACGCGCGCCGCGACGCGACAAGCCGGGGCGAAAGCGGGATTTCCCTTGCCGCCCCGGCGTTTTCCGTGTAGTCGCGCTCGCTTTCCTGGAAGGCGGTCTCTTCGCGGTTCCCAAGGAACGGGCTCTCGGTCCGTTCGCCGCGTCTAGATCCATCGGGACGGATCCGGGTCTTCCGCCGGCCGCTCCGCCGCCTTCCACCCGGAAGAGGACCAAATGGCACTCTACGAACACGTCATCATCGCGCGGCAGGATATCTCGCCGCAACAGGCCGAGGCCCTGAACGACACGCTCAAGGCCCTGCTCGAGGAACAAGGCGGCACCGTCGCCAAGATCGAGTACTGGGGTCTGCGTAACCTCACCTACCGCATCAAGAAGAACCGCAAGGGCCACTACTCCCTGCTCGCCATCGACGCTCCGTCGGCGGCGGTGAAGGAGATGGAGCGCCAGATCTCGCTCAACGAAGACGTGCTCCGCTACATGACCGTGCGCGTCGAAGAGCTCGACCTGGAACTGTCGCCGGTGCTGGCCCGTCGCGAGCGTGAACGCGAGCGCGGCGACCGTGACCGCGACCGTCCCGACCGCGGTCCCCGCGGCGGCTTCGAAGATATGGTCTGAGGAACCCGGACATGACCGACACGACCGCTCCGATCCCGGGCGCCCCGGCCGGCACCGGCCCCGCCCGTCGCCCGTTCTTCCGTCGCCGCAAGGTGTGCCCGTTCTCGGGCGCCAACGCGCCGAAGATCGACTACAAGGACGTGAAGCTGCTGCAGCGCTACGTCTCCGAGCGCGGCAAGATCGTCCCGTCGCGCATCACCGCGGTGTCCGCCAAGAAGCAACGCGAGCTGGCCAAGGCCATCAAGCGCGCCCGCTTCCTGGCCCTGCTGCCCTACGTCGTGAAGTGAGGACTGACCGATGAAAGTCATCCTGCTTGAACGCGTCGAGAAGCTCGGCACCATCGGCGACACGGTTTCGGTGAAGGACGGCTTCGCCCGTAACTTCCTGCTGCCGCGCCAGAAGGCCCTGCGCGCCACCTCGGCCAACCTGAAGCTGTTCGAAGCCCAGCGCGCCCAGATCGAGGCCCGCAACGCCCAGAACCGTACGGACGCCGAGAAGTCGGGCGAGAAGCTCGACAACACCCAGTACGTGATGATCCGTTCGGCCGGCGAAAGCGGCCAGCTGTACGGTTCGGTCGCGGCCCGCGACGTCGCCGAGGCCATCAAGGCCGAAGGCGGCAAGGTCGAGCGCAACCAGGTCGTCCTGGACGTGCCGATCAAGACGCTGGGCGTCCACTCGGTGAAGGTGAAGCTGCACCCCGAAGTGACGATCACCGTCACCGTGAACATCGCCCGTTCGGCCGACGAAGCCGAGCGTCAGGCGCGCGGTGAGAACGTGATCGCCTCGCAGTTCGAGGAAGAGCGCGCCTACGCCGCCGAAGCCGCCCAGGACATGCTGGAAGGCGGCGCCGGCCAGGCCGAGCGCGAAGCGGAAGCCTACTAAGCCTTTTTCCAAGGCTGAAAATTGAGACGGCGCGGGAGCTTCTCCCGCGCCGTTTTCTTTATTGCATCGCAAAAAATCTGTGCTTGACGCTGGCGCCGTTCAAGCGCAGCATTATCTCACTCATCGAGACCGGCTGAGGGACAGGCCCGAAGACGCCGGGGCAACCTGCGAACCGAATTCGCAAGGTGCCAACTCCTGCGGGGGCGCTTCGCCCGCGACAGATGAGACGGACACGCCCTACGGGCGCGAGGTCCGCTCCCTGCCGCAAACCGTCGGATTCTCTCGCGGAGCGTAGCGCAGGGGGCTTCAGTGTCTCAGATGACAGCGATGATCGAGCGACCGTACGCGGGCCTGCGCGCGCCGTGTTGTCGCTGCTGCTGTCCGGCTCGATGTAGCCTCTGACGGCCCGCGGCCCCGGCCGCACGTCTCTCACAACCGCATCATCGAAAATGTCGGCGACCGCTTGCTGCGGCGCCGAAACGACGGCGCACGAATGCTGCGCCGCGAAAGGCAACTGCAAATGTCTCTGTTCTCGACTCGCGCCCTGCTGCTGGGCGCCGTCTCGCTCGTCGCCCTCGCCTCGCCCGCCTTCGCCCAGGAAGCGGCCGACATCTCGCCCGAAGACGCCGCCGCCGTCGACGAGGTGGTGGTCACCGGCACCCGCGTCGCCGGCCGCTCGCGCCTGGACACCCTGGCCCCGGTCGACGTGATCCGCAGCGAGGCGCTGACCCGCCAGGGCACGACCGAACTGGCCGAGGCCCTGTCCACCACGGCCCCGTCGATCACCTTCCCGCGCGCCGCGGCGGTGGACGGCACCGACAGCGTGCGCCCGGCCGCGCTGCGCGGCCTCAGCCCCGACCAGACCCTGGTGCTGGTCAACGGCGTGCGCCGCCACGCCTCGGCCCTGGTCAACGTCAACGGCTCGGTGGGCCGCGGCTCGGCCGCCGTCGACCTGAACGCCATCCCGGTCACCGCGCTGGAGCGGGTCGAAGTCCTGCGCGACGGCGCCTCCGCCCAGTACGGCTCCGACGCCCTGGCGGGCGTGATCAACCTGCGCCTGCGCGAAGCCCGCGAAGGCGGCGGCGCCGCGGTGACGGTGGGCCAATACTTCACGGACGTGGACACCGCCCGCACCAGTCGCTCGGTGCAGGACGGCCAGACCGTCACCGTGTCCGGCTGGCAGGGCCTGCCGCTTGGCGCCGACGGCTTCCTGACCGTGTCGGGGGAGTACCGCGACCGCGAGCCGACCAGCCGCGGCGACCTCGACCCGCGGGTGACGCCCGCCCGGGTGACCTCGCGCTACGGGGATCCGGACGCGCAGGACCTGACCCTCTACGCCAACGCCGGCCTGCCGCTGACGAACGGCTGGGAGGCCTATGGCTGGGCCGGCCTGCAGAAGCGCGACAGCGAAAGCGCCGCCTTCTTCCGCATTCCGTCCAACTCGAACAACGTGCCGGCGATCTATCCGCACGGCTTCCTGCCGCTGATCGGGGTGGAGGTCGAGGACGTCTCGGCGGCGGCGGGCCTGCGCGGCGAAATCGGCGGCTGGAAGGCCGACCTGAACCTCAGCTACGGCCGCGACAAGCTCGACTACGGGGTTTCCAACAGCCTGAACCCGACCTACGGCGCCGCCTCTCCGACGTCCTTCGACGCCGGAGGCTTCACCTACGACCAGGTGGTGCTGGGCCTGGACGTGACCCGCGGCTTCGAGGTCGGCCTGGCCGGCTCGCTGAACGTGGCCTGGGGGCTCGAGGCGCGCAGCGAGAGCTATGAGATCCGCGCCGGCGACGCCAAGGCGTGGGACCAGGGCCCGATCGTCGGCCCCGCGCCGGGCGCCCAGGGTTTCCCGGGCCTGCGCCCCTCGAACGAGGTCGACGAGGACCGCCAGGCCATCGGCGCCTATGTCGACGTCGAGGCGCAGATCACCGACAAGTTCACCGCCTCGGCCGCGGCGCGGGCCGAGCACTATTCCGACTTCGGCGACTCCCTGACCGGCAAGCTGGCCGCCCGCTACGACTTCACCCCGGCCTTCGCGCTGCGCGGTTCGGTCTCGACCGGCTTCCGCGCGCCGTCGCTGCAACAGCAGTTCTACACGGCCACCTCGACCAACTTCACGGCGGGCGTGCCCTACGAGGTCGGCACCTTCCCGGCCGACAGCGCTGTCGCCCGCGCGCTGGGCGCCCAACCGCTGGACGCCGAGAAGTCGGTGAACGCCAGCCTGGGCGCGGTCTATCGCCGCGGTCCGTTCGAGCTGACCGTCGACGCCTATCAGATCAACATCGACGACCGCATCGTCCTGACCGACAACCTCGGCGGCGCCTCGCGCCCCGATATCGCCGCCCTGCTGACCCCCTTCGGCGTCACCCAGGCGCGCTTCTTCATCAACGGCGTGGACACCGAAACCCAGGGCGTCGACGTGGTCGCGCGCTATCGCTGGGACACCGACTTCGGCCGGTTCGACCTGACCGGCGCGGCCAACTTCAACTCGACCGACGTCACCCGCCTGCCCAGCACCAACGTGCTGTCCGCGCTGACGCCGCCGCCGGTCCTGTTCGGCCGGGTGTCGCAGAACATCATCGAGACCGGCACGCCGGAGAAGAAGCTGGTCGCCGCGCTGGACTGGCGCCTGGACCGCTGGGGCGCCAGCGCCAAGGCCACCCACTACGGCGAGGCGATCGAGCCGGGCTCGACCGCGGCCAGCGACATCTCGTCCGGCGACAAGACCCTGGTCGACCTCGAAGGTCGGTTCGACGTGACCGACAACTTCGAACTCGCGCTCGGCGTCGACAACCTGTTCGACGTCTATCCGGACGAGACCCCGGCGGCGCTCAACTCGACCGGCACGCTCGGCTTCACGCGCTATTCGCCGTTTGGCTTCAACGGCCGCTTCGCCTATGTGCGAGCGGCGTTCAACTGGTGAGCCCAGCATGTTGAAATTTCTGCTGAAACAGCCGCTCTGGCGGAAGGTGGCGGTCGGCTTCGGTCTCGGCGTTCTCGCCGGGGCCCTGGCCGGGCCGCAGGCCGAGCCCTGGTTCGGGCCGCTGGGCGACCTGTACGTGAACCTGATCAAGATGCTGGTCGTGCCGCTGGTGTTCTTCACCGTGGCCACCAGCCTCCCCAAGCTGGCCGGCGTCGGCAACGCCGCCCGCCTGGGCGGGCGCACCCTGGCCTGGTTCGTCGCCACCTCGACCCTGGCGGTCGGGGTGGGCCTGGGCTTCGGCCTGCTGTTCGATCCGGGCGCCGGGGTCTCCAACCTGGTGACCGAACCGGTCGTCCTGAAGGAGATCCCGACGATCACCGAAGTGCTGGTCGGCCTCGCGCCGGCCAACCTGTTCGCGGCCCTGGCCGAGGGCAAGGTGCTGCAGGTGCTGGTCGTCGCCGGCTTCGTCGGCGCCGGCCTGCTGGCGCTGGGCGACAAGACCGCCCGGCTTCGCGCCCTGCTGGACGAGGGCTCCAGCCTGATCTTCCAAATCACCCGCTGGATCATCCAGCTGACGCCCATCGGCGTGTTCGGCCTGATCGCCGGCGTGGTTGGCCATTACGGCCTGGCCTCGCTGGCCCCGCTGGCCAAGTTCATCGTCGCCGTCTACGTCGCCTGCCTGGTGCACATCGTCGTGGTCTACGGCGGCCTCCTGAAGCTGCACGGCCTGAAGGCCCTGCCGTTCTTCAGGGGCGCCCTGCCCGCCCAGCAGACCGCCTTCGCCAGCGCGTCGAGTATCGGCACCCTGCCGGTGTCGCTGCGCACGACCATCGACCGGCTGGGCGTGCCCCAGGCCTACGCCGGCTTCGCCGTGCCGCTGGGCGCGAACATGAAGATGGACGCCTGCGGCGCGATCTATCCGGCCATCGCCTCGATCTTCGTGGCCCGCTACTTCGGCGTGGAGCTGACCGGGGCGCACTACGGCCTGATCGCGCTCACCGCCGTCCTCGGCTCGCTGGCCACCGCCGGCGTGCCGGGCACCGCCACGGTCATGCTGACCCTGACCCTGTCCACCGCCGGCCTGCCGCTGGAGGGCCTGGGCCTGCTGGTCGCCATCGACCGCATCGTCGACATGATGCGCACGGCCACCAACGTCACCGGCCAGATGCTGGTGCCCGTGCTGGTCGCCCGCGAGGAAGGCCTCCTCGACGTCGCGGTCTACGAAGGACGGGTCGCGCAGACGGCGGAACCGGCGGCGTTGGCGGCGGAGTAGTCATGGGGCGTCGGGATCGGCAGGCAACTCCCCCTGCCCCGCTTGCCCCTTCACCTTGAAGGCGTAGCTGACGGGTTTCAGGTCTCGTGATCGCGAGTGCCAGAAGCGGATTTGGGTCTCCGTCCCCGGCGGGATCTCGAATCCGCTCCGCCGGACCCGGCGGCCCGTTTCACCGGCGTAGTGGTACGGGCCGTAGGCCTCGTTCGACTTGCCGGTGGCGTCCGATATGACGACGCTCAGGTCGCTGAGCTGCACCGTCGTCGGATCCTGGGTCCGATTGGTCAGCGACCATGTCGATTCCCAGTCCCCGTCGTCGCCCTTCTGGAGGCAGACGAAGGCCACGTCATAGGGTCCGATGCGCTGGGGCTTTCCGACCGGCGCCTGACAGGCGGCCGGACCGGTCTTGGCGGCCGTGTCGGCCACGCGCTTGCCGGAATAGGCGGTCGGCGGACTGGTTTTCGCGGTCGTGTAGACGCCCTGGCCCGTGAAACTCGAGGCGTCCGGTGCGAAACGGACCTCCAGATCAAGCCAGGCGTAGAGGCCCGGGCCGTTGGTTTCGCGCATGGCGCCTCTCAGGGCGCCGTCGGCGTAGAGTTTCAGCTTCACCATTTCCTTGGGGGTGGGATAGTCGACGGTCATGGCCTCGCCCGTCAGCTCGCCGTCGACGACCGCCAGCTTGATGATGGTGCCGCGGTTGGTGCGATAGCGCCCTTCGTATTTCTTCAGCTGTTCCAGGTCGGTGCTGACGGGCGGCAGGGTCGGCGCGGGCTTGACGCCGACGCTGCCGTCCAGGTTCAGGCGGTCGAGCGGGAAATCCTTCGCTCCCGCGTCGGTCACCACCGCCGGCGTGAGCGCCGAGCGGGGATGCTGCTCGATGATCGAGACGCTGTGCACCGTGCGCTGCCTGACGCTCTCCCCTACGTCGAAAACGAACCGCACCGTGATCCGGCCCTTGCGGGGGATCGGGCTCGTCGGTGGATAGTGCCACGCCGGCATGCGGGCTTCGTCAGTGTTGAGGTAGTCCATCCTGACAGGGGAAAGCCGCGTGTCGCCCGCGTTCAGCAAGGCCCGCACCGGCTTGGCGATCTTGTCCGAGAACGAATGCGTTTCGTTGCTGTCGTTGCGGAAGGTCATGGTGACGGCGACGTTGCGGCCCTTGCCGTCGTCGTATTCGACCTTGTCGACGCGCGCCGCCCACCAGTCGATACGAACGAAGCCGGTGTCGTCCGGCGGCCCGCCGGCCTCCTGGGCCGGAGCGCTGGAGGCAGGCCAGTCGGCGCGCTCGCCGATCTGGCGCATGAACAGATTGCGCCACGCGTCGGCCCCGTCACGCGCCAGGAAGAAGGCGCGCCCCTCGGCCTTCGTGGAACCGTGGGCCAGGCCTTGCCAGCGGTTGTCCCCGTCCATCGACGTCAGGAACCCCAGCATGGCGGTTTCGTAGGCGACGCCCTTGGGCATCTCCGGCGTCGTCAGCCCCTTGGCCTTCAGCGCCGCGAGCAGGTCGGCCATGCCCTTTTCGCTGAGGTACATCAGCTTGGTCATCTGGAGCGTGTTGAAGGCCGGCGCGAAGCCGTTCGGATCGAACTTCCGGTCCATGTGCTGGGCGCCCGGATCTGCGATCTTCAGGACGTCGCGGTTGAAGGCGGCCAGGGTCGTCAGGGTCGGAGCGCGCCCGCCGTACCCGCCGCCAGGCGCGTTCATCACTCGGTCGAAATGGGTCTCGGGGTTGCTGAGGTAGCCCTTGATCTCTTCCGGCGACATGCCGGTGGCTTGCTTCACCAGCCAGTTCAGCAACTCCTTCTTCAGCGCCTCAAGCGGCGCCAGCATGAAGTCGGGCAGAATGGCGTCGACCGTGTCGGCGATGAACTGGGCCGTGGCGATGACGGCGTCGGGCGCACCCGCCATGCTGAGCAGGTGGTCGCCCAGATAGGCCGAAGCGACTTCCTTGGCCCGGGCGATGTCCGCACCGTCGCCGTCGGGATTGTAGACGATCGCCTGCGAGATCTCGTGCGATACGCGCGGCCAGGCGCGCAGCCCCCGGTCGATGTCCGCGATCCAGGCGCGCTTGTATTCCGCCACCGGACCGTTGGCGGTGGAATAGGCGACGCGCGACGGGCCTGAGCGCGCCAGGCGCTCGCGATCGTAGCTGTCGACGTCCCGCTGCAAGCCGTTGCGCAGGTTGGAAAAGATGGAGGGAACCGACGCCTGCGTGCCGCCCCGGAGCAGCCGCTCTTCCAGCACCGAGCCGGGATAGGCGCGAACCATGTAGCGGTAGATGAACTCGTCCACGCCCTCGATGCTGGTCCGGGCGTGCGTGTCGGGCGTGCGCTTGCCGACATAGCCTTCCAGCACCACGTGCTTGATGGCGTTGCGCGGGTCCGGCTGGATCGCGAAGTCGCCACCCGCATAGTGATTGACGAAGGTGTGCATGAACATGTCGCCGGCGGCGTGCGTCATGTAGCCGGCCACGAAGGCGCGGATCTCGGGCGTGTCCGTCGGCGGAGCGACTTCGCCTAGCGGACCGCGGTTCAGCGCCTCGCGCACCCGCTCGGCGTTCGGGTCCTTTCGGCCGTAAGCCAGTCGCCAGAGATAGGTCAGCCAGGCGTCGGCGCCGCCGACGCTGGCGGGCTCGTTGTGAGCCGGATCGCCCAGCAGGCTGGGGTTGGTGCCCGGGTGAATGACCTGTTGTCCGGTCATCAGGTCGGGGTACGCGTCGGGACCGACGACGCCGGCCAGATACTGCTCCGGCTTGGCTCTCATCGCCGCCACCACCTCGGGGCGGACTTCGAAATCGCCCAGCGGGCCGATGATCCGGCCCGTGGCGTAGTCGGTCTGGTAGATCGTCACCTTGCCGTCGTCGACGGCGTCCCGCATCGCCAGCTCGGCCAGATAGACGTGCGTCTTGGGCTTCCACGCAAGGGCGGGCGTGGGCAGCGCCCCCAGGACCGCGGTGAGCGCCAGGCCGAAGGCGACCTTTCGCGACCGGCGAACGAATTGCATTGCGGCTCCCCGCGCGGACCACGCGTCCGAAGGCGGACTTCAAATCCTGGCTGCACACGGGGAAAGCCGACCGCGACCAACCCGGACGATTTGCGGTGAACCTGGTCCGCACGAAGCGTCCGCAAAGGTCTCCATAGCCGCAAGTCCGCTTGGTGGACGGCCTGCGACACCGCGCCGCCCGGCGTTCGCCGAACGCCCGGGCCTTGCGCCGAAAGGAGAACATCCACAGGACAGGGCCAATTGTTAACGGCTGCGGCGCGTCGCCGACTCGCCTGCGCGGCAGGCTCCGGTATGCCTTTCGCCCATGACGCTCCCCGCCTTCGCTCCGGGGGTGGCCGCGGACGGTTCCGCGATCACCCAGCTGCCGCACAACCTCGAAGTCGAGCAGGCCCTGCTCGGCATCCTGCTGTTCGACAACTCGGCCTACGAGCGCCTGCCCGACACCCTGTCGGCGCGCCACTTCTACGAGCCGTTCCACCAGCGGCTCTACACCGCCGTGGAAGACCACGTACGCAAGGGCATGCTGGCCGAGCCGGTGGTGCTGATGGAGCGCTTCAAGCGCGACCCGGCGTTCGAGGAGCTGGGCGGCCTGCGCTACCTGGCCGACCTGGTCGACCGCGCGCCGCCGGCGGCCAACGCCTTCGACTACTCCACCCTGATCTACGACCTGGCGCTGCGTCGCGACCTGATCCGCATCGGCGGCGAGATCTCCAAGGTGGCCATCGAGGGCGGCGACCCGGATCCGAAGACCGCGCGCGACCAGATCGAGAGCGCCGAACAGCAGCTCTACGTCCTGGCCGAGAGCGGCTCGTCCTCGACCGGCTTCGTCAGCTTCGGCGACGCGGTGAAGGGCGCCGTCGAGATGGCGGCCGAGGCGTTCGAGCGCGACGGCGGCCTGGCCGGCATCTCCACCGGCCTGATCGACCTGGACCAAAAGCTCGGCGGCCTGCACCCGTCCGACTTGCTGATCCTCGCCGGCCGCCCGTCGATGGGTAAGACGGCGCTCGCCACCAACATCGCCTTCAACATCGCCCGCAACTACGCCTACGAGATGCAGCCGGACGGCACGCGCAAGACCGTGCGCGGCGGCGTGGTGGCCTTCTACTCGCTGGAAATGAGCGCCGAACAGCTGGCCATGCGTATGCTGGCCGACGCCTCGGGCGTGTCCTCGGACAAGCTGCGTAAGGGCGAGATCGACGCCTCCGAGTTCGGCCGCCTGCGCGACGCCGCCATCGAGATCCAGGAAAGCCCGTTCTACATCGACGACACCGGCGGCATCTCGATCTCCAAGCTGACCGCCCGCGCGCGCCGCCTGAAGCGCCAGGTCGGCCTGGACCTGATCGTGGTCGACTACCTGCAGCTGGTCACCGCCTCCGAGCACAAGCAGGGCCAGGGCCGCGTGCAGGAAGTCTCGGAAATCACCATGGGCCTGAAGTCCCTGGCCAAGGAACTGGCGGTTCCGGTCATCGCCCTGTCGCAGCTGTCGCGTCAGGTCGAACAGCGCGAGGACAAGCGTCCGCAGCTGTCCGACCTTCGTGAATCCGGCTCGATCGAGCAGGACGCCGACGCCGTCATGTTCGTGTACCGCGAGGCCTACTACCTGGGCCGCTCCGAGCCGCGCGAGGGCACGCCCGAGCACCTGACCTGGCAGGAGAACATGGACCGCATGAAGGGCGTGGCCGAAGTGGTCATCGGCAAGCAGCGTCACGGTCCCATCGGCACCGTGCGCCTGTCGTTCGACGACAACACCGTCCGCTTCGGCAACCTGGCCCGCGACGGCCGCTTCGACAACTACCAGAACTACGAATAAGGGCGGTTCGCCGCACGCGGGCCCCTTCGCTTCCGCCGCGCGGGCGGATAGGACAGGGCCCGCCTCCCCCCTTCGAGTCCCCTTGATGTCCTACGCCCCGGCGACCGCCCGCCTGACCGTCGATCTCGACGCGCTCGCCGCCAACTACCGCCTGCTGATCGGCCAGTCCGGACGCGCCGAGGTCGCTCCGGTGGTGAAGGCGGACGGCTACGGCATGGGCGCGGCGCCGGTGGCGCGCCGGCTGTGGGCCGAGGGCGCGCGCACCTTCTTCACCGCGCGGGTGGCCGGCGGCGAACACCTGCGCGAGGCCCTAGGCCCGGACCGGCCAGCGACCATCTACGTGCTGGACGGCTGCCCGGACGGCCAGGCCGCCCGCCTGCACGCCGCCGACCTGATCCCGGTTCTCAGCAGCGTCGCGCAAGCCGCGGCCTGGCAAGCCTATTCGCGCGGGACCGGCGTGCTCCCCGCGGCGCTGCACGTCGACACCGGCATGAACCGGCTGGGCGTGCGGCCCGAGGAGCTGGAGGCCATGGCCCTGTCGCCCGACCGGCTGTCGGGCCTGGACGTGCGCATGGTGATGAGCCACCTGGCCTGCGGCGGCGAGCCGGGCAATCCGATGAACCGGCGCCAGCGCGGCCGTTTCGCCGAGGCCGCCGCCCTGTTCCCCAACGCCCGCGCCAGCCTGGCCAATTCCGGCGGCAGCTTCCTGGGCGACGACTACCTGTTCGACCTGACCCGTCCGGGGGTCACCCTCTACGGCGGCGGGCCGGAGGAGCGCTTCGACCCGCGCGTGAAGGCGGTCGCCACCCTGGAGGCCGAGATCCTGCAGGTGCGCGCCGTGCCCCCGGGCGAGACGGTCGGCTACGGCGGCGGCTGGACGGCCGCCCAGCCCACCCGCGCCGCCACCGTCGGCATCGGCTACGCCGACGGCGTCCTGCGCGCCAATTCGCCCAACGGCGCGGTCTGGTTCGCCGGCGCCGAGCGCGCCTTGCTCGGCCGCGTGTCCATGGACCTGACGACCGTCGACGTCACCGGTTGCGACGACGCCCGCCCGGGCGAGCGCGTCGAGCTGTTTGGCCCGAACCTGCCGGTCGACACGGCCGCCGCCCGCGCCGGCACCATCGCCTACGAGCTGCTGACCCGCATCGGCCCGCGGGTCGAGCGGCGCTACCTCGGCGCGGTGGACTGACGCCGCAAGCTTGACCGCACGGCGTTCGGCCAGTCTCCTGCGAGCATGTGGGGGAAAGTCTTCGAAGCATCGTGGCGACGCGCGCTTCTCGCTAGCGTGGTCGCATTCGCCTGGGCGGACGCAGCCAACGCGCAGGACACGCCTGTCTGCTCAGTCACTGAAGCTGCGACCACGGCAGGGTGGTCCGTTCAGACGCCTGTCGTTCTCGAGGACGTCGACGGGTTCACTTTCGTGGCGGATCGCAGGAGCATTCGGTCTCGAGGGCATGGACACGGCCCGGTGCGTCTCTGGGAAACCCGCACGGGACGGCTCCTTCGCGAACTCTATCCGAGCACGCCACCTACAGATCGATGGGAGTATTGGAGCGCTTCTCGGGACCGCCGCTACGAGCTGTGGTCAAGCGAGGTGCAGCCCGTCGTGCTCTGGGACACCTTGACCGGGGAGCCCGTCGCTACGGTTCCCGCCGTACCGTTCAACGGTAGCTCGGTACAGCTCACGGATGACGCCTCCCGCATCGTCTCACGCACGCTCGACGGTCGAATCGCAATCCACGACAGCCATACTGGCGCTCTCCTCACCTCCATGCAGGGCGATCCTGGCAAAGCCTCCGTGGATCGGTCGCCGGACGGGCGCAGCCTCATCGTCGACATCCTGGGAGGTCGGTCCGAGCTCTGGGACGTGTCGAACGGCCGCCTGCTCGCGACCTTCGTCGAGGATACGAGCGCTCTGTACAATCGAACGGGCGATCGCCTGATCACGGCCGGCCCTTGGGGCGCTCCAGGGGTGGCGCTCTGGGACGCCCACACCGGTCGCCAACTGGCGACAGGGGGCGATCCGGGCGACCTGTGGGAGCATCGTACAGGTCAGCCGTTCACCGCCGATGGAACTTACGTCGTGACGCCTTCAGAGGACGGACGAGTCGCGGTCCTCGACGTACGCACCGGCCAAGTCCATCTGAACCTGGGCCGCGTAGCCGACCCTCCTAAGATGGTCGACAAGTTCCGGGTACGCCTCGCCCCGGACGGCCGCACCCTCATCGCGCGCTATCCGGACGGAAACGCGGTTCTCTGGGACCTCGCCAAACGGCGGCGGCTCGCCCAGCTTGGGGCTTTTACGAAGTCCGCCGAGATCGAGCCGCCTTGGTACGACGAACTCGGACATCCCGAAGTCAGTGCGCCAAAAGAGTTCCTGTTCACACAGGACGGCGAGCGTCTCATCGCGCGTGACCGTTTCGGCGTCCTTACGTTGTGGAACACCCGTACTGGCCGCCCAATTCGAGAGCTAGGCGCCGTGCACGCGGACAGCGACATCACCGGAAACGACTACTTTGAGCTTTCGCCTGGCGACTCCTGGGTTGTCCTGAGCCGGGCGAAGGGGGCGACCGAGCTCTGGAGGGCACGGGACGGAAAGCACGTCGTCACCGGCCGGCACCAGCGGTTCGCGGACCTCACATTTTCGGCTGACGAGCGGTTCCTGGCGATCGACGGCGACGAGCAGCCCACGCTCTGGGATCTCGACAATGGTGTCCGCCTGGCCGACCTCGGCGAAAAGAGCTCCACGTCCGACGGAGAGTTCTCGGACGACGGAGCGCGGTTCGCATCGACCGTAGGGCCGCAGGCGAGCCTCACACCATCTTGTGGGACGTCGCGGGAAGGCGCGAGATCGCGGACCTGGGAAGCAACGCCACCATGTCTTACGCATCCCTCGGCGCGCTCACGCTTGCACTCAAAGGGAGCTCGGTTCGGGCTGGCGGCGTTGGAGTTTGGGATGCGAACTCAGGGGACGAACTCGTTTCCTGTACGCGTGCAGAGGAAATCCATCTAGTCCCCGACGCCGACAGCCATGAGGCATCCCTGGTCCTGAACTGGAACGGTAGCGCTGCGATCGCTCGGATATCGCCACCGCGCTGACGTCGCAGGGCGGCGGCCAGCGGCCCCATCGGTCCACGGGTCGAGCGCCGCTACCTCGGCGCGGTGGAATAAGCCGCAACGCCAGGCAGCACGACGCTCTGCGCCTGCGCGTCCTTCGTCAGGTCGGGCGCGATCGCGTCGCGCACCTTGGTCGCCGTCGCCGCGGACGCGACCAGGGCGCAGAACACCAGGATCGGCAAGGCCGCGCCCGCCGCCTCGGACGTCTTCAGTACGCGCGGCAGGCCCACGAACAGCTGGTAGGTGGCGTAGAGGAACAGGATGGCGGCGAGCAGGTCGCTCCACGAGGTCAGGGCGACGCCCAGCCAGAAGGCCGGCCCGGCCCAGCCGACCAGCGCCAGGGCCTGCGAGGCGCTGGCGCGCCCCTGCAGCAGGCGCGCGACCAGCATGATCAGGACAACGCTCGCCGACACATGCACGGCCGCCGCGGCGTAGAAGCCGGCGTAGTCGCGCCCCGCCCAGGCCACGGCGCCGGTCGGGATCAGGAACTGCAGTCCGAGCGCGGCGACCGACGCCATGACCACGCTCAGCGCCAGGGCCCAGAGCGGCCCGGGCGCCTCGGCGATCCGCTCCCACTCGAGGCTGGGCGTGCGCAGCAGGCCGGACAGTCGATCCACAATGAACACGCGCTTCTCCCACCGCTTCGTCTGAGCCTACACGGCCAAGCCCCTCGGCGCGTTCGCTTTTTCGGGTGAAAGGGTTGCAGCCCACGGTCGCTGCGGAACCACAGCTTCGAACCGCGGCACGCAGACCCCTTTCGCGCGGCGAACGAATGCGGAACCATCCGCCCGCGAATCAGGCGAAATTCCTCCGTCCCCGGAGACTAGTCCCCCATGGCGCGTGACGGCGCGGCTTACGTCTGCCAGTCCTGCGGCGCGGTCCACGCCAAGTGGTCCGGGCGCTGCGACGCCTGCGGCCAGTGGAACAGCCTGGTCGAGGAAGTCGGCGCGCGCCAGCCGGGCGCGCTGGCCACCACCAAGGCCACCCGCACCCGCGGCCTCGCCTTCGAGACCCTGCAGGCCGAAACGCCCGAGCCGCCGCGCATCGAGACCGGCGTGGCCGAGTTCGACCGGGTGTGCGGCGGCGGCGTGGTGCCGGGCTCGGCCATCCTGCTGGGCGGCGATCCGGGCGTGGGCAAGTCGACCCTGCTGATGCAGGTGGTCGGCCAGGCGGCGCTCCGCGGCGCCAAGGTCGCCTACGTGTCGGGCGAAGAGGCGGTCGAGCAGGTGCGCTCGCGCGCCCAGCGCATGGGCCTGGCCCAGGCCCCGGTGAACCTGGCGGCCGAGACCTCGGTGCGCGACATCCTCGACGCCCTGAAGCGCGACCAGTTCGACCTGGTGATCATCGACTCCATCCAGACCCTGTGGAGCGACGCCCACGAGGCCGGCCCGGGTTCGGTGACGCAGGTGCGCGCCTGCGCCGGCGAGCTGGTGCGGCTGGCCAAGAAAAAGCGCATCGCGGTGGTTCTGGTCGGCCACGTCACCAAGGACGGCCAGATCGCCGGTCCGCGCGTGGTCGAGCACATGGTCGACGCCGTGCTCTCCTTCGAGGGCGAGCGCGGCTATCCGTTCCGCGTGCTGCGCGCGGCCAAGAACCGCTTCGGCGCCACCGACGAGATCGGCGTGTTCGAAATGGGCGACAGCGGCCTTCGCGAAGTCGCCAACCCCTCGGCCCTGTTCCTCGGCGAAGGCGGCGAGCGGGCGGCCGGCGCGGCCGTATTCGCCGGCATCGAGGGCTCACGCCCGGTGCTGGTCGAATTCCAGGCCCTTGTGGCGCCCTCGGCCTACGGCACGCCGCGTCGCGCGGTGGTCGGCTGGGATTCCGGGCGCCTGGCCATGGTCCTGGCCGTGCTCGAAGCGCGCTGCGGCCTTCAATTCGGCAATCGCGACGTCTACCTCAATGTCGCAGGCGGGTTGCGGATCAACGAGCCGGCCGCAGATCTAGCGGCGGCGGCCGCCCTCGCCTCCTCGGCGCTTGAGGCGCCGTTGCCACAGGGCTGCGTCGTTTTCGGCGAAATCAGCCTTTCAGGCGAGGTTCGAGGGGTGGGACGCATGGAGGCGCGCTTGAAAGAAGCGGCCAAGCTTGGTTTCTCTCAGGCGCTCGCCCCGACCGCCGCGGCCGAGACCTCGCCCCTGCCCGTCACGGCCGTCGGCCGGCTGGCGGAGGCGGTCCGGCGGATCGCCGAAAGCGAGTGGCCTAAGGGAGCCGCCGCATGACCGCCTTCGACGTCTTCGCCCTGGTGGTGCTGATCGTGTCGGCCATGGCCGGCTTCGTGCGCGGCGGCGCGCGCGAGATCGTCACCCTGTTCGCCTTCCTGTTCGCCGGCCTGATGGCCGCCCTCGCCCTGCCGCTGACCGCGCCCTTGGGCCGCAAGCTGGTCGACCCGGACTTCCTGGGCACCATCGCCGCCTTCCTGGTGGTCGCGGTGCTGGTCTACGCCGTGGTGCGCCTGCTGGGCGCCTGGGCTGGCCAGAAGCTGCGCCAGACCGAGCGTCTGGGCGGGCTGGACCGCAGCGTCGGCGTCGGCTTCGGCGTGGCGCGGACCCTTGTGTTCCTGGGCATGGTTCATCTGCTGATGTTCGGCTACGTGCCCCACGATCGAATTCCCGGCTGGTACCGGGGCGCGGCGGTCTATCCGGTGTCGGTGGCCGCCGCGAAAGGCATCCAGGCGATCCTGCCCGGAGGCGCCAAGCTGGCCGACAAGATTGCTCCGAAGGTGGAACATTCTGTCCGGGTGGGCGCCTCGTCTAAGCCGCATTCGAAAACTAAGGAGCGCGCCGAATACGACCGGCGTGAGCGCGACCGTATGGACGCGCTGGTGGAGAAGTCCCGATGAGTGAGCACCGCGAGTACGTCCACACCACCTTTGAGCGCGATCCGGACGACGACCGCCCGCGCCTGGAGTGCGGCGTCTTCGGGGTGTTCGGCGTCGCCGACGCCAGCGCCATCGCCGCGCTGGGCCTGCACGCCCTGCAGCACCGCGGCCAGGAAGCCTGCGGCATCGCCTCCTCGGACGGCGCCCGCTTCCACACCGAACGCCACATGGGCCATGTCGGCGACGCCTTCACCGGCGCCGACCTGGTGGAGCGCCTGCCCGGGCGCGCGGCCATCGGCCACACCCGCTATTCCACCGCCGGCGGCTCGTTCCTGCGCAACGTCCAGCCGATGTTCGCCGACCTGGACACCGGCGGCATCGCCATCGCCCACAACGGCAACCTGACCAACTTCACGACCATCCGCTCGGAGCTGGTCGCCGAGGGCGCGATCTTCCAGTCGACCTCGGACTCCGAGGCGATCCTCCACCTGATCGCTCGCTCGCGTAAGGCCAAGATCGTCGACCGCTTCGTCGAGGCCCTGTCGAAGATCGAGGGCGGCTACGCCCTGGTGGCCCTGACCAACAAGAAGCTGATCGGCGCGCGCGACCCGCTGGGCATCCGCCCGCTGGTGCTGGGTGAGATGAACGGCAAGTACGTGCTGGCGTCGGAGACCTGCGCGCTCGACATGATCGGCGCCAAGTTCGTCCGCGACATCGAGCACGGCGAAGTCGTGGTCATCGACGAGAACGGCATCGAGAGCCTGCGCCCGTTCCCGGCCGAACGCGCCCGTCCGTGCGTGTTCGAATACGTCTACTTCGCCCGCCCCGACAGCGTGGTGAACGGCCGCTCGGTCTACGAGGTGCGCAAGCGCATGGGGCGCCGCATCTCGCAGGAATCGGGCGTCGAGGCCGACGTGGTCGTGCCGGTGCCGGACTCCGGCGTGCCGGCCGCGCTGGGCTACGCCCAGGAGAGCGGCCTGCCCTTCGAGATGGGCATCATCCGCAACCACTATGTGGGCCGTACCTTCATCCAGCCGACGCAGGGCGTGCGCGAGCTGGGCGTGCGCATGAAGCACAGCCCCAACCGCGCCGTGCTGGCCGGCAAGCGCGTCGTGCTGATCGACGACTCCATCGTGCGCGGCACCACCTCGGTGAAGATCGTGCGCATGGTCCGCGAGGCCGGCGCCAAGGAAGTGCACTTGCGCTCGGCCTCGCCGCCGATCATGTGGCCGGACTTCTACGGCATCGACATGCCCGACCGCGACAAGCTGCTGGCGGCCAACAAGTCGCTGGAAGAGATGCGCCAGATGCTCGAGGTGGACAGCCTGGGCTTCCTGTCGGTCGACGGCCTGTACTGGGCCATGGAGGCCGGTCCGCGCGACCCGGCCACCCCGCAGTTCACCGACCACTACTTCACCGGCGACTATCCGACCCGCCTGCTGGACCGCGAAATCGCCGAAGGCCGCGACGACCTGGTGAAGCGCCAGCTGTCGCTGCTGGTCAGCGCGTAAGCGCCTGAGCCGAAACAGAGCAAGAAGGCCCGCGCGGACACCGCGTGGGCCTTTCTTCTGCCGGGACGACAAGAGTAGAAGCCGCCCATGACCGACTCTTCCTCCAAGCCCCTGGCCGGCCGCGTGGCCCTGGTCACCGGCGCCTCCCGCGGCATCGGCCGCGCCTCCGCCCTCGCCCTGGCCGCCGCCGGCGCGCACGTGATCGCCTGCGCCAAGACGCAGGGCGGGCTCGAGGAGCTGGACGACGACATCCGCAAGGCCGGCGGCGAAGGCGCCACCCTGGTGCCCTTCGACCTGACCGACGCCAGCGCGCTCGATCGC
Organism: Caulobacter sp. 17J65-9; assembly: GCF_010975005.1. GTDB lineage: Bacteria > Pseudomonadota > Alphaproteobacteria > Caulobacterales > Caulobacteraceae > 17J80-11. Next base: position 23,503 of record NZ_JAAIVC010000002.1, on the reverse strand, counting down.
CTGGGCGGCGCGGTCTACGAGCGCTGGGGCAAGCTGGACATCATCGTCCACGCTGGCGGCATGCTGGGCGGGCTCTCGCCGGTGTCGCACTTCGACGTGCGCCAGTGGGCCAAGGTGATGGCGGTGAACCTGACCTCGGTCTACCGCATGATCCGCTCGTTCGAGCCGCTGCTGAAGCAGTCGGACGCCGCGCGCGCGGTGTTCTTCACCTCCAACGCCGCCGAGCGCCCGCGCGCCTTCTGGGGCCCCTACGCCGCCTCCAAGGCCGGCATGGAGGCCCTGGTGCGCAGCTGGGGCGACGAGGTCGAGAACACCTCGATCCGCGTGGCCGTGATCAATCCCGACAAGATGGCCACCCGCATGCGCGCCGAAGCCTATCCGGGCGAGGATCCGGAAAAGCTGCCCGATCCTTCGGAGATCGGCCCGCTCATCGTCGAGCTGGTCGCGCCGGGCCGGATCCCGCCCAAGGAGACGGTCAATTTCAAGGACTGGAAGGCGGGCCTGAGCGCCGAGGCGCTGGTCTGAGCCAATCTCTCCCTCCCCTTCATGGGGAGGGTGGCCCCGAAAGGGGCCGGGTGGGGAAACGCTCAGCTGCTTCCCCACCCTGGCCCGCTGCGCGGGCCCTTCCCTCCCCATAAAGGGGAGGGAGAACGCACTTTACCGACCCTTCGGCCGGCCGCCGGGCTTCGGCTTCGACCCCGGGCCCGAGCGCGGGCGCACGACCGCGCGGGCGACCGGGCCCTTGCCGACGTTGGCGCCCTTGGCCGCCTTGGGCTTGGGTCTGGGCGGTTTGGCCGCCGCCGCCGCAGCCTTGCCGGCCGCGGTCCGGGCGATCCGGCGCGGCGCGGTCTTGCTCGGCCCCTTCTCGCCGCCCTCGGCGTAAGGGTTCGAGCCCGACTTGACGGTCACGCGCACCGGCACGCCCGGCAGGTCGAAGCTCTCCCGGATCGAATTGACCAGATAGCGGCGATAGTGCTCCGGCATCTCGTCGGCGCGGCTGGAGAACAGCACGAACGTCGGCGGCCGGGCCTTGGTCTGGGCCATGTACTTCGGCTTGATGCGCTTGCCGTTCACGGCCGGCGGCGGGTGCCTCTGCACCGCCATGGCCAGCCAGTCGTTCAGGTCGCGGGTCTTGATCTTGGCCGACCAGTCCTTGTGACACTTCAGGATGGCCGGCATCAGCCGCTCCAGGCCGCGCCCCGTGAGGCCCGACAGCGCCACCAGCGGCGCGCCGCGCAGCTGCGGCAGCACCCGGTCGGCCTCTTCACGCAGCTCGGCCAGGCGGACGTTCGGCTCCTTGGCCAGGTCCCACTTGGACACGGCGTAGACCAGGGCGCGCCCTTCCCGCTCGACCAGGTCGGCGATCTGCAGGTCCTGGGTCTCGAAGGCGTTGGCCTCGTCCATCACCAGGATCACCACCTCGGCGAAGGTGATGGCGCGGATGGTGTCGGCGGTCGACAGCTTCTCCAGCTTCTCCTGCACCCGCGCCTTGCGGCGCAGGCCGGCGGTGTCGACCAGGCGGATGCGGCGGTTGTCCCACTCCCAGTCGACCGAGATGGAGTCCCGCGTGATGCCGGCCTCCGGGCCGGTCAGCATGCGGTCCTCGCCGATCAGCCGGTTGACCAGGGTCGACTTGCCCGCGTTCGGGCGGCCGACGATGGCGATGCGGATGGGCTTTTCGAGGTCCTCGACCTCTTCCTCCCAGTCCTGCGGCGCGGTCGCCATGATCGCGGCGTAGAGGTCGGCCAGACCCTCGCCGTGCTCGGCCGACAGCGGCACCGGCTCGCCGAAGCCCAGCGCATAGGCCTCGCCGATGCCGGCGTCGCCGGCCTTGCCCTCGGCCTTGTTGGCGATCATCACGACCGGCATGTCGCGCCGGCGCAGCAGGTCGGCGAAGATGCGGTCCAGCGGCACCACGCCCTCGCGCGCGTCGATCACGAACAGCACCAGGTCCGCTTCGTCGACGGCCTTCTCGGTCTGGGTGCGCATGCGCGCCTCCAGGCTCTCGTCGGACACGTCCTCGAAGCCGGCGGTGTCGATCAGCTCCAGGTCCAGGTCGCCGATGCGGCCGCTCGCATAGCGGCGGTCGCGGGTGACGCCGGGGCGGTCGTCCACGATCGCCAGCTTCTTGCCGGCCAGGCGGTTGAACAGGGTCGACTTGCCGACGTTGGGCCGGCCGACGATGGCGACTTTCAGCGCCATGACGCCTCTCTTTCAAAAACAGCGGCGCCCCCCGCCGGACCGGCGGGGGGCGCCCCTCTAGTCATTTCTAGCGCGAAACTGCGCGCCGCGTCAGCGGATCGCGATCAGATCCGCCTTGTCGGTGACGACGTAGATCTTGTCGCCGTAGGCGATCGGCGACAGGTAGGACGCCGCGCCGATCTTCAGGGTCTTCTGGATTTCGCCGGTCAGGGCGTCGATGGCCACGGCCTCGCCCCAGTTGTTGACCAGCACCAGGCGCCCCGAGGCCAGCAGCGGGCCCGACCAGATCGGCCGGGTCTGCACGTCCAGCACGCCCAGGAAGCCGCCTTCGTTGCGCACGCGGCCCTTGTTCAGGTCCTTGATCCAGTAAACCTGGCCGTTCTCGCGGTTGGCGGCGATCAGCTCGCCGGCCTGGTCGACGATGTAGACCACGTCGCCGGCCGGAACCGGAGCGTTGACGCTGGCCACCGGCAGGTCCCACTTGCGGGCGCCCGTGCGCGCGTCCACCGCGGCGAACACGCCTGAGTGGCTGGCGGCGTAGACGTCGCCCTTGTAGATCGCCGGACGGCCCGCGATGTCGCGGATTTCCGACAGGGCGTTGGTGCGGCTGGTGCGCGACAGCACCTCGCTCCACAGGGCGTTGCCGTTGGCGGCGCGCAGCGCCACCAGTTCGCCCGACGAGAACGGCGTGATCACCGCGTCGCCCTGCACCGCCGGGCTCGAGGCCTTCATGATGCGGGCCGGTTCGACGATGGCCTGGTAGCTCCAGGCGATCTCGCCGGTGTTGATGTCGAAGGCCAGGATCTGGTTGTCGACGTCCACGACGTAGACGCGGCTGCCCGAGACGGTCGGCGCGGCGTGGATCGGCGACTCGACGTCGGTCTTCCACAGCACCTTGCCGGTCGCGGAGTCGACCGCCGCCATGAAGCGGTAGCCGGAGCTGACGAACACCTTGCCGTTGGCCACGGCCAGGCCGCCGCCGAAGGCTTCCTTGTCCTTGCCTTCACGGCGCTCCAGGTCGGCGCGCCAGGCCTGACCGCCGCCGGCCGCGTCGGTGGCGGTGACGGTCGCGTGAGCGTCCATGGTGAAGATGCGGCCGTCGACGGCGACCGGCGGCGCGGTCACCTGGCCCTTGCGCGAGGAGCCCTCGCCGACGCCGTGCTTCCAGGCGATCTCGAAGGCCGGAGCGGCGGCGACGTTCTCGACCGCCTGCGCCTCGTTGCCGCCCGGCAGCGGCCAGGCCGTCACCGGCTGGGCTTCCGGGATGTAGAACGTCTGGCCGGCCAGGGTGTCGGACACCTGCAGCTGGCGTTCGAACCCGATCACCGGGATGCGCTCGCCCTTGGCCGCCGTGGTCTTGGAGCCCTCCTTCTTGTCGAAGGGGTTGAGCTTGCTGACCGTGGCGCAGGCGGACAGCCCCGCGCAGCAGGCCAGGGCGACGGCGGCGACCTTCAGCTTCTGGTTCATTGCTTGCCGGCTCCGGCTTGCGGGACCGGCGCGCCGGTCTGGGGGGCGAACGGGTTCTGACCGGCCGGGGCCGCCTGCGGCTTGGGCAGCTCGGCGGCGGCCTTGGCCAGGGCCGGCAGCTTGGCGGCCGTGCCGGAGTCGATCATCTGGATGGCGGCCTGGGCGCGGGCGCGCACACCTTCCGGCGCGTCCGAGAGCAGCGACAGCACCACGAAGTCGCCGCGCGCTTCCTTCACCTTGCCGGCCTGAATCTTGGCCATGGCCAGCGCTTCCTTCGCGGTCGCGCGGTACGGACGGCCGTCCTCGGTCAGCGGCGTCAGCCGCTTTTCCATTTCCTCGTAGGAGGCCTTGTCCATCAGGGCGAAGGCCGCCTTCAGGCTGGCGTTGTCGCCGAGGATCGGGGACGGGGCGACCTTGGCCGCCTCGTCGAACAGCTTCACGGCTTCGTCCGACTTGTCCTGGCCGACCAGGATATGGCCCTGCTGCATCAGCGCCAGGGTACGGTAGCCCCGGGTGCCCAGCTTGCCGGCCTCGGCGAAGGCCGCGTCGGCGCCGGCGCGATCGCCGGTCTGCAGCGCCTTCAGGCCGCGGTCGTAGGCGACCGACGCCTTGCCCGCGCGGCTTTCCTGCCAGGCGCTCCAGCCGTAGGTCCCGCCGACCCCGATGACCAGCGCCGCAGCGGCGCCGCCGACCCAGGGCAGATAGCGGCGGGCGAGCGTGCGCCACTTGTGGGCGCGCATCTCATCCTCGACCTCTTCAAACACGTCGACCACGACAGGACGCTCCTCGCCGGCGCAAAACAGTAAATTCGTCGCGAAACTATAGCCTAGCCGCGCGAACGGCAACGCGGCTCACGCGCGCTGCGCCGCCCTTGAAAGAAAAAGGGGAGCCGCGAGGCTCCCCAAACTCAGGCCGGCTTCTTCGCGAAGTAGGTTTCGGCCCCCGCCGGGAAGCGGCGGGCGCGCACGTCGTCCTTGTAGGCGGCGGCGGCGCGGCCGATCTCGCCGCGCAGGTCGGCGTAGCGGCGGACGAACTTGGGCGTCCAGTCGAACAGGCCCAGCATGTCGTCGATCACCAGGACCTGACCGTCGCAGGCGGCCGAGGCGCCGATGCCGATGGTCGGCACATGCAGGGCCTCGGTGATGTCGCGGGCCAGCCCCTCGGCCACGCCCTCGACCACGACGCTGAACGCGCCGGCGTCGGCGGTGGCTTCCGCCACGGCCAGGATGCGCAGCCGCTCGTCCTCGGTCTTGCCCTTGGCCTTGAAGGCGCCGTCGGTCAGCACCGACTGCGGGAGAAGGCCGACGTGGCCCATCACCGGAATGCCGCGGCGGACCAGATAGTTGATGGTCTCCGGCACGGTCGGGCCGCTCTCGACCTTCACGGCCTGGGCCCCGGTCTCCTTCATGAGCCGAGCGGCGTTGGCGTAGGCCTGCTCCGGCCCGGCCTCGTAAGAGCCGAACGGCATGTCGATCACGACCATCGCACGACGGGCCCCACGCATCACGGCCTGGCCGTGCATGATCATCATGTCCATGGTCACGGCCACCGTGTTGGGCAGGCCGTGCATGACCATGCCGACCGAGTCCCCGACCAGCAGCAGGTCGCAGTGGTCGTCCAGGATCTCCGCCATGGGGGCGGTGTAGGCGGTCAGACAGACGATAGGATCGCCGCCCTTGCGGGCGGCGATGTCCGGGGCCGCCAGACGGCGGACCTTCTCTTCACGTTGGGAAGACAGTTTTAGACCTCTTCGAACAGGCGCAGAGCCGCGGCCCCGGCAGCGATCACCATCATCGCCGAAACCGCCCAGAACATGCCCGCGCTGGTGGACAGTCCCACCAGAGATTCCGTCTGGGAGACGGCCCCGTCAACCGCGGCGTCGACCGTCCGGAAGGAATTGGCCAGCGACTGTTGCATGTGCAGGGTCAGGTTCGAGCCCAGCGTCTGGCTGATCGCGATCACGCCGCCGACGGCGCCGGCCGCGCCGATGCCCAGACGACGCCAGCGCCAGCTCCGGTCGAGCTTGGCCAGCACCCTGTCCGAGAACATCTCGGCGTCGGGATAGACCGGGGCCTGGGCGAACATCCGTTCCAGGCCAGCTTCAAACTCGCGCTCAACCATGCGCCCTGCTCCCCGCCTGCCCGCCATCCGGCGCCAAGCGTTCTCTGAGCTTATCCAGACCACGTCTGACATGCGATTTGACCGTTCCCAGCGGCGTGTTCAAGGTCTCGGCCACCTCGGCGTGAGAAAGTCCCGCGCCGTAGCATAAAGACACGCACAGCCGTTCCGCCGGGCTCAACAGCTTCAGCGCGCCGTCCAGGTCGATCCGCCCGGCCGCGTCGGCGAAGCCGATGGGCTGGTCGGGCTCGTGGTCCTGGCCGTCGAGCACGAAGCGGGCCTCCTTCTGGCGCCGCTTCAGATAAAGCCGCGCGGCGATGCGTTTGACCCAGCCCGCGAAGGTGCCTTCGCCCCGGAACTCGGCGATGGCCTCGAACGCCTGCATGAAGGCGTCCTGGGCCAGGTCGTCGGCCGAGGCCGCGTCGGCGCCCATCCGGCGCAACAGGGCGCGGACTGCGCTCCCGTGGCGGCGGACCAGCTCGCCGAACTCCCGCCGTCCGCCCGCCGCCGCGAGGGCGGCGAGCTCGACGTCGTGGAGGCGGTGCAGGGCCCGGTCGGATTGTGAGGCGCTCATCAGCGCGCTCCTCCCCCTTCAGTGCCCGATCAAGCCTTACGGTCCTTGGCGAACAGGCCCAGCAGCAGGAAGGCGATCCCGATGAAGCCCGGGAAAGCCGCGGCCGCGTACCAGCCCCAGGTCTCGTCGAAACCTTCGAAGTAGCCGTGGGCGACCCCGATGGCGCTGAAGGCGCCGGCGAGCGCCAGCATGATCACGCCGCGGCGCACGTCGCGGTAGGGCGACACGGACGGCTTGATGTCGCGGGTCATGGCGTCGAGCACTTCGGGCGGGACGTCCTGGCCCTTCTCAAACGCGACGCGGAGCGTGTCCTGGAGCTTCTGCCGCTCCTGACTCTTCAGATAGCCCGGGACGATCACGATAGCCGCGATCATCAGGAAGAAACCAAGCGGAACCAGAATTTCGGGACCCATAGCGATTCACCTTTTTCTCGACGTCAGGGGAGCGTCTCGCTCCAGCCTTCTGATCACAAGAGGCGGCGACGCAGCCTTACGGATGCGGATCGCGAGGTGAAATGTTCGTCATGTTTGTAAAGGCGCCTCCAACGGCGCCACGAACACCACCTCGTAGGCGCCGGAGACCTCCGATATCGTGACGTCCGCGATCCGATAACCCTGCCCTTCCCGCTCCACCGCGACTTCGGCGAGCGCCTGGAACGCCTCGCGCGCGGCGGCGTCCTCGCCCACCGGCGCGATGCAGAACCCGCTCTCGCAGGGCGTGACGCGGTGCAGAGGCGAGCCCGTGCGTAGGAAATCGAGATAGGTCATCGCCCGCCACATACGCCGGCGCGCGCGCCCGCTCCACCGTCGCCCACGACGCCGCACAGCTCTGAACTTCCGGCAGCGTCACCGAGTTAAGCCCCACGGTACTGACCGCGCCGCTTTCGGGCCGGTCGCGGGCATGGGAGTTCCAGGTGGCGTATTTCGATTATCGCGGCCGGGCCATGCCCGAAGGCGCCGCGCCGACCCGGACGTTCCTGGGCACGGGGGCCGGCGGCGAGACGATCACGGGCTCCTCGGGCGCCGACACCCTCAGCGGCAACGGCGGCGGCGACATTCATATCGGCGGCGCCGGCGACGACCGCTACATTCTCAAGCACAAGGCCGACGTGGTGATCGAGAAGCCCGGCGAGGGCGTCGACACCATCACCGCCTGGCACTCGGTGATCCTGCCGGACAACGTCGAGAACCTGATCGTGGGCGGCGGCGACGGCCGCTACGCCGGCGGCAACGCGCTGGCCAACCTGATCCAGGGCCAGGACGGCGCCCAGACCATCTGGGGCGGGGCCGGCGACGACGTGCTGCTGGGCGGCGCGGGTCGCGACCTGTTCGTGATCGTGCGCGGCGAAGGCGCCGACGTGATCTACGACTTCGAGCCGGGGGCCGGGATCGGCGACTTCCTGCGGCTCCAGGGCTCGGATTTCCACACCTTCGAGCAGGTCCGCGCGGCCATGCGCCAGGAGGGCGCCGACGTCGTCCTGCAGAACGGCGCCGAGGTGATCGTCTTCCGCAACCTGACCATCGACCGGTTCGCGGCCGACGACTTCCAGCTGACGCTGGACCGCGCCACCCTGGGCGCCCAGAGCTTCGACGAGAACTTCGACAGCCTGTCGCTCTTCCACGCGACCGAGGCGCCGAACGGGATCTGGAAGCCGCACTTCGGCTACCAGGGCGAGAGCGGGCTCGGCAGCTACACCCTGGCCACCAACGGCGAGCTGCAGGTCTATCTGAACCCCTGGCTGAAGGGCACGACCAACCAGCCGCTGGGCCTGAGCCCGTTCTCGACCGCCGACGGGGTGCTGACCATCCGGGCCCAGCCGCTGAGCGCCGCCCAGCAGTCGCAGCTGTGGGACTACAAGTACGGCTCGGGCCTGATCACCACCCAGCCCAGCTTCTCCCAGACCTACGGCTATTTCGAAATGCGGGCCGAGACGCCGCGAGGCGGCAGCTTCTGGCCCGCCTTCTGGCTGCTGCCGGTCGACGGCGTCGGCGTCGAGCTCGACGTCATGGAGGCCCTGGGCGGCGAGCCCAACCAGGTCTGGACCAGCGCCCACAACCACCCCGCCGGCCAGCACTACACGGCGGCCTCCTTCCTGCCGGACGCCGGCGGTTTCCACACCTACGGCGTGCTGTGGTCCCCGACGGACCTGGTCTTCTATGTGGACGGGGCCGAGGTCTACCGCCTCGCCACGCCGGCCGGCATGGACAAGCCGATGTACATGCTGGCGAACCTGGCCATGGGCGGCTGGGGCGGCCAGCCGGACGGGACGACCGCCTTCCCGGCCGACTTCAGGATCGACTACATCAAGGCCTGGGCGCTCCCGCAAAACGTCACGACCAACACGATCACGGGCGGCGCGGGGGCCGACGAGCTGACCGGCACGTCCCAGGCCGACCGCATCGAGGGCGGCGACGGAAACGACCGGCTTACCGGCGGCGCGGGCTTCGACCTGCTGATCGGCGGCGCGGGCGACGACACCTACATAATCGGCGACACCGGCGACCAGGTGGTCGAGCGGCCCGGCGAGGGCGTCGACACCATCTTCTCCTCGGTGACCTTCACCCTGCCCGACAATGTCGAGGACCTGACCCTCACGGGCACGGGCGCGATCCAGGCGTACGGCAACGCCCTCGACAACGTGCTGACCGGCGCCGTCGGAAACAACCGGCTGGACGGCCGGGCCGGGAACGACGTGCTGATCGGCGGCGACGGCAAGGACGTGCTGTGGGGCGGCACGGGCGACGACGTCATGACCGGGGGCGCCGGCGACGACCGCTTCTTCTTCCGCCCGGGCGACGGTCACGACGTGATCCTGGACTTCGTGGCCGGCGGCACGGAGGACGCGCTCGACTTCTTCGCCTACGAGGGCCTGGGCTTCACCTTCACCCTGACCCAGGTCGGGGCCGACGCGGAGATCGACGTCTCCAACGGCGACCGCGTCACCCTGAAGAACGTCGACGCCTCTCAGCTCCAGTTCAAGGAGCTGAACATCCCCGGCTGGACCGACCCGACCGATCCGCCGCCCCCGCCGCCGCCTCCCCCGCCGCCACCACCGCCTCCGCCCCCTCCTCCGCCGCCGCCCACGGGCCTGCACCTGATCGGGACCGAGGCGCGCGACGTGATGCAGGGCGGGTCGGGCGACGACACGCTGGAGGGCCTGGGCGGGGCGGACTACCTGAAGGGCGGCGCTGGCGCGGACCGGATGATCGGCGGCGCGGGCGACGACTACTATGTCGTCGACGCCGCCGGCGACGTGGTGGTCGAGCAGGCCGGCCAGGGCTTCGACACGGTCGAGGCCTGGGTCTCCTACGTCCTGCCCGACCAGGTCGAGTACCTGACCCTGGCCGGCGCCTCGGCCGACGGGACCGGCAACGCCCTGAACAACGTCCTGCGCGGCCACGACGGCGCCAACACGCTCAAGGGCCTGGCCGGCGACGACCAGCTGTTCGGCTACGGCGGCGACGACCGGCTGGAGGGCGGCGCGGGCGCGGACCGGATCACCGGCGGCGCGGGCCGCGACATCATCGTGGTCGGCGTCGGCACGGGGCAGGACACGGTCGAGGACTTCAAGCCTGGCGAGGACGTGCTGGAGGTCCAGGGCTATTCCGCCTGGAAGCACCTGCTCCAGCAGGGCGCCGACACCATCGTGGTGTTCTCGGACGGCGACACCGTCCGGCTGAAGAACGTGCAGGTCGACACCCTGACCGCGTCCGACTTCGTCTACACCGGCGGCGGCACGCCGCCGCCGCCGCCCCCTCCTCCTCCGCCGCCACCGCCCCCTCCGCCGCCCGGGACCATCACTGGCACGGCCGGGAACGACAGCCTGGCGGGGACGGCCGGCGACGACCGGATCGAGGGCCTGGACGGCAACGACTATCTGGACGGGCGCGCCGGCGCCGACGTGCTGGTCGGCGGGCTCGGCGCCGACGCCTATATCGTCGACCGCGCCGACGACCTCGTGATCGAACGCCCCGGCGAAGGGACCGACACCATCGGCGCCTATGTCAGCTACACCCTGCCCGCCGAGGTCGAGTACCTGATGCTGAAGGGCACGGCGGCGATCGACGGGGTCGGCAACGAACTGGCCAACCGCCTGACCGGCAACGACGCCGCCAACCGGCTGGACGGCATGGCGGGGAACGACGTCATCGAGGGCGGCCGCGGGAACGACGTGCTCAGCGGCGGCTCGGGCGACGACCTGTTCGTCTTCCGTCCCGGCTTCGGGGCCGACCGGATCCTCGACTTCACCGCCGGCGGGCTCGAGGACCGGATGCAGTTCGTGGGCTTCGGCAGCGAGCGGCCGACCGTCACCCAGGTCGGAGCCGACACCGTGCTCACCTTCGCGGCCGGAGACACCGTGACCCTGGTGGGCGTCGACGCCACCCATCTGACCACCAAGGACTGGGTCTGGAGCTAGGCCGCCGCATGAGCGAGGCCCGGCCACCCGGCGTCGTTAGACTGTTCCTCGCCGGCGACGTCATGCTGGGTCGCGGCGTCGACCAGATCCTGCCGCACCCGAGCGATCCTGTTCTGTACGAACGCTGGATGACCTCGGCCCTGGGCTATCTGGAGCTGGCCGAGCGGGCGTCCGGACCGATCCCGCGCCCGGTCGGCTTCGACTACGTCTGGGGCGACGCGCTCGAGATCTGGCGCGAGCGCGAGCCGGACCTACGGCTGGTCAACCTCGAGACCGCGGTCACCCGCAGCGACCGGGCCGTCCCAAAGGGCATCAACTACCGCATGAGCCCGGCCAACGCGGCCTGCCTGACGTCGGCGGGGATCGACGGCTGCACGCTCGCCAACAACCACGTGCTGGACTGGGGCCGGGCCGGCCTGCTGGAGACGCGCGACACCCTGGCCGGGCTGGGCCTGCGGATCGCGGGGGCCGGGCGCGATCTCGACGCGGCCCTCGCGCCGGCGGTGTTCGACCTGGGCGACGGCAAGCGGCTGCTGTTCTACGCCTTCTGCACACGCTCCAGCGGCGTGCCCACGGACTGGGCCGCGACGCCCGTTCAGCCGGGGGTGAACCTGATCGAGCTGACCCCGCGCGCGGCGACGGAGGCCGCGGAACGGATCGGCGGCGCCCGTCGTCCGGGCGACCTGGTCGTCGCCTCCATCCACTGGGGCCCGAACTGGGGCTGGGAGGTCCCGCCGGCGCAACGGGACTTCGCCCACGCCCTGATCGAGGCCGGCGCCTCGGTCGTGCACGGCCACTCCTCCCACCACGCCAAGGGGATCGAGCTCCACCGCGACGGGCTGATCCTCTACGGCGCCGGCGACTTTCTGAACGACTACGAGGGCATTTCCGGCGAGGAGGGCTATCGCGGCGACCTGGCGGTCATGTGGTTCGTCGACCTCCACCGGAAGACCGGCGCCCTCGCGGGCCTCGAACTCGTCCCTATGCAGATCCGCAAGATGCGCCTGAACCGTGCCGCGCCGGCCGACGTCCGCTGGCTGCAGCGCGAGATCGCCGCCCGTTCGCCGGAGCGCGTCGAGCTGAAGCTCACCGACTCTGGCGCGATGCGCCTCGCCTGACCGACTCTGACCGATACGTCCGAAGACGCCTCAAGCCGGCTCCGACGCACGATTTTACCCGCTTATGCCCGGCCTCAACCGTTAACGCCCGTTAACGATCGAACGAATCTCTCTATGTCTGGGTCCGACCCGCTCGCTCCAGAAAGCCCCGGACCACCATGGCTGCCCGTTCCGACCTCAAGCTGACCGCCAATGTCTGCGCCATCCACGCCTGCCTGAAGCGTGAAGACCGCTGGTGGAGCGTGAACGAGCTGGCCGACGCCCATCCGGCCATGAGCCTGGGCACGGTGAAGAACGTGATCGGGGCGCTGGTGAAGGCCGGCCTGGTGCGCTGCGTGACGGTCACCCACCCCTGGCAGTACCGGCTGGTGCAGGCCGAAAAGATGGACCTGGTGCACATGAGCCAGCTGTCGCGCCTGTCCGACGCCCAGGCGGTGTTCGAAGAGAAGCGCGCGGCCATCGGCTGACGCGACCGCGCCGGGCGGCTAGAACGCGCTTCGCAGTTTTCGATTCAAGAAAGGGCGAGGCGCGATGACCGCCCCCATCACCTACGCCGGCTATCTCGCGCTGGACGACCTTCTGGCCTGCCAGCATCCGCGCTCGGACGAGCACGACGAGATGCTGTTCATCGTCATCCACCAGGCCAAGGAGCTGTGGCTGAAGGAGATCCTCCACGAGGTCGCCTTCGCCCAGAAGCAGGTCCGCGCCGGCGACCTGGTGCCCGCCTACAAGAGCCTGGCCCGCGTCTCCCGCATCCAGGCGGTCATGACCATGTCCTGGGACGTGCTCGCGACCATGACGCCGTCCGACTACACCAGCTTCCGCGGCGCGCTGGGCACCAGCTCGGGCTTCCAGTCCGACCAGTTCCGGCGGCTGGAGTTCATGCTGGGCCTGAAGGACGCCTCGTTCCTGCGCTTCCACGAGGAACGCCCGGCGGCGCTGAAGGCGCTTGAGGACGCCCTGGCCGCCCCCAGCCTCTATGACGACGCGCTAGCCCAGCTGGCCGCCCACGGCGTGGACGTGCCGCAGGCCGCCCTGACCCGCGACGTCAGCCAGCCCTACGTGGCCTCCCCCGAGGTCGAGGCCGCCTGGCTGACCGTCTATCGCGACACCAAAAAGTACTGGGAGCTCTACCAGCTGGCCGAGAAGCTGGTGGACCTGGACGACGCGCTCGTCACCTGGCGGCACAAGCACGTCATCACCGTGGAGCGGATCATCGGCTCCAAGCGCGGCACCGGCGGCACCGAGGGCGTCGGCTACCTGCAAAAGACCCTGGAACGCCGCTGCTTCCCCGAGCTTTGGTCGCTGCGCACCCGCCTGTGAGGCATAGATGAGCTACAAGCGCCTGTTCTCCCGCGCGCTGTCGGCCGCCCCCGGGCGCCTGCACGTCGCCGCCCACAGCCACCACCTGTGGCCCGACGCCAGCCGCGAGGCGCAGATCCAGGCGTGGGAAGACGCCGCGGTCCTCGCCGACAACAAGTGGGACAAGGTGTTCGGCGAGGTCTATCCGGGCGCCCAGGCGCACGTGGCCCGCGAACTGAACCTGCCGTCGCCGCAGACGGTGCTGTTCGCGCCCAACACCCACGAACTGATGGTCCGGCTGCTGTCGGCCTTCGACAAGCGGCCAGTGCGCGCCCTGTCCACCGACGGCGAGTTCCACTCCTTCCGCCGCCAGTCGGCGCGCTGGATCGAGGCTGGCGAGCTGATCCTCGACGTGGTCCCGACCGAGCCGTTCGAGGACTTCGAGGAGGCCTTCCTGTCGAAGGCCCGCTCCGGCGACTACGACCTGATCTTCACCAGCCACGTGTTCTTCAAGACCGGGCGGGTGTTCGAGCGCGTGTTCGAACTGGCCGAGCTGACCCGGCCCGAGGGCCCCTGGGTGGTGGTCGACGGCTATCACGGCTTCCGCGCCGTCCCGACCGACCTGTCGGCGGTGGCGGACCGGCTGTTCTACGTGGCCGGGGGCTACAAGTACGCCATGGCCGGCGAAGGCGCGGCCTTCCTGCACGCGCCGTCAGGCTTCGGCGAGCGGCCGAAGGTGACCGGCTGGTACGCCGAGTTCGCCGACCTGATCGCCCCCCCAGGCGGCGTCGGCTACGGCCGCGACGCCAGCCGCTTCCTGGGCGCCACCTTCGACCCCAGCGGGCTGTACCGGTTCGGCGCGGTGGCCGACATGCTGGACGCCGAGGGCCTGACCACCGCCGACGTCTCCGCCCACGTGCGCGCCCTGCAGGACCAGCTGGTCGCCGCGGTCCGCGCGGGCCAGGCCGGACGGCTGTCGGAGGCCGAGATCCTCAACCCGCCCGGCAACCACGCCCAGGCGCGCTTCATCGCCTTCCGCCACCCCGACGCCCAGGCCTGGAAGAAGGCGCTGTTGGCCAGGGACGTGGTCACCGACGTGCGCGACGACGTGCTGCGCGTGGGCCTGGGCCTCTATCACGACCCCGAGGACATCGAGCGGTTCTGCGCGATCGCGCGCGAGACTCTGGCCTGATCAGGCGGCTTGCAGGCCTTGCAGGGCCTGGACGCTGATCAGCTTCAGGTCCAGGGCGCGTCGCACCACGTCCAGCGGCTCGATGGTCTGACGGCGGACGGCGGCGTCAACCTGGGCCTGGCTGACCACGCCGGTGCGCACGAGATACTGGTCGAGCCGGCCGGCCGCATTGGTGCGCCAGTAGTCCGACAGCGCCGCGTGCAGCGTGCGGTGGTCGATCGCCTCCTCCTGGATCAGGACGTCGCCGAGGCTTCGATAGCCGGAGCGGATCGAGCGCCACAGCTGGGCCGCGCCGACCGCGTCCAGCAGGCCGCATTCGACCAGCCGCTCGACCTGGCGCCGCTCGCGAGCCAGCGCGCCGGGCGTCCAGGCGTAGCGAACCCCGAAGGCAATGTCGCTGAGCGGGGCGTAGACCACCCGCAGGCTCTTGACCCCGACCGCGCCGAGCCGCCGTTCCAGCTCCACGCGTTCGGCCTTTTCCAGCGGCTCGGCCAGCGCGATGTCGAGCACGGACTCGTTCCAGCGCAGCGGCACCGCCCCGAACCGGGCCGCGTCGCGCGCGCTCAGCAGGCGCAGCACGTCCGGCGTGACCCGGAACGGATCGAAGCTGGACGACACGGTCTCGCTCCACTCGGCGAAGGCCTCGGCCAGATGCTCGTCGGAAATCACGCCGCGGTCGACCAGCAGCCGCCCGATCGGGCGATAGCGGTCGGCCTGGGCCTGAATGGCCGCATCCAGGTCCTCGGCGGTGACGTGGTTCCAGAACCGCAGCACGTCGCCCAGACGCCCGCGGCGGTTCTGCAGCTCGGCCAGCGACGGGAAGGAGTGCTGGGTCTTGTCCCAGGCGATCGGTCGGCCGGTCGCCAGATGGGTCAGGAACAGCCGCATGGAGCGCCAGAAGGCGGCGAAGCCCACGCAGTTCGACAGGGCCGCGCGCAGCGGCGTCAGCCACACGTACTTCAGCCCGTGATGCTTGAAGGTGAACAGAGCTCTGTGCGCCAAGCGGTTCATCAGGAACAGGAAATTGATCTGGACCAGCAGCAGGACCCAGGCGTGGTCGATCAGCGGCGGCAGGCCGCGCACGGCCGGCAGGAACCAGCCCAGCACGGTCCAGCCGGTGACCTGCAGCACCAGCAGGTAGGCGATCACGCCGGTGGGCGCGGTGATCAGCGCCTTGCGGTCGCGGAACAGGAAGTAGCGGTTGTTGACGTCGCCGAACCAGCCCAGCTGGCGCCAGCCCAGATAGGAGATGCCCAGCATCCAGCGTGCCTTCTGGCGCACGCTGGCGGTCCACTGGTCGGGGAAGAACTCCTTGGTGGCGACCAGCTCGTGGCGCTCGACCTCGACCTCGCCCTTGCGGAACCAGGCCTTGCGGAAGCGCTTGGTCTTGGCGTGGTAGGCCACGAAGCGCGAGGTCATGCCCACCGAGCGCAGCCGGTGGCCGACGTCGTAGTCCTCGGTCAGGCTGTCGGTGTTGAAGGGCTGGTTGTCCTTCTCCCGGCACAGCTCGACCATGGCCTCGCGCGAGAAGGCGGTGGCCACGCCGGCCGACGGCGTCATGCGCGCCAGGAGCGAGCGGACCGGCAGGTCCTTGCCGTGGAACTCGGCGAACTCGTCCATGTAGTGGCAGGCGATCATGCTCCACCACCGCCGGTTCATGGACAGCACCGGCAGCTGGATCATGCCGCGGCCCTCGATGAACCAGTTGACCACCTTCAGGCCGAACGGGTGCACCACGTCCTCGGCGTCGTGCATCAGGATGACGTCGAAGGGACGGCCGGTCTTCTCGCCATGCAGGAAGATGTTCTGCACCAGCCAATTCAGGCAGTCGGCCTTGCTGGTCGGGCCGTCGTGCGGGACGTCGGCGCGGTGCACGTTGGGAAAGCGCTGGCGGATTCGGTCCACCTCGCGGCGCGTGTCCGGGTCGTTGGCGTAGACCCCGACGAAGATCTCGTAGTTGGAATAGTCGAAGGTGTTGGTCGTGTTCGCGATCATGTTCGCGATCACGTCCGACTCCTGCCAGGCTGGCACCATCAGCGCGATGCGCTTTTCCGGATGCGCGGCCAGGGCCTCCTGAGACGGCGGCTTCTTGACCAGGCCGCGCCAGCCGCGCCGCCAGGCCCGGTGCCAGTAGTAGAAATCGATGATCAGGTCGTCGATCGACGACACGAAGATGATCACCGCCACCATGGCGATGGCGATCTTCAGCCCGCCCCAATAGGCGAGCAGCACGTCGAACAGCAGGGTCTGGAGACCGTCCACGAAGCCGTGCGTCCTCAGGCCTGCGGGGCGATGTCGGCCCCGCGGGGCGAAGTCGGACGCACAGTCATGGGACGCTCACGGACGCTACCCGTCTGACGTACCCGAATTCGCTGAACAGGCCGCTCGGGCACGGCGTCGCACCCCACGGGAACCCGCTTCCCCGCCGGCGCTTTCAAAGCGTGCAGCCGGACACGCCCATGGCGGATCTCGAGACCTATCGAGCCAAGCGGGACTTCTCCCAGACGCCGGAGCCCAGTGGCGAACGCCGCGTCGCGCGCTCGGACCGCCCGCGCTTCGTGATCCAGAAGCACGCGGCCACGCGGCTGCACTACGACCTGCGGCTGGAGCACGAGGGCAGCTTCTATTCCTGGGCGGTCACGCGCGGCCCCTCGCTCGACCCCGACGACAAGCGCCTGGCCGTGGAGGTCGAGCCGCATCCGCTCGACTACGGCGATTTCGAGGGCACCATCCCCAAGGGCCAGTACGGGGGCGGCGCGGTCATGCTGTGGGACCGCGGCTATTTCCGCGAGGAGAAGGGCCGCGCCTTCGAACAGGGCCTGAAGAAGGGCCACCTGTCGCTGGAGTTCGACGGCAAGCGCATGCAGGGCGGCTGGTCGCTGATCCGCATCGCCAACGACCGCAGCAAGAGCAAGCGGCCCAACTGGCTGCTGATCAAGCACGACGACGAGACCGCCCATCCGGGCGACCACGACGCCTTCCTGGAGGACACCGCCTTCTCGGTCGCTTCGCGCCGCACCATGGAGCAGATCGCCGCCGGCAAGGGCCGCGCGCCGACGCCTTTCATGCTCAAGGACGCCAAGACCTCGGCCAAGGCGGTCTGGAACTCGAAGGGCGCCAGCCCGGAGGCCTCGGGCGAAGAGGTCGCCCAGCGCACGCACGCGCCCAAGGCGAAGCCCGCCGAGCGGCCGCCCAAGGCCAAGCCCGCCAAGGGGACGAAGACCGCGCGCATGCCCGAGCACGTCGAGCCGCAGCTCTGCAAGCTGGTCGACCGGCCCCCGTCCGGCCCCGGCTGGGTGCACGAGATCAAGTTCGACGGCTATCGCGTCCAGGCGCGGATCGAGCGCGGCCGGGCTGTGCTGTGGACCCGCAAGCCGCTCGACTGGACCGACCGCTTCCCGGAGGTCGCCAGGGACTGCGCCGCCCTGCCCGACTGCTATCTCGACGGCGAGATCTGCGCGCTCGACCAGGAGGGCCGGCCGGACTTCTCGGGCCTGCAGGCGGCGCTGTCGTCCGGCCAGACGGCCAAGCTGGTGTTCTTCCTGTTCGACGTCACCTTCGCCGAGGGCGAGGACCTGCGGAAGCAGCCGCTGGACGCGCGCAAGGCGCGCCTGGAGGTGCTGCTGGAGGACGCCGGCGCGTCCTCGCGCCTGCGCTTCGTCGACCACTTCGACATGGGCGGCGAAGCGGTGCTGAAGTCGGCCTGCCGCATGGGCCTGGAAGGCGTGGTCTCCAAGCGCCGGGACGCGCCCTACCGGTCGGGCCGCAGCGACACCTGGACCAAATCCAAGTGCCGGGGCGGCCAGGAGGTGGTGATCGGCGGCTGGACCACCACGGGTTCGAAGTTCCGCTCCCTGCTGGCCGGCGTGTGGCGCGACGGGAAGCTGGCCTATGTGGGCCGGGTGGGCACCGGCTTCGGCGGCGACAAGGTCAAGGTTCTGCTGCCGCAGCTGAGGGCCGTCGCGGCGAAGGACTCCCCCTTCTCAGGCGAGGGCGCCCCGCGCGGCGGGGCCGACATCCACTGGGTGAAGCCCGAACTGGTCGCCGAGATCGCCCACGCCGGCTGGACCGGCGACGGCAACGTGCGCCAGGCCAGCTTCAAGGGCCTGCGCGAAGACAAGAGCGCCCAGGAGGTCGTCCCGGAAACGCTGGAGGCCCGCGAGGCGGTGGCGCGTCACCCGCCGGCGCGCGCGGCGGCGGGGAAGCCAGGCGCGCCCGTCGTGCTGGGCGTGACGCTGTCCAACCCGGACAAGCCGCTGTGGCCGGACAGCGATCTGGGCCCGTCGGTCAGCAAGCTGGACCTGGCCCGCTATTACGAGACCGTGGCTCAGCACCTGCTGCCCTACGTGAAGGGCCGCCCCTGCTCGATCATCCGCACGCCGGACGGGATCACCGGCGAGCGGTTCTTCCAGCGTCACGCCGGGGCCGGCCAATCCAGGCTGATCACCCTGACCACGGTCAGCGGCGACCGGCAGCCCTACATCCAGTTCGACACGGCCGAGGCCCTGATCGCCGCCGCCCAGATCGGTGCGACCGAGCTGCACCCGTGGAACTGCCTGCCCGGCAAGCCGGAGGTCCCGGGCCGGTTCGTGTTCGACCTCGACCCGGACGAGGACCTGCCGTTCGAGCGGGTGATCGCCGCCGCGCGCGAACTGAAGGACCGTCTGGAGGCCCTGGGCCTGGCCGCCTTCCTGAAGACCACCGGCGGCAAGGGCCTGCACGTGGTCACGCCGTTCGCGCAATCCGCGAAGGCGCCCGTGGCCTGGCCCGATGCCAAGGCCTTCGCCAAGGCGCTGTGCGAGCGCGTCGCGGCCGACGATCCGGACGCCTACACCACCAACATGAGCAAGAAGGTCCGCGGCGGCCGCATCTTCCTCGACTATCTGCGCAACGACCGCATGGCCACCGCGGTCGCCCTGCTCTCGCCCCGCGCCCGCCCCGGCGCGACGGTTTCCTTCCCCCTGACCTGGGCGCAGGCGCGAAAAGGTCTGGATCCGAAGAAGTACACCCTGCGCACCGCGCCCGGCCTGCTGAAGCGCGCCGATCCGTGGGCCGGCTACGATGACGCGGCCGCGCCGCTCAAGCCCGCCATCGCGAAGCTCGCGAAAACCTGATCGGCCGTCACTGATCTGAACGACAACGCTCGGAACAGCGACGCCCCCGGCCCCGTTTGCCCCGCGTCCGCCGGAGGAAACGTTCATGGCCCGCAACTTCTACGACACGCTGCTTCCCCTCGGTCGCGAGGCGCGGCTGTCGATCGACGGCGACCATCGCGCCATCACCGTGCTGGGCGACGGCAGCGTCGCGGAGCTCTACCAGGGCTTTTCCGGCGATCTGGGCGACACCCTCCAGGTGCAGCGGTTCAGCGTGACCGGCAAGGCGCTGTCGACACCGGCATCGGCCGGCGCGAACGGCCCCACCGGCGCCAACAGTTTCGAGGGCGGCCTGGCGCCTCTGGACGGCGGCGGCTTCGTGGCCACCTGGATGGTCGCCTTCAGCCACTCGGTGACCCCGCAGTTCTCGACCTTCGACAAGTCGGGGACCTTGCGCGGCGGCGGCGACGGCCTCAGCGGCCAGGCCTCGTCGGTGGCGGCGGGCGGCCTGCCGGGCGGCGGCTTCGTCATGGCCGAGGCGGCGTCGGACCTGTTCGGCCAGTTCGCGGCGATCGTGGTGCAGCGCTACACCGCCGCGCACACCCCCGACGGCGAGGCCATGCTGATCGCCACGCGCGAGGACCCGTTCGGCGGCGGCCTGTTCTACAACGACCTGCAGGTCCAGCGCGTCGCCGGCGGCGGGGTCGAACTGCTGTGGACCTCCCGCGAGGGCGTGCACGCCGCACTGGTGAAGGCCGACGGCACGGTGGTCGAGAGCCTGCTCAGCGACGGCTTCGCCGCCGACCTCGACACCGCCCGGCTGGCGGACGGCCGTATCGTGGCGACCTGGGCCGAAGCCGACGGGGCGACCTCGCACATTCGCGCGGCGGTGTTCGACGCCGCCGACCTGGCCAACGGCCACCTGCCGTCCGAGATCGCGGTCGGCGACGCCTCGGTGTTCGCCGGCGAGGCCGAGCCGGAGGTCGTGGCCCTGCGCAGCGGCGGCTGGGCGGTCAGCTGGCACGACGGCGACGCCGACGGCGGCACGCTGGGCCGCACCTACGGCGCCCGCGGCGCGGCCGGCGAGGTGTTCGAGGCCCACGGCGACTTCATCGGGACCGACGCGACCGGCCGGGTGGTGTCGGCGCGGGTCGACGCGGAGGGCGACGTGTTCATCGCCCGCTATCACGTGATCTCGGCCCCGATCTGGATCCCCGGGCTGGACCGCATCCCCATGCGCCTGCCCGGCCACGAGCAGCAGCACGCCTTCCACAGCGAATGGGCTTTCTGAATGAAGAGAGCCCGCGCATCGCTGCGCGGGCTCTCCTAACGCTTCGGCCGGCCTAGGGAACCGGCCGAACCGTCAATCCTTCTTGCCGGCTTCCTGCTCGATGGCGTTGGCCTTTTCCTTGCCCGCTTCACGGGTCACGTCGGCCTTCTCCTCAAGCGTCTTGGCGGTCTCCGCCCCAGCGGCCGTGCCGGTCGACTTGGCCGCGGCGGCCTGGGCTTCCATCGACTGTGCGGTCGCTTCCGACTGCGCCTCGACGGCGTTCGACTGATGCTCGGCGACCTTGTCGGCCTTGCTTTCGCAGGCGGTCAGGGCAAAGGCGGCGACGCCCGCCAGCATCACGTGTCCGATACGCAGCATCTGTGATCCTCCGTTGGTCCTCACACAAAGCGCACGGGAACGTGATTGGTTCAGCCCGAGCGGAGCAAAAACCTCATTTCTGCCTTGGCGGTTCCAGATCGGCCCCCGGGCGCGCCAGCCGCCCCTCGCGAAGCGCGCGCACCGCCTCGGCCAGCGCCTTGGCCGCGTTGGTCCGCTCCGGCCGGGATCAGCTGCATCGAGGTCAGCCAGTCACGCACGCTGCGGCCAACGTCCATCGCCCCTTCGGCTTGCCCTCGGTGGTGAAGTCGCGGTCCGCTCTGGTCATCGGCGTTTCCTGGGGCGGTTTCCCGGCCGACCCGGGAGAACGCCGTTCGGTTTCGGAGGTTGCCCGACCTGCGGCGGGCTCTGCGGAAATACGGCCAAGCTGCGGATTTCCAAGGCGAAGCTTGAACCCTCACGCCGCGCGTTCGTTCAGCCTTTGCGGCAGTTCGCTTTGCTTAAGGAGATCCCCGATGCCGACCAGAGGAGAATTCGAACAGGGCGGCGGCAAGTCCAAACGCGGCTTCGCCTCCATGGATCGCGACCGCCAACGCGCGATCGCCGCCGAAGGCGGTCGCAGCGTGCCGAACGAAAAGCGCAGCTTCTCGCAGAACCGCCAGCTGGCCGCCGAGGCCGGCCGCAAGGGCGGCCAGGCTTCGCACGCCGGCCGCGACGGCGCCCCGGAAGCCCGCGGACGTCAATAAACTTAAATTCCCCTGGCGACGCCCGCGCCCCGAATCCCAACCGGGTCCCGCGGGGTGCACGCTCGACGTCGCCCAGATCGGCGGGCCTTTCCCCAAGGCCCGCCGATCGCCTTGTTCACTTCCCGACCTTGAACTTGCCGACCAGCTGGCCGTCGCGCTCGTCGCGGGTCAGCTCGATCTCCAGCTGCTCCATGGTCTCGTCCGCCCGTCCCCAGTTGCGGTAGAGCCGCGCGCGGACGCTGGTCGCCCCGTTCGGATTGAGCCGGTCGAAGGCGTAGCCGTGCACGCGCACGGCGTACTCGCCGTTCGGCGCCCGGCGCAGCAGGTACTCCTCCGGCCCGTAGCCGCGGGTCATGTCGTTGGACAGCCGCCCGCCGATCCCGGTCTTCGGGTGGCTGTAGATCGCCCGTTCGCCAGAGGGCTCGTCCAGCCACAGGTCCATGTCGGTCTTGTCGGTGTTCCACTCCAGAACCACCCGCAGGTCGACGTCGAGCAAGGCCTCCAGCCGCGGGTCCAGCCAGCGCCGAGCCGGCGCTTTCGCCCTGGCGGCGGCGCGGTTGGCCTCCATCAACGAGATCAACTCGATCCCGTCGTAATCACGGTCCCACGGCGTCTGGATCACCTCGGCCAGCAGATCCAGCGCCCGGGCGTAGTCGACCGCCGATCCGTCGCCGCCCCGGTCGGCCCGCTCGATCAGGGCCAGCGCCAGGTTGCGCCGGGGCTGGGGCCGGTCCGGCTCGCGCTTCAGGATCAGCTCGTAGAGCGCGATCGCCCGGTCGGTCCGGCCGTAGCGCATCAGCCGGTCAGCGAGGATGGTCAGGGTCGTGGTGTCGGTGCTCGGCAGTTCGAGCGCGTTCAGCGCCACCGCCACGGCCGCGTCCGTCCGCCCTTTGCGGAACAGGAACTCGCCGACGTCCAGGTAGAAGGCCGGCAGGTCGCCGTGGGCCTTCTCCTGCTCGCGATAGACGTTCCAGAACGCGTCGGGCGCGGCCTCGGCCAGAGCCTTCAGATAGGGGCGATCCGGGTTCCAAGGTTCGATCTCGACCTTGATGGACTCGGCCTCCGCGCCCACGGTCGCCACCGGAGACATCTCCGTGAAATCCTGTCGCACCATGCGCGCGCCCGTGACCACCACCTCGTCGACCGAGGCCGCCGCGTCAGCCGCCGGCGCGGCCTCTTCCACGGACGGCGGGGGCGGAGGCGGAGGCGGAGGCGGAGGGGCCATGGCGGCGGCCGGCACCGGCGCGTCGCGCCTCGACTCCCGCGGCTGCTCACGGCGCAGCTGAGCCTGTACCTCCTTCAACGACTTGTGGGCGGCGTTCCACCAGGCCTTCTGCTCGTCCCAGGCCTCGACGACCGCGTCGACCCGCTCGGCCCGTTCGGCCGCCTTGCGCGCCTCGCGTTCGGCGGTGAGCTCGCGCCACTGCGCCAGCGCCTCCTTGCCCAGCGCCGCCGGCGGCTCGATCTCCGCCTCGGCGTAGTCTTCGACCCGTTCCAGCACCACGAACACCGCGTCGGGGCCGGCCACCGACCAGCGCCGCGCCGCGGCCAGCACCTTGTCCTGCGGGGCCTTGCGGGCGGCCAGCTCGCTCACCCGCGCCGCGCCCCAGAGCGCTCCGGCCGCGTCGTGCGGACGCGCGCTCGCGCGATCGATCCGGTAGACCCGGT
>NZ_JAAIVC010000029.1 GCF_010975005.1 Caulobacter sp. 17J65-9 | reverse complement strand
GCGCGCGCAGGCTTCGACGGCCCCGCCGCCTACGCCGAGGCGCGCCGGCGCGAACTGGACGCCGCCCTCGAGGCCGCGTGGGCGAGCCCGCGGCGGCGGGCCTACGACGTGTCCGACCAGACCGCGGCGATGCATCTGCCCGATCTCGCCCGCCGCCTGGCGGACGACCTCGCCGACCGCGAGGCGGTGTTCACCCACCCTTACGAAGGCGGCCACCCCGACCACGACGCCGCCGCCTTCGCGGTCGCCGCCGCCGTGCGCCTCCTGGCCCGGGCCGGCCAGCCGGCTCCGGCGCGCTACGAGTTCGCCTCCTACCACCGCGCTCCGCAGGGCCGGGTCGCCGGCGTCTTCCACGCCAGCCCCGGTCACCCGGAGACGCTCGCCGCGCTCTCGCCCGACGACCGGCGGCGCAAGACCCGCGCGCTAGCGGCCTTCCGCACGCAAGGCGACGTAGGCGCCTGGTTTCCCGAAGGCGTGGAGCGCTGGCGCCCCGCGCCCGACTACGACTTCACCCGCGCGCCGCCGCCGGGCGGCTGCCTCTACGACGAGTTCGGCTGGGCCATGACGGGCGAGGTCTGGCGGGACCACGCGCGCGCGGCCCTGGCCGAGCTGGAGCTCGCGCCATGACCGGTCCCACCGTGCTCAGCGTCGCCTATCCCTTCGCCCCGGTCGGGCCCGACCCGGTCGGCGGGGCCGAGCAGATCCTCACCCGGCTGGACCGGGCGGTGGTCGAGGCCGGCGGCCGTTCGGTGGTCATGGCGGTCGAGGGCTCGCAGCCGGCCGGCGAGCTGATCGCGCTGCCGCGCGTGGATGGCGAGGTCGACGGCGCGGCCCGGCGCACCGTTCACGAGCGGCTGCGCGCGCTCCTGGCCAAGGCCGTCGCCGAGGTCCGCCCCGACGTCGTTCACCTGCACGGCATCGACTTCGACGCCTACCTGCCGGACGCCGGTCCGCCGGTGGTGGCGACCCTGCACCTGCCGCTGGACTGGTATGCGCCCGGCGCGCTGCGACCCGTACGCCCGAACACCTGGCTGGTGCCGGTCTCGCGCCGCCAGGCCGGCGACGCGGCGGTCGACACCCGGCTGCTGCCGCCGATCGAGAACGGGGTCGAGGTCGAGAGCTTCGCGCCGGACCGCAAGCGCGGCTACGCCTTCGCGCTGGGGCGGATCTGCCCGGAGAAGGGCTTCCACCTGGCGCTCGACGCCGCCAAGGCCGCCGGGCGGCCGATGGTGCTGGCCGGCGAGGTGTTTCCCTACGCCGCCCACCGCGCCTACTTCGAGCAGGAGATCGCGCCCAGGCTGGACCGCGCCCGCCGCTGGGCCGGGCCGGTGGCGGGCGCCCACAAGCGTCATTTGCTGGCGGCCGCGCGCTGCCTGCTGGTGCCCAGCCTGTGCGAGGAGACCTCGTCCCTGGTCGCGCGCGAGGCCCTGGCCGCCGGCACGCCTGTGATCGCCTTCGCCCGCGGGGCCCTGCCGGAAGTGGTCGAGCACGGGCGCACCGGCTTTCTGGTGAAGGACGTCCACGACATGGCCCAGGCCCTGAACCGGGTCGACGACCTGGATCCGGACGACTGCCGCGACACCGCCCGCGCGCGCTTCTCGGCCCGGGCCATGACCGACGCCTACCTGGCCCTCTATCGCCGCCTGGCCGCGGAGGCGGTTCGTGCGCTCTAGGCTTGGCGTGCGCTGGACCATCGGCGACGTCAGCCCGGCCGGCTTCGAGGCCCTGCAGATCTCCATCGCCAGCGCCGTGCGCCTGTTCGGGCGCGAGGCGGCCTACGCGGTGGTGGTCAACGGCATGAGCCCGTCCGAGGCGGCCGCGCGCACCGGCGACGTGCCGGACGGGGTCGACTGGCTGGCCGCGCCGAAGGTCCCGCCCGACGTGCTCGCGCCCTATCTCGGGGCCGGCATGGCCGAGGGCACGGCCTGGAAGTTCGCGCCGCTCAGCGTCTTCCCCGACCTGCACGAGCTGGCCCTCGACAACGACGTCATCCTCTGGGAGGCGCCCGAGGCGGTGCGCCGCTGGCTCGAGGACGGCGACCCGCACGCCCGTGTCGTCGCCGCCGACGTGAAGCCCGCCCACGGCCGTTTCGCCGACCTGTGCGGGCCGGAGCCGCGCAACTCCGGCATCCGCGGCACGCCGCCGGGCTTCGACCTGGGCGAGGCGCTGGCCCGCGTGCTGGCGATGAAGCCCGAGGCGCTCGACTCCGAGCTGGACGAGCAGGGCCTGCAGGTCGCCGCCCTGTCGCTGGACCGGGCGCCCCTGGTGGTGACCACCGAAGAGGTCAGCATCTGCTCGCCCTTCCATCCGCATCAGCCGCAGCCCGGCCGCTGCGGCGCGCACTTCGTGGGGCTGAACGCGCGCGACCTGCCCTGGTGCTGGTACGACCGGCCGGCCACCGAGGTGCGGCTGGAGCACTGGCGCCACCTGCTGCCCGAAATGCGCCGGCGCGCCGGCCTCAGCGACGGCCGAGGCGTCGGCGGAACTGCGGCTGGTCGATAGCCCCCCACGCGTACTTGTACGCCTCGCGCCCCCGCAGGAACTCGAAGGACGTGCAGCCCTCGCGCACCGCCTGCTCGATCGCGTGGCGCATGATCAGGGCGCCGGGGCTGGCCTCGGCGAACTCGGGATCGAAACCGCCGATGTAGGCGTAGGCCCGGCCGCGGACCTGGAAGCCGTAGAACGCCGCCGCCGGCCGGCCGTCGATCTCCAGCAGGTGGAGGCGCAGCCACCCTTCGGCCAGGAAGGCGCGCGCGACCGCCCGGTGGAAGTCCTGGACCTGCGGATCGGTGAAGCCCGCCTCGCTCTCGCCGGCCCAGCGGGCCGCGTGCAGGCGCAACAGGGTGTCGAAGGCCTCTGGCAGCGTCGCTTCGGCGGCGGTGCTGACCGTGACCTCGCCCAGGCGCTCGGCCCGGTGTCGGGCGGTGGACAGGTTTCCGCGCAGCCGCTTGGACAGGCCGGCGATCAGCGCTTCGACGGTGTCCGGCAGGGCAAGGCCGGGCGAAGGCTCCTCGGCCTCGACCGCGTCGCGCCAGCTGGCGAGGGCGGCCGCTTCAAGCAGAGACGAGCCCGGCGGCAGGTCGCGAAAGTCGCAGGCGTCCCAAAGGTCCGAGCGCCGGGCCAGGTGTCCGAACACCGTCTCGCCGCAGGCCCCCGGCGCGTCCAGCCGGTCGCTGACGCCGTTGCCGAGCAGGGTCGCCTGCCGGATCCCGGACTTAGGGTCCGCATAGATGAAGAAGGGCGCGACCCCGTCCAGGCGGCCGTCGTCTCCGCGCAGGGCCAGCACCCACAGGCCGGACGTCCCGAAGCGCTCGGTCCAGGGCAGCAGCCAGGCCGGCGACTGGAACGGGCCGGCGTCGGGCAGGCGTTCCCACAGCGCGCGCCATTCGGGCTCGAGCGCCGTCAGGCCCTCCAGCGTGCGGATCTCCTCGACCTGGAGGCCCACCTCAGCCGCCGCCGATCCCCTCGATCACGATGCCGGTGCCCTCGCAGGTCGGGCAGGGATCGCCGAGCGGCAATCGGCCGGTGCCGCGGCAGGCGCGGCAGAGGTCCTCGCCGGTGCCGGGCGTGCCCTCCGGGGCCGCATCCCCCGGGCTGAGGTGCTGGTGTTCGTTGTTGTTCTGGATGCCCATCGCGTTTCTCTCCGGCGCGTCAACTGGCGCCGGAGAGCGGGGTTCGAGCGGGTCCGTGCGGGAATTTACGGACGTCAGGCCAGTTTCAGAACCTGGGCCGCGGCCGCCCGCGGCTGGGCCACGGCCGCCCGCAACTCGACCTCCAGGGTGTGGGCGCGATGGACGGCGGTGTGGGCGTCGAGGATGCGCTTGCGGCCGCGCGCGCCGACCCGCTGGCGCACGTCCTCGGTCGACAGCAGGGTGTCCAGCACGTCGTCGGCGGTCTGCGCCGTGAAGATGTCCTCACCCGGGGTGAACAGGTCGTCCAGCCCTTCCCAGGTGTCGGAGATGATCGGCGTGCCGCAGGCGGCGGCCTCGAACAGGCGCACGCTGGGGCTCCAGCCGGCCCGGGCCATGTCGCGGCGGGTCAGGTTCAGGGTGTAGCGGCTGGCCGCATAGAAGGCCGGGTGGTCGGCCGGCGGCACGTGGCGGATCAGCTGCACGTTGTCGGGCCAGTCCAGGTCCGGCGGATACTGCGGGCCGGCGACCACGCAGCGCAGCGCCGGCGCGCGCCGGGCCGGCTCGACCAGCAGCGCCTCGACCAGCGGCTGGCGGTCGGCGCTGTAGGTGCCGATGTAGCTGAGGTCCCAGCGGGCCGGGGCGGCGGTCGGACGATAGATCTCCTCGTCGGCCGAGCAGTAGAGCGCGCGCGCCGCCGGCGAACCGTAGCGACGCTCCAGCCGCTCCAGGGTGGGCCCGCCGGTGAAGGAGAAGTAGCGCCGATAGCCCGGGATCAGGTCCGGCGTCAGGTACTCGGCCTCGCCGCGCTCCAGCTTGGCCAGGGTGACCGGCGTGTCGATGTCGTAGAAGCAGGGCGCGCCCTTGGCCGTGCGCTGCACCCAGCGCCCGACCGCCGCGCCGTCCGGCACGTAGGAGCCGACGATCACCGCGTCGGCGTTAGCCACCCGCTCGCGCCAGGCCTCCAGCTCGCTCAGGTCCGAATAGAAGGCCAACTCGCCCCAGTCCGGGGCTTCCAGGTCGCGATGGGCGGCGTACCAGGGCGCCTCGCGCTCTAGGAACAGCACCTCATGCCCGCGGGCGGCGAAGGCCTTCAGCAGGGCCCGCCAGGTTGTGGCGTGGCCGTTGCCCCAGGAGGAGGACAGGCTCAGGCCGAAGACGACGATGTCGAGGGGGGCTCCGGTCACGCGTGGACGCTCCGTTCTCGTCTGGCCTCGTGGGCGTATTTCAGGAGAGCGTCGGCCTCGGCCGCGCGCTTGGCGTAGGTGTGCTCGGTCAGGATCCGCCGCCGCGCCGCCCGGCCGACCGCGCGGGCGCGCAGAGGGGTGAGCTCGCGCAGGTGCTCGATCACGTCGGCGCCGTCGCGGGCGATCAGCACCTCGCGGTCCGGCGTCAGGAAGTGCTCCAGCCCCTCCCACGCGTCGGTGATCAGGCAGGCGCCGGCGCCCGACGCCTCGAACACGCGCGTGGCTGGCGACCAGCCGACCTCGGCCATGCTGTCGCGCGCCACGTTCAGCACCGCCAGGGACGAGGCGTTGAAGGCGTTGTGGTCGGCGGTGCCCAGGTGGCCCAGGCGGGTGACGTTGTCGGGCACCACCTTGTCCTCCCAGCCGGCCCCGGCCAGCAGGAAGCGGCGCTCGGGCGACAGGGCGGCGGCGGCCAGGAAGAAGGCCTCCACCCGCGCCTCGCGGTCGGGCAGGCGGTTGGCCAGGAAGTTCAGGTCCGCGGCGAAGCGCGGGTCCGGCGCCACCGGCCGGTGCTCCGAAGGGGTCAGGGCGTTGTAGATCGGCCGGCACAGCCGCGCGCCCAGCTCCTCGTAGCCCTTCACCACCGGCGGGCCGCCGCCATAGGTCAGCACCAAGTCGAGGTCGCCCAGCCGGCGACGCAGCGGGTGGTTCGGGTCGGCCCGCATCTCGGCCAGGGTGGCCGGGGCGTCGACGTCCCAGAAGATCCGCACCGCGTCCGGGCGAGCCGACGCCAGGATCTGGTCCAGCAGCTCCTCGTCGAACACGCCCACGCCGCTGGCCTTGATCACCACGTCGGCCTCGGCCGCCTCGGCGGTGACCGCGCGCACGCCCTCGCGGGTGGCGGGATAGACCACCACCTCGGCCCAGGGCGGCGGGTCGATGTCGCGATGCGCCTGTCGGTCGAAGGCGTCGGGTTCGTAGAAGGTGGCGCTCCAGCCGCGGGCGGCCAGTTCGGACAGCAGGCCGCGGTAATAGGTGGCCGCGCCGTTCCAGTACGCGGACAACAGGCTCGATCCGTAGAAGGCGAGCTTCATTCAGGCGGGCTCCTCGACGGGCGGGGTCGACGCGGTCAGGCGCTCGGTGATGGCCATCAGCTCGTCGACGCGGTGGACGCAGGTGTGGCGGGCTCGGACGGTCTCCAGCCCGCGCGCGGCCAGGTCGGCCCGCAGGTCGGGATCGTCGCGCAGGCTGCGCAGCGCGTCGGCGGCCTCGGCCCCGTCGCGCACGCGCAGGTAGTCGTCCGGGCGGAACAGCGCCTCGCTGTCCTCCCAGGGGGCGCTGACCAGCGGCACGCCGCAGGCCAGGGCCTCGAACACGCGGATGGTCGGAATGCCGGGCAAGGTCTCGGCGTAGAAGCGGCGCGGCACGTGCACCGTGGCCAGGCTGCGGGCGAACACCTCCGGCGCGCGGGCGTTGGGCAACCATCCCCGCCAGGCGACGCCGTAATTCGAGAGCGTCGCCTGCGCCTCGTCCGGATAGCGCACTCCGTAGACCTCCAGCGGCAGGCCGGCCGCCTTGGCCGGAGCGAACAGGTAAGCTTCGAGCTCGGCCGTTCGTTCCCCGTCGCCCCAATTTCCGATCCAGACGAGACCGGCGCGCTCGCCCGCGCGTTCCGGCGGGCGGAACAGGGCGGTGTCGGCCGCCTCGTGCCAGGTGAAGGCGCGGCCGTCCCAGCCGTTGCGGCGGTAGACCTCGGCCAGGCTTTCACCGAAGGCCAGCACCCCGTCGTAGCCGGCGAGGTCGAACATGCCGATCGCCTCCGGGTCGCTGACGGCGCGGTGGTGAGTGTCGTGGAACAGCAGGGTGAAGCGCCCGCCGCGCCGCTTCACCTGGCCGACCGCGGCGACCAGGGCGGGGTCGTTCCACTCGTGCACGATCACCAGGTCGGCGCCGTCGCAGGCCTCCTCCGGATCGAACACCGGCCCGTAGATGATCGAGGTCAGCTCCGGATAGGCGGCGCGATAGGCCTCCAGCCCGGCCTCGCCGTGGTCGGCCAGCAGGTTGGCCCGGCTCCAGGCGCCTTTCGGCTCGTAGGCCTCGACCTGATGGCCGCGGCGGATCAACTCGCGCAGCACGCCGCGCAGGAAGTGGGCGTTGCCGTGGTTCCAGCAGGAGGCCAGCGAGTGAGTGAAATAGACGACCTTCACGCCGCCGCCCTCCCGGCCGCCAGGACCTGTCGATAGACCTCCAGCACGCCCGCGCTCATCGCCTCGACCGTGTAGTCGGCGGCGCGGGCCTGCGCGGCGGCCCCGAGCGAGGTCGCCAGTTCCGGATCGTCCAGCACCGCCTGCAGCGCGTCGGCCAGCGCGCAGGCGTCGCCGGGCGGAACGAACCGGGCGGCGTCGTCCCACAGCTCGCGGTGGGTGGGGATGTCGGACAACACCAGCGCGCAGGCCGCCTGCGCGGCCTCCAGCACGCCCAGGCCGAACGGCTCGTACAGCGCGGCCGAGGCGAACACCGGTGCGCCCGCCAGCCAGCCGGCCAACTCGTCCGGATCCAGCCGGCCCAGGGTGCGCAGCCGCGCCAGCCGCACCTCGCCGCCGCTCGGCCCCTGCAACGGCCCGGCCGCGAACACCGGGGCGGGGGTGAGGGCGGCGGCGGCGTTCAGCACGGCGGCGCCCTTGGCGTCGTCCCACAGACGACCCGAGGCCATGACGAAGCGGTGGTCGGCCTTGGCGGGCGTCCGCGGGGAGGCGAGCCGGCCGTTGCGGACCACGCTCGGCGCCGGCACTGCGTAGGCTCGGGCGGTGGCCTCGGCGAAGGCGTTGCTGGGGGCGACCAGCGCGGCGCAGGCGCGATAGCCGGCGCCCTGCGCAGCGACGCGCCAGGCGAAATCGACCGGCGGCGGGCCGTGGCGCACCGCGTCCCACCAGGTGGCCAGGCACGAGTGGCAGGCGCCGACCACCGGCGCCGTGAACTCGGCCTCGGCGGCCAGGGCCGGGCTGTTCAGGTGGACCAGATCCGCCCCCCGCTCGCGGGCCAGGGCCGCGAGAGCCCGTCCCGCCTCGCGCAGCTCGGCGGGCGTGGCGGCGGTCCAGTCCAGCGGCAGGCCGGTGTCCAGCACGACCAGGCCCGGCACGGCGCGCGCGGCGCTGGCCTGGTCCTCGGTGGGCGAGGGGCCCAGCACGGCCAACGTGGTGGTCGCGCCAGCTTCGCCCAGCGCGCGGGCCAGGTCGAGCGCGTAGGTCCAGACCCCGCCGACGGCGTCGGCGGTCATCAGCACGCGGTTGGGTGCGGGAGTGTTCACGCCGCCTCCGCGGGACTGGAGATACTGACGCGCGGGGGGCGGCGCTGGCTCATCGGGCGGCGCCTCCGACCGCCAGCGGCAGGTCGGCGTCGTCCGGCTCCCTTTGTCGGAGCCAGCCGGCCAGCCCGGCCAGGCCCTCGCGCCACGGGGTCGGCTCGGGCAGGCCCAGCGCCAGTCGCGCGGCGCTGGGGTCGCTGACGAACCAGCGCTGGTCGCCGGGACGCCAGTCCAGGAACTCGACCTCCACGGGGCGTCCCAGCAGGGCTTCGACATGGTCGATCACCTGGCGCAGGCTGACGGCGTTGGCCGGCCCGCCGCCCAGGTTGAAGGCGCGGCCCTTCACCCGGTCGATCCGCCGCCAGGCGGAGACCCAGGCGTCGACCGCGTCGGAGACGTCCAGCACGTCGCGGACCTGTCGGCCGTCGCCGAAGATGCGGATCGGCCGGCCGGCCAGGGCCTGCTTGAGGAAGTGCGCGACCCAGCCCTGTTCCTCGGCGCCCATCTGGCGCGGGCCGTAGATGCAGCTCATGCGCAGCACGCAGGCCGGCAGGTCGTAGCTGCGGGCGTAGTCCAGCACGTACTGGTCGGCCGCGCCCTTGGAACAGCCGTAGGGCGTGTGGAAGTCCAGGGGCCGGTCTTCGCCGACGCCGCGCTCGCGCAGGCGCGGATCCAGCGGCGCGTAGCCGTCCGGCCGCGCCTCCAGCACCAGGTCGGCCAGGTCGCCGTAGACCTTGTTGGTGCTGGCGAACATCACCGGCGTTCGCCCGCCGTGGCGGCGCACCGCCTCCAGCAGCCCGACCGTTCCGGCCAGGTTGACGTCGAAATCGGTCTGCGGGTCTTCGAGGCTGGTGGTCACCGCCACCTGGGCGGCGAAGTGGAAGATCGCGCCGGCCTGGGCCACGGCCTGCTCGACCGCGCCGGCGTCGCGCAGGTCGCCGACGCGCACGCGCACGCGGTTCGGATGCTTCGCCTGCAGGTCGGCCAGGTTCTGCTCCACACCCGGGCGGGCCAGGTTGTCGAACACCAGCACCTCATGGCCCTCGCGGGCCAGCCGGTCGGTCAGGTTCGATCCGATGAAGCCCGCGCCGCCGGTGACCAACACCGGCCGAGTGAGGCGATCCATGCAAGTCCTCCCGACCCGCCCGCGGCGGTACGCGGGCTGCTGTTTGCACTGGCCGTCGCTCTGCGGCGGCGGTCCGGAGGGGCGAACGCGAGCATCTTCTATAAAGTTCCTCTCGGCTTTGCTTTGTCAGGTTTCGAATTCTGCGTATTGATGCTCTGCGGCGAAGGTTAGTGAGCGTGTTCGTCACGGTTTTCGGAACAAAACTTTAGCGAAGCTCCTTTTGCGTCCATCTACAATCCTCGGCGCGGTCGCTCCGGTGACGGCGCCGCTTGGGGAGCGTGCAGTGGGCCGTCGTAAACTCCGGGTCGGGATCGTCGGCGTGGGTAACTGCGCCTCGTCCTTCGTGCAGGGACTGTCGTATTACGCGCACGCCGATGCGGACGCGCCGCCGCCGGGCCTGATGAACGTCGAGCTGGGCGGCTATCGCATCGCGGACGTGGAGGTGGCGGTCGGCTTCGACGTCAGCGCCGCCAAGGTCGGGCGCGACGTCGCCGAGGCGGTCTTCGCCGAGCCCAACAACACGCTGAAATTCGCTACGCCCGCTGCGCTGGGCGCGCGGGTCGAGCGGGGGCCGACCCTGGACGGCCTGGGCCGCTATCTGTCCGGCGAGATCGAGGAGGCGGACGCGCCGCCCGTCGACGTGGCCGAGACCCTGCGCGCCAACGGCGTCGACGTGCTGGTCTCCTACCTGCCGGTCGGCTCGCAGCAGGCCACCGAGTTCTACGCCGAGCAGGCGCTGGAGGCGGGCTGCGCCTTCGTCAACTGCATCCCGGTGTTCATCGCCTCCGACCCGGCCTGGGCGCGGCGTTTCACCCAGCGCGGCCTGCCGGTGGTCGGCGACGACGTGAAGAGCCAGGTGGGCGCCACCATCGTCCACCGCCTGCTGGTCAATCTGCTGCGCGAGCGGGGCGTGCGGCTGGACCGCACCTACCAGCTGAACTTCGGCGGCAACTCCGACTTCCTGAACATGCTGGAGCGCGAGCGGCTGGAGTCGAAGAAGCTCTCCAAGACCCAGGCCGTCACCAGCCAGATGGACGCGCCGCTGGCCGCCGGCGACATCCACGTGGGGCCTAGCGACTTCGTGCCCTGGCTGCAGGACCGCAAGTGGGCGCACGTGCGGCTTGAGGGCACCACCTTCGGCGGCGCGCCGATCAACCTGGAGCTCAAACTGGAGGTCTGGGACAGCCCCAACTCCGCCGGCGTGGTCATTGACGCGGTGCGCTGCGCCAAGCTCGCCCTGGACCGCAAGGTCGCCGGCCCGCTGATCGGCCCGTCCAGCTGGTACATGAAGTCCCCGCCGCAGCAGTTCACCGACGTGGAGGCGCACGAGCGCACGCTCAGCTTCATCGCCGGCGTCGAGCAGGCGGCGGCGCGGCTGGCCTCGTGACCGCGACCGTGCTGCTGGTGCGGCACGCCTCCCACGACCGGCTGGGCCGGGTGCTGTGCGGGCGCATGGCCGGCGTGATCCTCAGCGACCAGGGGCGGCGCGAGGCGCAGGCCCTGGGCCGCCGGCTGGCCGACCGGGAGCTGGCCGCCGTCTATTCCAGCCCGCTGGAGCGCACCCGCGAGACCGCCGAAGCCCTGGCCGCCCCGCACGGCCTCACCCCCGAACTGGATCCCGACCTCAACGAGGTCGACGTCGGCGACTGGGCCGGGCGCGCCTTCGA
The DNA here is from genome assembly GCF_010975005.1 of Caulobacter sp. 17J65-9. Taxonomy (GTDB): domain Bacteria; phylum Pseudomonadota; class Alphaproteobacteria; order Caulobacterales; family Caulobacteraceae; genus 17J80-11. Next base: position 18,962 of record NZ_JAAIVC010000029.1, on the reverse strand, counting down.
CGACCTGGCCGGGCCCGAATGGGATCGGTGGAACCAGGCCAGGTCCGGAGCCCGCGCGCCCGGCGGCGAGGCCATGACGGAGGTACAGGCCCGCGTCGCGCGCGCGCTGGCGCGGCTGCGCGACCGTCACCCCGGCCAGACCGTCGCGGTGGTCAGCCACGGCGACGTCATCAAGGCGGCGGTGGCCACGGCGCTGCAGTTGTCGCTGGACGGCCTGCAGCGCTTCGACATCGCTCCGGCCTCGGTGAGCACGCTCGTGGTCGGCGACTGGGGGATGAAGGTTCACGACCTGAACGGGGTCTGCGCATGAGACGGTACACCCCCGAGGAGGTGCGCGCGCGCCTGGCCGATCTGGGCGAGTGGTTCCACAACATCGAGCTGGAAGGCGTGCCGACCGCGCCCGACCACTTCCTGCACGACTATCCGAACGTGAAGTGGCGCACCTTCGCCCACGCCGTGCCGGCCGACCTGACCGGCCAGACCGTGCTCGACATCGGCTGCAACGGCGGCTTCTACGCCATCGAGATGAAGCGCCGCGGGGCCGAGCGGGTGGTCGGCCTGGACACTGACGAGCGCTACCTGGCCCAGGCCCGCTTCGCCGCCGAGGTCACCGGCCAGGACATCGAGTTCCGCAACCTGTCGGTCTACGACGTGGCCAAACTGGGCGAGCGCTTCGACCTCGTCCTGTTCCTGGGCGTGCTCTATCACCTGCGCCATCCCCTGCTGGCCCTGGACCTGATCCACGACCACGCGGCCGGCGACCTGATGATCCTGCAGTCCATGCAGCGCGGCGCGAGCGAGACCGCGGCCGTGCGGTCCGACTACGACTTCTGGGAGAAGGCCCAGTTCGACGCGCCGGGCTGGCCCAGGCTGCACTTCATCGAGCACGCCTACGCCGGCGACTGGACCAACTGGTGGGCGCCGAACGCGGCGTGCACCGAGGCCATGCTGCGCAGCACGGGCTTCGAGGTGCTCGAGCACCCGGAAGCCGAAGTCTTCGTCTGCCGCCGTACGGAGCGTCCGACGCCCGACGGCGCCGTCTATCCCGCCCGGGGGGAGGCGCGCGCGTGATCGAGGCCGCCAAGATCTGGAACGAGCCGAACAACAAGTCCCACTGGGACCCGGAGATCGACCCGGACTGGTCGCGCTTCGCCCAGATGGCCCGCCTGGCCGGCCAGGCGATCCGGGCCGAGAACCCGCGCGTCACCCGCGTGCTGGGCGGCCTGTCGCCGATCGATCCCGGCTATCTGCAACTGCTGGACGGCTACGGCGTGTTGGACGAGGTCGACGCGGTCGGCGTGCACGGCTTCCCGCTGGACTGGAACCTGTGGTCGATCCACGACTGGCCGCAAAAGCTGGACGAGATCCGCGCCGTCACCGACAAGCCGGTCTGGGTGACCGAGGCCGGCGTCTCGTCCTTCGGCGCCGAGGAGGTGCAGGTCTGGGGCGTCAAGCGCACCGCCGAGCTGCTCATCGGGCGCGCCCCGCGGGTCCACTGGTACAGCCTCTACGACCTGCCCAGAGCCTGGGAGGCCACCACCCGCCACAAGGAGGCGGAGGGCTCCTCCTATTACCGCCACTTCCACATGGGCCTGCTGCGTGAGGACGGCGCGCCGAAGGCGGCGCTGGAGGCCTATGCGCCGTATGCGGCCGAGATGGGCCTGTGCCAGTGGTTCCACTTCGAGGACCACCGTCTGGACGAGGCCGTGGCCTGGCTGAAGCGGCTGGGGGTGAAGCACTTGCGCACCGGCCTGTCCTGGGCCGACAGCCTGCGCCCGGACGCGCTCGCCTGGTTCGACCGGCAGATGGAGGCGCTGTCCGACTTCGCCGTGACCGTCACCTTCTGCTTCACGCCGGAGGAGTGTGGGATCGCGCCCCACCACACCAGCCCCCCGCGCGCGCCGGAGGAGTTCGCCGAGTTCTGCGCCGCCATGGTCCGCCGCTACGGCTCCGCCGGAGGCGCCCTGACCGCCGCGGAGTGATCCGGTGCTCGTCTACGGCGACCGGTTCCGGTTCGAGGACCCGCGCGCCAAGCTGGACGGGATCGAGGCGGCGTGGGCGGAAGCCGCGCGCCTGCCGCCCGGCCTGATCCGCCACGGCGCCCTGGTCGGCGCGTTCGTCGAAGCCTCCGAACTGGCGCAGGGCCTGGCCGACCTGGAGTTCGAGGCGGCGGGCGAGGACGACGTCACGGCGCTGCAGGGAGCGGCGATGGCGGTGGTGATGGAGGCGGCGCGGGCGGTGGCCCAATCATGGTCCCTTCTCCCCTTGCGGGAGAAGGTGGCCGGCGGAGCCGGCCGGATGAGGGGTGCCGGCGCCGAGGTGTCAGGACGGGGCGCGGTTGAGTTCGCGAGCCTTCCAACGTCCCGCATCCACCCCTCATCCGACGCGCTCCGCGCGCCACCTTCTCCCGCAAGGGGAGAAGGGGAGCGATTGCGCGCCCTCCTGCCCGACGCCGCCATCCGCGCCAAGCAGGCCGAGGGCCACGCCTTCTACGCCCTCTACCCGGAAGCCTACTTCGAAGCCGCCCGCACCCTGCCGTCAGCCACCCCGGTCGTCGGCCTGCGCAGCATCGGCGCCGGGCTCGCCGCCATGGCCGCGGTCGGCGCGGGCGGGAAGGCGCCGTTCTCCCTGCGCCCGGTCGGCCATCCCTTCCGCCGGGAAATCCGCGCGTCGGCCCGCCTGCGGGCGCGCGTAGCCGCCACCCCCGTCGCCGCCTGGGCGATCGCCGACGAGGGCCCCGGCCTGTCGGGCAGCTCGTTCGGCGCGGCGGCCGACTGGCTGGAGGCCGAGGGCGTGCCGGCCTCGCGGATCGTCTTCCTGCCCAGCCACGCCGGCGATCCAGGCCCCGAAGCCGATCCGGCCCACCTCCGCCGCTGGCGGGAGGCGCGGCGGCCGACCGCCGACTTCGACGATCTGACCGGCCGCGCGCACGGCGCCGTGCCGCCGCTGGCCCATTGGTTCGCCGACCGCACTGGCGAGCCGCTCGCGCCTCTGGAGGACCTGTCCGCCGGCGCCTGGCGCGCGCGCCGGTTCGCCGACGAGGCGTCATGGCCGCCGGCCCATCCCGGCTTCGAGCGGCGCAAGCACCTGCTGCGTACCGACCGCGGCGCCTGGCTGCTCAAGTTCGCCGGCCTCGGTCGCGAGGACCGCTCCAAGCTCGACCGCGCCCGCGCTCTGCACCGGGCCGGCTTCGGCGTCGAGCCGGTCGACCTGCGCCACGGCTTCCTGGCCGAGCGCTGGCGCGACGACGCCCGGCCGTTGCGCGCGGACGAGAGCGTGCCGGTCGAGCGCCTGGCCGCCTATCTCGGCTTCCGCGCCGGCGCCTTTCCTGCCGACGCGCCCGGCGCCTCGCTGATCGAGCTCGCCCGTATGGCCCGCGTGAACGTCGAGGACGCGCTCGGCGCCAAGGCGGCCGCGCGGCTGGCTTGGACCGACGCCGAGCTGGCCGACCTGCAGCACGCCGTCCGCCCCGTACAGGTCGACGCCCGCCTGCACCGCTGGGAGTGGCTCGTCGCCCCCGAGGGCCGCCGGCTCAAGACCGACGCCCTGGACCACGCCGGCGGCCACGACCTGGTCGGCGCCCAGGACCTGGCCTGGGACCTGGCCGGGGCCGCGGTCGAGTTCGATCTGCCGGAGCACGAAGCCGGCCGGCTCCTGGCGCTGTGCGGCTACGACACGGGGCAGGGGCGGGCGCTCTATGCGCTCCTGACCACCGGCTATCTGGCCTTCCAACTGGGCCTGTGGACTCTGGCTGGCGGGGCCGACAACGGCCGTCCCGCCGCGCTCGCCGCGGGTTATGCTCGGAGGCTAGAGCGGATGCGGGCGCCCCATGTCTAAGAAACTGGCCGATCCGTCCACGCAGATCGAGGACGTCGAGCAGCTTCGTCGTTGGCTCCACGCCTATGTCGGCATGCCTCGGAGCACGGAGGGGACACCCGACGGCGACGCGCAACTCGAAGCCGGTTGGGCGGTCGGCGACGCTGCGCGCGACGATCCAGAGCTCGGCTGGCGATTGGTCAAATTCGCCTGCAACGAACCTCTTTCGGATGAGGACTTCGCCTATCTGTCCGCCGGGGTGTTCGAGGAGCTGATGGGCGCGTACGGCGCGCAATTCATCGATCGCGTGGAGGTCTTCGCGCGCCAGAATGCACGGATGCGCTTCGTCGTCGCCACGGTTTGGAGAGGAGCGATGTCCGAAGCGGTCTGGGACCGGATTTTGGCGCTCAGGGAACGGCTCGGGATCGCCCCGCAGTAACGCTGCCGGCCACGCTGGAGCGTCGCCTCACACCCTGATCGGGAATCGTATGCAGGCCGGAACGGACGTGTTCCCTAGGCCTTTAGCTCCGGTCCCCGAGCTTTCGGGACGCTTCGGAGTGAGTGACATGCCCAACCAGCAGGATCGCAACCAACCGCGTCAGGCTCCCGGCCAGCAGCGCCAGGACGAGCGTCAGGCCGGCGGCCGCCCCGGCCAGGAACAGCAGCGCCAGCGTCCGGATCAGGAACGCCGGGACCGCTGACCAGGCTTGGACGGCGCGGCTCGAGGCCGCGTCGTCACCCCTTCGAGGGCTCGCCCAGCGCCCGGGCCAGGCCCTCGAGTATCTTCGCCCAGCCGGCGCGCGTGCGCTCGGCGTATTCGGCGAACGCGGGCGCCATCTCCTGCACCAGGTTCAGCTCGCACCCGCCGTCGCGCGGCGTGATCTCGACGCTCACCCGGTCGAAGGTCTCCGAGTATTTCTCGACCCGTCGAACACCCTGTCGGCCGGCGCTTCGAACCGGCGGCTGACGCGAACCTCGATCGGGGCTGCGGGCATCGGGACGTCCTTTCCTGAAGGCGCGCACGACACTGGCGCCGAGGCGCCCGCCGGTCTACCTCCACCCCATGTCCGACGCCTACGACGAAGAGATCGCCAAGCTCGAAGCCCGCATGGCCCGCGCGGTGGCGGAAGAGGACTTTGAGGCGGCCGCGCGGCTGCGTGATGAAATCGCCTGGCTGCGCCGGGACGACAAAGGCGAGGGCTCGCGCCTGAAACGCCAGGTCCCCGGCAAGATGGGCCTGGGCTCCAGCCAGGAAACCTACGTCCGCCCCGAGGGCTGGACGCCGCCGCCCAAGCCCGACCTGATGACCAATGTGAAGAAGGGCGGCCGGCGCAAGCGCTAGAGCGCGATAGCCGAAAGTGGATGCCGGTTTCGGCGGTTATCGCGCTCTAACTCTAGGATCTGGAGCCTTCTTGTCCGCTTCGGATGGCTTCATCCGAAGCGGGAAGGCTCTAGGCGTCGAGCGCCTCGGCCGCCTGGGCGGTGATCTCGAACGAGCGCAGCCGCGCGGCGTGGTCGAAGATCTGCGCCGTGACGATGATCTCGTCCGCCCCGGTCCGCTCGGCGAAGGCCTTGAGCCCCGCACGAACGGTCTCGGGCGAGCCCACCACCGAACACGACAGCGCGCTCGCCAGCATGGCCTTGTCCTCCGCGCCCATGCGCGCGCCGAAGCCCGGGTCCGGCGCCGGCAGCGGTCCCGGCCGGCCGGAACGCAGGTTCACGAAGGCCTGCTGCAGCGAGCTGAACAGGGCCTGCGCCGCCTCGTCGGTGTCGGCCGCGAACACGTTCATGCCGACCATGGCGTGCGGCCGGTCCAGCCGGGCCGAGGGCCGGAAGTTGCGCCGATAGAGCTCCAGCGCTTGCATCATCTGCTGCGGCGCGAAGTGCGAGGCGAAGGCGTAGGGCAGGCCCAGCATGGCGGCCAGCTGCGCGCCGAAGGTGCTGGAGCCGAGGATCCAGGCCTCCACGTCCTGGCCGGCGCCGGGCACTGCCATGACCCGCTGCTCGGGCCGGGCCGGCTCGAAGTAGGAGAGCAGCTCGACCACGTCCTCGGGGAAGCTGTCCGCCCCGCCGGTCAAGGTGCGGCGCAGGGCGCGCGCGGTGGCCATGTCGGTGCCGGGCGCGCGGCCGAGGCCGAGGTCGATGCGGCCCGGGTGCAGGGCGGCCAGGGTGCCGAACTGCTCGGCGATGACCAGCGGCGCGTGGTTGGGCAGCATGATCCCGCCGGCGCCGACCCGGATGCTCGAGGTGCCAGCCGCCACGTGGCCGATCACCACCGCCGTCGCCGCGCTGGCGATGCCGGTCATGTTGTGGTGCTCGGCCAGCCAGAAGCGCTTGAAGCCCAGCCGCTCGGCGTGGCGGGCGAGGTCGAGGCTGTTGGCCAGGGCCTGCGAGGCGTCGGAGCCTTCGGCGATCGGGGCCAGGTCGAGGACGGAGAGGGAGACGCTCTGGGACATGGCGGCCATATAGGCGCCCCTCCAGCTCCACCGAAGGGTCAGGCGCGCAGAAGTCCGGTGAGGACGGGAACGCCGTACAGGCTCTGCGCCGCCTCGGCGGTGACGTTGGGCGCCAGCCTGGGCAGCTCGCCCACCGCGTTGACCGAGGCGTTCAGCATCTGCGCGGCGATCACCGGGTCGACCGGGCGGATCGAGCCGTCGGCTATGCCGTCGCTGATCATGGCTGCGAAGCGCCGGCCGATCCGGTCGGAGCGGGCGACGATCTGCTCGCGGATGGCCTCGGGCACCACGGTCAGGGCCGAGGTGCGCAGCAGGGGGCCGCGCTCGCTGAGCTGGAAGGCGATCAGGCCGGATACCGCCGCGCACAGCCGCGCCCAGCCGGTCGGGCCGGCGGCGGCGTGCTGCTCCTGGCGCATCACCTCGTAGGTGCGCGCGAAGCAGTCGACCACCAGGTCGTCCTTGGCTTCGTTGTGGTGGTAGAAGGCGCCCTTGGTCAGGTTCAGGCTGGCCGAGATCCGCTCCACCGAGGCGCCGCGATAGCCCTGGGCGTTGATCAGCCGGGTGGCGGCGATCAGGAAGGTCTCGTCCTCGGTCTCGGCCGGCGGCGGGGCGGGCGTCGCCTCCACCGTCGCGCCGGCCGGGGCCAGGCCGAAGGCCAGCACGTCGAAGACGCGGTCGACCACGCGGGGCAGGTCCTCGGGATCGTAGGCGTTGAGCCAGATCTCCGACCACAGGGCCTGCTCCAGCAGGATGTTGGCCCGCGCGTTCAGCTCGCGCTTGGACCAGTCGCGGTCGGGCGTGCGCATCAGGTCGCCCAGCCGGTGGACCATGGCGTTGAACGGCCCCAGCACCGTCGCCTCGTGATCAGGGCTGAGCGCGCGGATGTCGCTGAAGTTGGCGATCGCCGCGGTTCGCCCGGTGCGGACGTCCATCTGCAGGGCCAGCCACAGCTCCAGGAACCGGCGCACGCGGGCCTGCGGCCCGGCCGCCTGCGCCGCCTCGGCGATCAGCACGTCGAACCGCTCGATCGCATTGAGGAAGCAGGCGACCGCCAGGTCTTCCTTCTTGCGGAAGTAGTAGGTCACGCCGCTGGTGATCAGGCCGACGCTGTCGGCCACCTCCGCCAGCGTCATGCCCTTCACGCCCTTGCGGTTCAGCACGGCGGTCGCGGCGGCGACCACCTCATCCTTGCGGCGGGCGTAACGCGTGGTCAAAGGAACAGCTTCTGGAGTTCGGGCTTGAGGATCTTGCCGTTGGCGTTGCGCGGCAGCGGCTCATGCCAGAACAGCACGCGCGTCGGCACCTTGAAGGCCGCCAGCCGCTCGGCCACGAAGGCGCGCATCGCCGCCTCGTCGACCTCGGCGCCCGGACGCACGGTGACCACCGCCGCCGGTTCTTCGCCCAGCACCTGGTGGGGCAGGCCGACCAGGGCGGCGTCGACCACCGCCGGGTGCTCGTAGAGGACGTCCTCGACCTCGACGCAGTAGATGTTCTCGCCGCCGCGGATCAGCATGTCCTTGGCCCGGTCGACGATGTAGCAGAAGCCTTCCTCGTCCAGCCGCGCCAGGTCGCCGGTCTTCAGCCAGCCGTCGACAAAGGTCGCGGCGGTCGCGTCGGGGTTGTTCCAGTAGCCCGAGACGACGTTGGGGCCCTTCACCCACAGCTCGCCGATCTCGCCGACGGGCTGGTCGAAGCCGTCGGAGCCGACGATGCGCATCTCGCCGACCGGGAAGGCCGGGCCGCAGCTGCCGGGGCGGTGCTCGTAGTCTTCGCCCTGGTGGTGGGTGAAGGTGGCGGTGGTCTCGGTCATGCCCCAGCCGGAGGCCGCGATCGCGCCCGGCAGGGCCTTGCGGATGCGGCGCACCAGCTCCGGCGCGGCCGGCGCGCCGCCGTAGGCGACGTTGACCAGCGACGACAGGTCGTGCTCGGCCAGGTCCGGATGCTCGATCAGCTGCCAGGCGATGGTCGGCACGCCGCCGGCGTGGGTCAGCCGTTCGCGCGCGATGATGGCCATGGCCTCGGCCGGTTCCCAGCGGCGCTGGATGGCCAGCTTGGCCCCCTGCACGAAGGCGGCGGTCATCAGCGCCTGGCAGCCGGTGGTGTGGAAGAACGGGATGGAGGCCAGGAGGCCCTTCTGCGGATCTTCCGGCTTCGGCTCCGGCACGGCCTCGCCGCGGCGCACGTGCACGCGCGCGGCCGAAAAGGCGGTGTTCATCAGGGTGGTGACGGCGGCCCGGTGGGTGCCCATGGCGCCCTTCGGCCGACCGGTGGTGCCCGAGGTGTAGAACAGGCTGGAGTCCGTCTCCGGCGTCAGCTCGACGGCCGGCAACGGCCGGTCGGGCAGGGCGCCCCAGTCGTTGACCGGGCCGGTCACGTCCTCGAACCGGCGCAGGCGCGGCAGGCCCGGACCTTCGTCCGTGCGCGCCACCCAGACCCGCTCCAGCGTCGGGCAGGAGTCCAGCCGGCCGGCCAGACGCTCCAGGCGCTGGGCGTCGGCGATCAGCAGTTTCGCGCCGCTGTCCTGCAGGGCGTAGACCAGCTCCTGGCCGGTCCACCAGGCGTTCAGCGGCGTGGCGACCGCGCCGGCCAGCACCGCGCCGAAGTAGGCGGCCGGCCACTCGGGGAGGTTACGCATGGCGATCGCCACCCGATCGCCCGGCTTCACGCCGTCGGCGATCAGGGCGTGGGCGACGGCCAGGGTCGCGCGGGCGAAGCCCTCGAAGTCGGTGCGCTCGTCCTCGTGGATCAGGAAGTCGCGCGCGCCGTGCGCCCGGCCCATCAGGAAGACTTCGCGCAGCGTCGGCGGCGCGTTCTTCCAGACCTTGGTGGTCACCCCGCGGATCTCCGCCTCGCCGACTTCGAACGGCGAGCCGGGCCGGCACATCAGCGCGTGCGCCTGGGCGAGGGACATTGCGGGGAAGGCGGACATCAGCGGCTCCATGCTTCCCCTCTCCCCCTGAGGGAGAGGGAGGGCCCCGCGCACCGGAGCCCGCTGCCAGCGGGCGGAGGTCTGCGTGGGAGGGTGAGGGGTCGCACGGCGCTGGTTGCGAAACCCCTCATCCTCCCGCGCGGACCTCCGGCCCTGAAGGGCCTCCGGTGCGCGGGGCCCTCCTTCTCCCACAAGGGGAGAAGGGTCTAGTAACCGCCCAGCTTCGCCAGGCGGTCGGCGTGGAAGGCGTCGTCGCCGAACAGCTCCTGGGCGACGCGGACGCGCTTCAAGAAGAAGCCGATGTCGAACTCGTCGGTCATGCCGACGCCGCCGTGCATCTGCACCGCCTCCTGCACCGCGAGGGTGGCGGTGGTCCCGGCCCGGGCCTTGGCGACGGCCACGATCGGTGCGGCGGCGTCGAAGCGCTCGTCCAGCGTCTGCAGCGCCTTGAGCACGGCCGAGCGGGTGATCTCCAGTTCGGTGTAGAGGTGGGCGCAGCGGTGCTGCAGGGCCTGGAATTCGCCCACCGCCTTGCCGAACTGCTTGCGCTCTTTCAGGTAGGAAAGCGTCCGCCCGAACGCCTCTTCGCCGGCCCCGGTCATCTCCGCGGCGACCGCCGTGCGGCCGACGTTGAGCACGCCTTCCAGCAGACCCCAGCCGCCGTCGACCTCGCCCAGCACCGCGTCGGCGTCGACCTCGACGTTCTCGAAGGCGAGGCGCGCGGCGTTGTGGCTGTCGACCATCTGCGTGCGCTCGGTCGCCACGCCGGCCGTCTTCGGATCGACCAGGAACAGGGTCAGGCCGTCGGTCTCGCCGGGGCTGCCCGCCGTGCGGGCCGCCACGATCAGCCGGTCGGCGACATGGCCGTCGACCACGAAGGTCTTGGTGCCGTTCAGCCTGAAGCCGTTGCCCGAGCGCTCGGCGTTGAGCGCGGTCTTGTGGGGTCCGTGCTTGGCGTGCTCGTCGACCGCAAGCGCGAAGAGGCGATCACCGGCGACGATGGCCGGCAGGTGCTCGGCCTTGTGCGCTTCGGACCCGCCGCGGACCAGGGCGGTCACCGCCAGCAGGGCCGTCGACAGGAACGGGGAGGGCGTCAGGTTGCGGCCGATCTCCTCCATCACCAGGCCGGCCTCGACGTGACCGAGGCCCAGCCCGCCGAAGGCCTCGGGCGCAAGGATCCCGGTGAAGCCCATCTCGGCGAAGCCCTTCCAGAGCTCGCGCGAGAAGCCGTCGGCGTCGCGCTGGTCGCGCAAGTGCCGCAGCTGGGCCACGGGGCCGTTCTCGGCGAGGTAGCCGCGCGCGGTGTCGCGCAGCATGGCCTGTTCGTCGTTCAGAAGCAGCGGCATGGGTTCAGGCCCCCGGCAGGTCGAGGATGCGCTTGGCGATGATGTTGAGCTGGACCTCGCTGGTCCCGCCCTCGATGGAGTTGGCCTTGGTGCGTAGCCAGTCGCGCGCGGCGGCGCCGTCCTTCGAGCGCTCGCCCTCCCACTCCAGGGCGTCCGAGCCGCCGGCCGACATGGCCAGCTCGTGGCGGCGCTTGTTCAGCTCCGAGCCGTAGTACTTCAGGGCCGAGGCGAAGGCCGGATTTCCTTGCTTCGCCTTGGCCATGTCGCCGGCCCGCTCCAGGGTCAGGCGGAAGGCGATCGCGTCGACCTCCAGCCGGGCGATCTGGGCGCGCAGCAGCGGATCGGCCAGCACGCCGTCGTCAAGCCCGACGCTCTCGGCCGCGACCTGGCCCAGGGGCCGGCCGCCGCCGACCTCGCCCATGGCCCCGATCATCTCGCGCTCGTGGCCCAGCAGGTACTTGGCCACGTCCCAGCCGCGGTTCAGCTCGCCGATCAGCTGGGTCTTGGACACCTTCACGTCGGTGAAGAAGGTCTCGCAGAACGGCGACTTGCCCGAGATCAGGGTGATCGGCTTGGTCGACACGCCAGGCAGGGTCATGTCGAACAGCACGAAGCTGATGCCCAGGTGCTTGGGCGCGGAGAAGTCGGTGCGCACCAGGCAGAAGATCCAGTCGGCCTTGTCGGCGTAGGAGGTCCAGATCTTCTGGCCGTTGACCACCCAGTGGTCGCCGGCGTCGTCGGCGCGGGTCTGCAGCGAGGCCAGGTCGGAGCCGGCGTTCGGCTCGGAATAGCCCTGGCACCAGCGGATCTCACCGCGCGCGATCTTGGGCAGGTGCTCCTGCTTCTGCGCCTCCGTGCCGTACTTCAGCAGGGCCGGGCCGAGCATCCAGATACCAAAGCTGGACAGGGGAAGGCGGGCGTTGATGCGGCCCATCTCCTGGCGCAGCACCTTGGCCTCCTCGCGGCCGAGGCCGCCGCCGCCGTACTCGCGCGGCCATTCCGGCACGGTCCAGCCCTTGTCGGCCATGCGCTCCAGCCAGACGCGCTGGGCGTCGGACTGGAACGTCCACTTGCGCCCGCCCCAGCAGGCGTCCTCGAAGCCCGAGGTCGGCTCGCGCATCTCGGCCGGGCAGTTCGCCTCCAGCCAGGCCCGCGTCTCGGCGCGGAAGGCGGTCAGGTCGGTCATGCTCGTTCCTCTATCCTTTTCCGCCCGTCATCCCGGCCGGACGTCCGCGCAGCGGACGGGAGAGCCGGGACCCAGCAAGCGCGACGCATGTTGCAGTCCGTTCGCAGCGTTCAGGTCGAGCTGGCTGGGTCCCGGCTCTCCGCTGCGCTTCGCTCCGCTACGGCCGGGATGACGGGTGATTTTGAAGTTCACTGGCCCACCGTCACCACCAGCTTGCCCAGCGCCTCACGGCGGGCCAGCCGCTTGATGGCCTCGCCGGCGCGCGCCAGCGGGAAGCGTTCGGAGACCTCCGGCTTGATCTTCCCGGCCGCGTACATGCCGAACAGCTCGCGCACGTTGTCGGCGTGGCGCTTGGGCTCGCGCGCGGCGAAGGCGCCCCAGAACACGCCCACCACCTGGCAGGCCTTCAGCAGGGTCAGGTTCAGCGGCAGTTTGGGGATGCCGGCCGGGAAGCCGACCACCAGGTGGCGGCCCTCCCAGGCAATGGCGCGCAGCGCCGCTTCCGAATAGTCGCCGCCGACGGGGTCGTAGATCACGTCCGCGCCGTTCGGGCCGACCGCGTCCTTGAACAGGGCGCCCAGCGCCTTCTTGGCCTCGGCGTCGAACGGGCCGCGCGGATAGACCACCGCCGCGTCGGCGCCGTGCGCCTTGGCGAACTCGGCCTTCTCTTCGGAGGACACGGCGGCGATGACGCGCGCGCCCATGGCCTTGCCCAGCTCGATCGCCGCCAGGCCGACGCCGCCGGCCGCGCCCAGCACCAGCAGGGTCTCGCCGGCCGCGAGCTTGGCCCGGTCCTTCAGGGCGTGGTGCGAGGTGGCGTAGGTCAAAAGGAACGCCGCCGCCTCGTCGAACGGCACGCTGTCGGGGAAGGGCACGCAGGCCTCGGCCCGCACCACCATCTTCTCGGCCAGACCGCCCCAGCCCGGCACGGCGATCACCCGCTGGCCGACGGACAGGCCGCTGACGCCTTCGCCCAGCGCCTCGACCACGCCCGCGATCTCGCCGCCCGGCGCGAACGGGCGCTCGGGGCGGAACTGGTACTTGTCCTCGATGATCAGGGTGTCGGGGTAGTTGATCCCGCAGGCGCGAACGGCCACCACCACCTCGCCCGGGCCTGGCGTCGGGTCGGGCAGGTCGGTCAGGACCAGGGTCTCGGGCCCGCCGGGGGCCGTTGAGAGAATCGCCTTCATCAACGAGGGCCTTTCCAGTCTCCTTCTCCCCTTGCGGGAGAAGGTGGCGCGCGGAGCGCGTCGGATGAGGGGTGTCGGCGGGACGTCTGACGGTCCTGGGTGAGTTGACGCATCGTTCTGAAAGCTCGGCGCTGGCACCCCTCATCCGACCGGCTCCGCCGGCCACCTTCTCCCGCAAGGGGAGAAGGGAAGGGGAGCGCCGTTTCCACTAGAACTGCGCGCCGATGGTCACGCCGCCGTCGACGACGATCTTCTGGCCGGTCATGAAGGCGCCGGCCTTCGACGCCAGGAACACCGCCGCGCCGGCGATCTCGTCCGGCTCGCCGATGCGGCCCAGCGGCGCGCCGCGGGTGATCTTCTTCAGAGTGTCGGGGTTCTCCCACAGGGCGCGGGCGAAGTCGGTGCGCACCAGGCCCGGCGCGATGCAGTTGACCCGGATGTTGTCCGGGCCCAGCTCGACGGCCAGGTTGCGGGCCAGCTGGAAGTCGGCCGCCTTGGAGACGTTGTAGGCGCCGATCATGGCGTCGCCGCGCAGGCCGCCGATCGACGACACGATCATGATCGCCCCGTCCTTGCGCTCGCGCATCTGCGGCGCGACCAGCTGCACCAGCCAGTTGTTGGCCAGGACGTTGTTCTCGAAGATCTTGCGGAAGGCGTCGTCCTCGATGTCCAGGATCGAGCCGTAGTGCGGGTTGGTCGCCGCGTTGCAGACCAGGATGTCGATCTTGCCGAAGGTCGCGTTGGTGGTTTCGACCAGCCGCTGCAGGTCTTCCTTGGAGGAGATGTTGGCCGGGCAGGCCAGGGCCGTGCCCTCGCCGTACCGGGCGTCGATTTCGCGCACCACCTCTTCGCAGGCGGCCGCCTTGCGTGAGGAGATCACCACCTTGGCCCCGTGTTCGGCCATGCGCTCGGCGATCGCCTTGCCGATGCCGCGCGAGGAGCCGGTGATCACCGCGACCTTGCCGGTCAGGTCGAACAGGGACGTCGAACTAGACATGGGCGCTTCTCCTGGCCGCCCTTTTGGCGGGCTTGGCCGGGACCTTATCGGGCCTGCCGGTGCAGGCAAGCCGGATTTTCAAAAAGTCGGGGGAGTGGCGAAATGTCCCTTGCCACGCAACGAAAGTCGGTCCGATATTGCCGTACCGTAACTTTGGTGGACACGAGATGACGATCCGATTCGACGGCCGCGTGGCCATCGTGACCGGGGCCGGCGCCGGCCTCGGCCGGCAGCACGCCCTGGCCCTGGCCGCCCGCGGCGCGAAGGTGGTTGTGAACGACCTGGGCTCGGCCCGCGACGGCACCGGCGGCAGCTCGGCGGCCGCGGAGGCGGTGGTCGAGGAGATCCGGGCGGCCGGCGGCGAGGCGATCGCCAACGGCGCCTCGGTCACCGACATGGCCGCGGTCGAGGCCATGGTGCAGCAGGCGATGGACGCCTGGGGCCGGGTCGACATCCTGGTCAACAACGCCGGCGTCCTGCGCGACAAGACCTTCGCCAAGATGAGCGTCGAGGACTTCCGCTTCGTCATGGACGTGCACCTGATGGGCGCGGTCCACTGCACCAAGGCGGTGTGGGAGATCATGCGGGCCCAGAACTACGGCCGCATCGTCATGACCACCTCCTCGTCGGGCCTGTACGGCAACTTCGGCCAGTCGAACTACGGCGCGGCCAAGATGGCCCTGGTCGGCCTGATGCAGACCCTGTCGCTGGAAGGCGCCAAGAACGACATCCGGGTGAACTGCCTGGCCCCGACCGCGGCCACCCGCATGACCGAAGACCTGATGCCGCCGGAGGTGCTGGCCCTGCTTAAGCCGGAAACGGTGACCCCGGGCGTCGTCCACCTGGTCAGCGAGACCGCGCCGACCCGCGCCATCCTGTGCGCCGGGGCCGGCAGCTTCGAGCGCGCCCACATCGGCCTGACCCAGGGCATCTTCGTCGGCGACGTCGAGGACGCGGCCGAACAGGTCGCCGCCCGCTTCGAGGCGGTGTCCGACCGCTCGGGCGAACTGGTGCCCGAGAGCGGCGCCGCCCAGGGCATGGTCGAACTGACCAAGGCCAACCAGACCAAGGCTGCGTAACGCGTGAACTCTCCTTCTCCCCTTGCGGGAGAAGGTGGCCGGCGGAGCCGGCCGGATGAGGGGTGAGGGCGCCGAGATCTCAGATCGGAGCGCTCAGCATCCCAAACCCGGCCCCCGTCGCGCCGTCACCCCTCATCCGACGCGCTCCGCGCGCCACCTTCTCCCGCAAGGGGAGAAGGGAAGAACTGAAGGACCTTCCGAATGCGCGAAGCCGTCATCGTCTCCACCGCCCGCACGCCGATCGGCAAGGCCTATCGCGGCGCCTTCAACGACACCCAGGCCCAGGCGCTGGGCGGCCACGCCATCAAGCACGCGGTTCAGCGCGCCGGCGTCGATCCGGCCGAGATCGAGGACGTGGTCATCGGCGCCGCCCTGCAGCAGGGCTCGACCGGCACCAACATCGGGCGCCAGGCGGCGCTGCGCGCCGGCCTGCCCGTGACCGTGGCCGGCATGAGCCTGGACCGCCAGTGCGCCTCGGGCCTGATGGGCATCGCCACCGCCGCCAAGCAGATCACCGGCGACGGCATGACCGTCACGGTCGGCGGCGGGCTGGAGTCCATCTCCCTGGTGCAGAACCAGAACATGAACCTGTACCGCGGCAAGGACCCGGCCTTGGTGGCCATGGTCCCGGCCATCTACATGGTCATGCTGGAGACCGCCGAGGTCGTGGCGGCCCGTTACGGCATCAGCCGCGAGGCCCAGGACGAGTACGCCCTGCAGTCCCAGCAGCGGACCGCCCAGGCCCAGGCGGAAGGCCGCCTGGACGCCGAGATCGTGTCGATGACCACCACCATGCAGGTGGTCGACAAGGCCACCGGCCAGGCGAGCGCGCAGGAGATCACCCTGTCGAAGGACGAGGGCAACCGCCCGTCGACCACGCTGGAGGACCTGCAGAAGCTGCAGCCGGTGTTCAAGGCCGGCCTGGAGATCCAGGAAGGCAAGTTCATCACCGCCGGCAACGCCTCCCAGCTGTCGGACGGCGCCTCGGCCAGCGTGCTGATGGAGGCCAAGGAAGCGGAGCGCCGCGGGCTCAATCCGCTGGGCGCCTTCCGCGGCATGGCGGTGGCCGGCTGCGAGCCGGACGAGATGGGCATCGGCCCGGTGTTCGCCGTGCCGAAGCTGCTCAAGCAGCACGGCCTGACCATGGACGACATCGGCAT
This sequence comes from Caulobacter sp. 17J65-9, assembly GCF_010975005.1. GTDB lineage: Bacteria > Pseudomonadota > Alphaproteobacteria > Caulobacterales > Caulobacteraceae > 17J80-11. The sequence continues at coordinate 2,803 of NZ_JAAIVC010000029.1, read as the reverse complement.
CTGGGAGCTGAACGAAGCCTTCGCCGTGCAGGTGCTCTACTGCCGCGACAAGCTGGGCATCCCCAACGACCGGCTGAACGTGTCGGGCGGCGCGATCTCGATCGGCCACCCCTACGGCATGAGCGGCGCGCGCATGACCGGCCACGTGCTGATCGAGGGCAAGCGCCGCGGCGCCAAGTACGGCGTGGTCACCATGTGCGTCGGCGGCGGCATGGGCGCCGCCGGCCTGTTCGAAATCTTCTAAGCATCTCCTTCTCCCCTTGCGGGAGAAGGGAGCCCATGTCATGAGGGGAGAATTTCTATGCTGGCGCAAACCATGAACAAGGCGGTCCGCCTCGAGGACGTCCCCGGCCTGGTCGGCCAGGAGCTGGGCGTCTCCGACTGGTTCGTGATCGACCAGGCGCGCATCGACGCCTTCGCCGAGGTGACCGAGGACCGCCAGTGGATCCACGTCGACGTGGACCGGGCGAAGGCCGAGATCGGCGGGACCATCGCCCACGGCTTCCTGACCCTGTCGATGCTGTCGGCCATGACCTACCAGATCCTGCAGGTCGAGGGCGTCAGCCGCGCCATCAACTACGGCTTCGACAAGGTGCGGTTCCTCACCCCGGTGCCGGCCGGCGCGCGCATCCGCCTGCGCGAGAAGCTGGTGGCGGCCGAACCCAAGGCCGGCGGCCTGGCCATGACTCGCGAATGCACGGTGGAGATCGAGGGGCAGGCCAAGCCCGCCCTGATCGCCGAGTGGATCGGGGTCGTGTACCCGTAAGCGCCGCGCCTCCGCCCCCCGAAGCGCCCTTGGCGCTCCCCTGAGGCAAGCGTGCCACGCCCTTGAAACTTTTGCTGAACGCGTTCGGCAAACGGACAAGGTTGTGGTTTGCTTCGCCTTTCGGGGGAAATGGGGAGCGGGTGATGCTGGCGCAAACCGTCGACGCGAAAGTTCGGTTCGAGGACCTGCCCAGCCTGGTCGGCTGCGAGCTCGGGGTGTCGGACTGGTTCACCATCGACCAGCCGCGTATCGACGGCTTCGCCGAAGTGACCGAAGACCGGCAGTGGATCCACTGCGACGTGGACCGTGCGAAGGCCGAGATCGGCGGCACCATCGCCCACGGCTTCCTGACCCTGTCGATGTTGACGGCCATGACCCAGCAGATCCTGCAGATCGAGGGGTTCAGCCGCGGCATCAACTACGGTTTCGACAAGGTGCGGTTCCGGGCGCCGGTGCCGGCGGGCGCGCGCGTGCGCCTGCGCGAGAAGTTGCGCTCGGCCGAGCGCAGGGCCGGCGCGATGCTGCTGACCCGTGAGTGTTCGATCGAGATCGAAGGGCAAACCCGCCCGGCCATGACCGCCGAGTGGATCGGCGTCTACTATCCGTGACCTAGATCCCCTTCTCCCCTTGCGGGAGAAGGTGACGCGCGGAGCGCGTCGGATGAGGGGTGCCGGCAGGCCCTTCAAAGGTCCGGCGCGCTCTTAACGTCCTTTGTCCTGACGCTTGAGCGCCGACACCCCTCATCCGGCCGGCTCCGCCGGCCACCTTCTCCCGCAAGGGGAGAAGGAGATTCCGTTGTCCCCATTGCACCCGCCGCCCGCTCGTGATCGCCTCGCGCCGTCACGGGGGACGGCCATGACTGACGACGCTGGGCGGATCGCCAGCCTGGACACACTGCGCGGGCTGGGCGTGCTCGGGATCCTGGCGGTGAACGCCTCGGCCTTCGCCCTGCCGTACGCGGCCCACGCCGATCCGGCGCTGACGCCTCAGACGCACGCCTCCCAGGTCGCCTGGGCGATCATGCACGTCTTCTTCGAGGCCAAGTTCGTCACCCTGTTCTCCCTGCTGTTCGGCGCCTCGGTCCTGCTGGTCGGGGGCGAGCGGCGCGATCCCGAGAAGAGCCCGGTGCTGTGGCGGCGCCTGGGGTGGCTGGCCGTATTCGGCGTCCTGCACGGGGCGGCGATCTGGTTCGGCGACATCCTGCTGCTTTACGCGGTCGCCGGATCGCTGGCGGCGCTGGCCCGCTCGTGGGCGCCGAAGCGGCTGTTCACGGTCGGCGCCTTGCTGCTGCTGGGCGTGATCCTGCTGGAGATCGCCAGCCCCGTGTCGTCCCTGTTCATCCCGCAGGCGCGGGTCGAGATCGCCGCCTACGCCGCCAAGGCGGCCGCCGGCATGCCCGCCGAGATCGCCGCCTATCGCGGCGGCCTGGCCAGCGCGCTCGAGGCCAACTTCAAGAGCTGGCTGATCCTGCAGGTCCCCTCGCTGATCTTCTACGTCTGGAACGCGCTGGGCCTGATGATGATCGGCATGGGCCTGCTCAGGACCGGCGTCTTCCAGGCGCGGCGCGGGGCCGGCCTGTATGTCGTCCTGCTGCTGCTCGGGGCCGCCGCGCTGGGCGTGATCGGCTGGAGCGCCTGGGGCGACGTGGAGGCAGGCCAGGCCTCGCCGACCTGGCGGGCCTACGTCGCCATCGCCAACGCCACCCTCGCGCCGGTGGTCACCCTGGGCTACCTGGCCCTGGTCGCCCTGCTGCTGAAGGCCAGCGCGCTGCGCGGCGTGACCTCGGCGCTCGCGAATGTCGGCAAGATGGCCTTCACCAACTACCTGACCCAGTCGGTGATCATGACCACCATCTTCTGGAGCGGCCGCGGCTTCGGCCTGTTCGGCCAGCTGGACCGGGCCGAGCTCTGGACCCTGGTCGTCACCATCTGGGTGCTGCAGATCGCCTGGTCGCAGGTGTGGATGCACAGCTTCCGCTACGGGCCGCTGGAGTGGGTCTGGCGCAGCCTGAGCCACGCGCGCCGCCTGCCGATCCGG
>NZ_JAAIVC010000299.1 GCF_010975005.1 Caulobacter sp. 17J65-9 | reverse complement strand
CCCAGGCCTACGCAGACGCGGCGGCGCCCGGGGAGCGCAAGTCGGCTCGGGCGGCGGCCCTGGCGGCCGCGCAGGCCGGCGACCTCAAAGCCGCGGTGAAGGCCGCCGGCGGCGGCACGCACAGAACGCTGGCGCGGCGGCTGATCGGGCGGATCGACGTGCTGACCGGCGCGCGCGCACGACTGCCGGACGCGGCTGCCGACAGGGAGATCTACTGGATGATCCGCCTGCTGGGCCGGCTCGGCGGGGAGCTGTCCTTGTCCCAACCACGCTGGGTCGGCCGGTGGGCGCTGGACTGGTCGGACGCCCACTTCGAACGGGCGAAGCGGGAATGGCGCGATGTTGATCAGGCCGGCGCGGAACGGGCGTGGACGCCGATCCGGGCGGCGGCCGTCGAGATCGCCGCGGCGGCGGTCGCCGGCCTGCCGCGTCCGAAATCACCGTTGCGGGCTGTGACCCGCGGGTTCGCGGGTCTTCGCGACCTGGTGGAGGGCAAGCAGACGTCCGAGGACCTGCGCCGTTGGCGGGCCGTCGTTCTGGCCGGGCGCGCGGGCGTGCGCCAGGCGGCGGCGCGGGCGCGGGAGGCCGCGCGGGAGACGAGAACCGAAGCCGCGATAAGCGCCGCCCAACGCGCGGTCGACGCCGCCGGCTGGGCCGCCTGGGCGACCGAGCTGTCGCAAGGCGGCCAGCACCTGATCCACGCGACCTTGGGCGCCGACCTCGCCCGCGAGCAGGCGCGCGCCGAAGCGGCCGTCCGGCTGATCGACGTGCTGGTCCGGGCGATGGACGAGGCGGCCGGCTCACCTCCCGCCGCGCCCGCGCCGAGCCCGCCCACGCTCGAGGAGATCGAGGTCGCCGAGGAAGAGCGCGAGGCGCGCGAGCACCGGCCGTTCGCGCGCGAATGCGCGAACCCGGGGCCGGACCCGACCCGCGAGCAGCGCGTCGCCCTGGCCGAGCGCCTGGTGGCGAACGGCGCGGTCGTCGCGGCGACGCGCCGGCCGGCCTTCCCGCTGAAGACCGAGGAGTGGTGGTGTCCGCTGGCCGTGTTCGGCTGGGACATCTACGACGAGAACCTCTGCCCGGACGACCTCATGCCCGACTGGCTGGCCGACCTGGCCATGAAGCTGGGCGAAGGCTTGGGCGAAGACGGGCAGGCCGAGCTTTGCGCCGGCCTCGCCGCGCGCGCCCGCGCCTGGCCGGCCCTGGACGACGCCGCCTGGGAGCGGATCGAGCTCGACGTGCTGGACGCCGCGGTGGCCCACGCCCAGGCCGCCGCGGAC
>NZ_JAAIVC010000298.1 GCF_010975005.1 Caulobacter sp. 17J65-9 | reverse complement strand
GCCCTGGCGCGGCCGCGGCCGGCCGAGCCGGCCGCCCGTCCGGCCCTCAAGCATGTCGGCCGCGGCGGCGCGGCCCGGGTCTGGGCGCCCCAGCCGGACGTGGAAGGCTGGGAAGAGTTCTGACCGGCGCGCCCGCCGGCCGGCTCTAGGTACATCCCCTGAGTTTCATCCGCCGCCCTCGACCGCCACGGTCGGGGGCGCTTTTGCGCGCGACGCTTGGGCGAAACAATGGGACGCGGGCGTAACCGGGTTCGTTGAGCGTGATCTTGTCAAGTATTCACAACAGTCCTCGCGGCGCCTTTACAGCAGCCGCAACGGCTCGTTTACCAATCTAGTCTGATACCGAGCTGGAGAGCCCGGCGTCCGTCAATTTTTCGGACGCCGTGGTTTAGCCGAGGACCCGCCCATGTCGTTCGCCGACCTTCCGATCTCCCGCAAGCTGACGGCCGCCTTCGCCGCGGTCATCCTGGCCTGCGGCGGGGCCAGCGCGCTGGTCTTCGCGAACATGCGGGCCATCCAGATCGCCGCGGCCGAGGACGCCGAGAGCCGCGAAGTGCTGGCCGACGCGGCGGACGTGAAGCTGGCCCTGCTGGAAGAGCAGAACGCCATGCGCGGCTACGTCGCCTCCGGCGACGCCCAGTTCCTGAAGAAGTTCGAGGACCACCGCGCCGACTACGCCAAGGCGGTCGAGGCCCTGCGGACGGCGGACGATCATCCGGACCACGTGAAGCGGATGGCGGCGCTCGACGAGGCCGAAGCGAAGTTCGAGACCGAGGCCAAGGCCATGCTGGCCGTCGCCGCCGACCCGGCCACCCGACCGCAGGCCGAGGCGGTGATCGGCGAGAAGGCGCGCCTGACCGCCGTGCGCGAGGCGCTGAAGGCCACCACCGACACCCACGAAGGCCTGCTGGCCCAGCGCTCGGCGGCCCAGGCCAAGGCCTTCGCCAGCGCCTACCTGGGCTTCTTCATCGGCGGCGGCGTCGCCCTGGCGATCGCGCTGGCCATGGCCTGGGCGCTGACCCGCTCGATCGCCCGTCCGGTCGTCGGCATGACCGGGGCCATGGGCCGGTTGGCGGCCGGCGACAATCAGGTCGACGTGCCCGCCGTCGGCCGCCGCGACGAGATCGGCGCGATGGCCCAGGCGGTGCTGCACTTCAAGGACGCTGCCGTCGAGAAGGCCCGGCTGGAAGGCCAGACCGAAACTCAGCGCCGCGCCGCCGAAGACGAGCGTCGCCGCCACGAGGCCGAGCGCGCCGCCGCCGCCGAGGCCCAGGCCGCGGTGGTCGCCGCCGTCGCCGGCGGCCTGGCCCGCGT
>NZ_JAAIVC010000297.1 GCF_010975005.1 Caulobacter sp. 17J65-9 | reverse complement strand
CGCCGTCAGCCGGCCGCCCGGCTTCAGCGCGCGCAGGGCGTGGGCCAGGGCGTAGCGCCGCTCGGCCGTACCCGGCGGGGCGAGCAGGGTGGCGGCGTCCAGCGAGCCGTCGGCGACGTCCTCCAGCCGCGCGGCCCCGGGCGCCAGCGGCGACACCTGAACGGCGGCGCCGGGGTCGGCGAGCTCCAGCGGCGGCGAACCGTAGAGGACGTGTTGGATCGAGGGCTCGGCCACCGGCAGGTCCGTTCGTGATTGCGGGCGCCCGTCATAGACTGAGCTGGCGCAAAAGAAATCCTCCGAGCGCGCCTGCCGTGACCTGCGGCTTGCATCGCCGCCCGGGCGGCGGCCAGATGGCGGCGGGGGAGGGGCGCCGATGGCTTCGAAATATACGTGCGCGACGGCGGCGGTCCTGCTGGCGGCCGCGCTCGGATCCTGCACCGGCCTGCGGGACCGTTCGGGCGCGCCCTGTTACAACGGCGGGAGCTCCGTTCCGGGTGTCGGCGAGTCCGTACTCTGGCGGCCGCCGGCGGAGGAACTCGCCAAGATCGTCGCGGCGCTCGGAGATCGGGGTCAGATCGCGTGCATTCACCGGATGCCGGGCGGGGAGCTGATCGTTCTCACGGGGAAGCACCGGAAGGTGCTCACGACCGACATGGTGCTCCGTGACGGGGCTTACGTCGTGACGGAGGAGGGGGTGGTCGTCACCGGCGAATGAGCGTGCGCTGACGCTGAAACACCGGAGCGTCCCGGGCTGTTGGGCCGGCCGGGTACGCATTCCGGAGTAGTGTGATGTTTCTTTTCCAGGCTGAGGACCGCCAGATCGTACGCGAGGCGGTGCAATCCTTCTCCGACCAGGGCCAGGCCCTGATCACCGACGCGGTCGTTCCCGGCTTCGCCATTCCGGCCGTGACCAGCCTGCAGGTGACGGCCGAGGTGTCGCCCCTGGTCGGCGGCGGCGTCGAGTTCGCCGACCAGACGCCGCACGTGGTGACCGTGTCGGTCGACTTCCCGACGCCGACTGACGTGGGCCTGGTGTTCGGCCAACCGCAGCTGACCACCCCGCTGGCGACCTTCGACGGCTTCCTGCTGTTCTGAAACGGACCCGTTCCGGCGCGCGTCCGGTTGTTTCGGCGGAAACGACGGGAGGCGCGCCATGGAGCGGCGGCTGAAGCTGTTGGCCGCAGCCGGGGCGGCGGGGTTGATGCTGGGCGCCGCGCGGGCGCCCGCGCCAGCCCAGCCGGACCCGTTCGACCCCGTCCAGCAGGCCCAGGCCATGTGCGGTCCGGGCCGCGGCGGCGGCTCGGCCATGCGGGCGCGTCT
>NZ_JAAIVC010000296.1 GCF_010975005.1 Caulobacter sp. 17J65-9 | reverse complement strand
GCCTCCAGGCGGGCGACCTCGGCCGTGACGCGCGGCGCGTCGGCCGTCCAGGCGCGCACCACCGCGGCCGGCTCGACCGTCACGGCGTCGCGCAGGAACAGGCCGCCGCGCGCGACCGGCTCGCCCAGGCGCGCCGAAGCCGCCTCTGGGGTCAGGCGCTCCAGACCGCCCTCCGGCCACAGCGGCTGGTCGGCGATCCGGTCGAACCTCGACGGGTCGCGGTCGGTGTTTTCCAGCTGGACCACGCCGCGGGCGATCACCGCCTCGTCGCCGTAGAGCTGCACGGCCCGCTCGAAGGCCTGGGCGTAGAAGGCGGCGATCGGGCCGCCGCCGGCGTCGAAGCGCGGGGTGACCAGGGCGGCCGGATTGCCGGAAGCCCCCGGACCGCCAGAGTCGACCAGGGTCGGCGTCACGCCCAGCGCCTTGAAGGCGCGGACCAGCGAGGCCCCGGCGATGCCGCCGCCGACCACCGCCACAACACGGGCCGGCGTCGCGACAGGCTCGGGCGCGCCGCCGAAGACCGCCTCCAGACGTTCGCGCTTACGGCCGTGGCCCGGACGCTTGGCGATCTCGAAGCCCTGGGCCTGCAGACCCCGCCGCACGGCCCCCGCCACGGTGAAGGTCGCGGCGCGCGCGCCGGGGGCCGAGCGGGCGGCCACCGCGGCCAGCACCTCGTCGCGCCACATGTCCGGATTGGTCGAGGGCGCGAAGCCGTCCAGGAACCAGGCGTCGGCCTTGCCCGACCAGGCCGCCAGCGCCTCGGCCACGTCCATCACGGCCAGGTCCAGGGTGGCGCCGAATTCGGGCAGGTCCACCCGATGGAAGCCCGGCGTGCGCGCCGGCCAGCGGGCCAGCAGCGGGGCTGCCACCTCGGCCAGCTCGGGCCAGCGGGCGTGGGCGCGCTCGGCCTCCTCGCGGCGGATCGGGAAGCCTTCGATGGAAAAGATGTTCAGACGGCCGCCGGCGGGGCGCTCGCGCCGCCACAGATCCAGCAGGGCCAGGACGTTCAGGCCGGTGCCGAAGCCGAGCTCGCCGACGGTGAACTGTTCGCGCCCGGTCCAGGCGTCGGGCAGGCCGCAGCCGGCCAGGAAGACCGCGCGGGTCTCGGCCAGGCCGTCCTGCGCCGAGAAATAGACGTCGCCGAACCGGCCGGAGCGCGGGGCGCCGTCGTCGGACCAGACCAGGTCGGGATCACGCGGGGGGATGGAAGACATCACACCAAAACAAAAGGGCCGCCCCGAAGGGCGGCCCTCGATCTCAAACCCGTGAGGGTGAAAGATTACTGCTTGGCAGCCGGGGCTTCGGCAGCGGCCGGAGCGGCAGCGGCGTCGGCGGCCGGAGCGGCAGCGGCGTCGGCGGCCGGAGCAGCGGCGTCAGCGGCCGGAGCAGCGG
>NZ_JAAIVC010000295.1 GCF_010975005.1 Caulobacter sp. 17J65-9 | reverse complement strand
GCGCGCGGCCCAGCCGAGCGCGCCGGGGAAGGCCGTCGCCAGGGGCGCCTGCGCCCAAGCCGGGCCGACTCCGGCGGCCAGGGCCAGCGACGCGCCGCCCAGCAGGACGGCGCGCCGGTCGAACCGGCTCACGTGCCCTTCCGCACGGCCGGACGGTCCAGGACCTCGGGCCGCTTGGGGGTCATGTCGCCCAGGTTCCAGTCGTCGGCGTTGAACGGCTTGTAGGTCGGCACCTGCACCGGATAGCCGCCGACCTGCTTCTCGTGGTCGATGATCTGGCCGCGGCCTTCGGCCACCTCGGCGATCAGCAGCACGTCGTACATGTCGCGGTCCCACGGCCGGGCCCCGGCGTTGCGCAGCACCGAGACCTGCACGTCGGTGGCCGGCATCGGGTTCAGCCCGTCCCACCACACCGGCGGCTTCTTCGCCTGGATGATCTTGGCGGTCGAGGTCGTGTAGCTGCCGAACATGCGCAGCGGGTCGCCGACCTGGTCCACGGCGATGTTGTCCTTGCCGTAGTACTCGAGGTCGCCGGAGCCGCCGATCATCAGGAAGGCCAGCCGGTCGGTCGGGGTCGACGGGCCGGCGCGCAGCACGTTGCCGACCGCAGTCATCTTGCCGACCTCGTAGGCGTGGTCCTGCCACTCCTCCGGCGCCAGGTTGTAGTGGATGGCGCGCTGGCCCGGATCGTAGATCAGGTTGTTGGCGATCACCCCGTGCACCCCGCCCTTGAACAGCGGGTTACGCTCGTAGTTGTGGGCGTAGAGGTTGCCGACGATCAGCAGGTCCGAGACGTTGTCGTGGATCAGGCTGCCCTTGGAGTGCTCGCCCTTGGCGTGGGAGGAATAGGCCAGCCCCTCGCCAATGATGTTGTTCGAGAAGGTGATGGCGTGGCTGGTGCCGGCGCGCCAGTCGTCCGGGGTCGAGCCGGTGAAGCGCGGGCCCGAGGCCGACAGGTTCTCGTCGGTGGCCCAGGTCAGGGTGCAGTGGTCGACGATGACGTTGTAGGCCCCGCCGGTGGAGATGCTGTCCTCGTCCCAGCCGCTCATCCAGCCCTGTTCGGCGCTGCCCGGGCGGATGCGGATGTGCTGGACGATTACGTCGTGGGCGTTGATGTCCATGCCGCCGCGAATGACCGTGATCCCCGGCGAGGGGGCGGTCTGGCCGGCGATGGTGATGAACGGGTCGGAGATTTTCAGGGTCTTGCGGCCCAGGTCGATCACCCCGCCCACCTCGAACACGACGATGCGCGGGCCCTTGGCCTCGATCGCCGCGCGCAGCGAGCCCGGGCCGTCGCCGGCCAGGGTGGTCACCTTGATGATCCGTCCGCCGCGTCCGCCCGGCGTCTGCGCCGCCCAACCCAGGGCGCCCGGGAAGGCCGGTTGAGTCGCAGCGGGCGCCGCCTGCGGCGCGGCGGCGGGAACGCCGCCAG
>NZ_JAAIVC010000294.1 GCF_010975005.1 Caulobacter sp. 17J65-9 | reverse complement strand
GAGCTGGCCGGGACCGCGGCCGAGCCGCTGCGCGAGTTCGGCGGGGTGCTGGCGGCCGCGGCCCTGTCGGTGCGCGTCCTGAACTTCAGCCTGCACCGTCGCGCCGCCCGCGCCGACGCCCGCCGCGAGCTGGGCCGGCGGCTGGACGGCCTGAACGACGCCCTGCTGGACCTGCGCCGCGCCCTGACGCGCGACGAGGTCCGCCGCTTCCTGGATCGCCGCGACGCCTATGCGACCTCGATCGGCCTGACCGGCCGCTGGCTGTCCGATGTCGAGATGGCCGACGCGGAGGCCTGCGCCGCCCGTGCGGACGGCATGGCCGAGCTGCTGGGCGACACCGCCGGGCGCCGCTCGGGGGCCGAGGCCCTGACCCTGCGCGTGCGTCGCGAGATCGGCCGCGCGGTTCGTTCCGGCGAGCTGAAGCAACCGGAAGCCGACGATCTGAACGACCTGGTCGACGACGCCGTGAAGGCCGCCGACGAGGGTCTCTACGCCGAATGGAACGCCGACCACTTCGGCCGGCTGAGCGCCCACCAGCGCCACTTCCGCCGCGAGATCGAGCGCTGCACGCCGGCCCTGGCCGAACGGCTGGAGCGGCACGGCGGCGCGTTGTTCGACCACCTGCTGCAGCACGCCGACGCCAAGGTGGCGGTGGCCGACCTGCTGGCCCGCTGGGCCGAGGCGCACCGGTCGCTGGAGCTGCGTCTGGCCGGGCTGAACCCGCCGCCCCGCCCCGCCCCGGCGGCCGAGGAGGAAGAGACGCCGCGCGTGGCCGAACGCTTCGTCCTGCCGCGCGCGCCGTCGGCCGCCATGTTCCCGAGCGGCCGGGCGCGCCTGCGCCTGCCGGCGGCGAACGACTGAAACCACCCGTCATCCCGGCCGCAGCGGAGCGAAGCGCAGCGGAGAGCCGGGACCCAGCCAGCGCGGCGCTAATCGCAGCGCTGGCTTCGCAGGTCGAGCTTGCTGGGTCCCGGATCAGCGCTGGCGCGCTGTCCGGGATGACGGCTGAACTACGCCCGGATCTCCGGCTCGGCGCGGCGGCGTTCGGTCCAGACCGGCATGACGCGCCGGCGGACGTTCTCCAAACCGCGCGCGTCGCGCTTGGCCCGGGCCTGGGTCAGCCACCAGGCCCCGCCGGCCGCCAGCGCCAGGGCCACGACGCCGCCGAGGCCGGCGGTCGTCCGGGGCCGCTCGCGGGCGAACTCGACCACGGCCGGGCGGTGACGGCGGTGCAGACGAATTTCGGGCAGGCGCATCTCGGGCAGGGCGAAGCGTTCCTTCTCGCGCTCGAACGGCTTGCGGGCCGCGGCGAAGGCGGTCTGGGCGCGGTCGGACAGCCGGCGGCCCAGGTCGGCCGCGTGTGAGCCCAGGTCCGCGGCGTGCGACTTCAGCCAGCGCGTCTCGGCGCGCTGCTCGCGACGCTCGGCGCGCACCTTGGC
>NZ_JAAIVC010000293.1 GCF_010975005.1 Caulobacter sp. 17J65-9 | reverse complement strand
GCGGAGCGCGCCGCGACCATCGCCGCCTTGCCGCGGGCGAGCGCCTCGGAGCCCGCCCCGGTGGACGGCGCGCCGGCCCCGGCGGCCGTCCGGGTCGAGCCGGGCGCGCTCTAAGCCGCTTTAGGGCGCCTTCTTCGACGAGCGATGGAAATCGTCGTGGCTGTGGCGGATGTCGCGTTCGCCGCCGCCGCCGGAAACGCGGCTGATCGGAGGATTGGTCGGCGTTCCGGGCGGGCGGGGATCGAACATGGCCGGCGCCGGCTTGCTGGCGTCTTCGTGGCTCGAGCCGGGTCCGCCCCAGCGACGGGTGTTGGGATTCTTCTGAGGCATGTCAGCGGTCCTGGGTCTTCCAGTGGGTCGCGGCGACGTTCTGCGTCAGATTGCCGGCGCGGCCCTGCTCCTTGAGGTTCATGTCGGCGTCGCCCGGCTGGCCGGACCGGGCGCCGGTCGTCGCGTCACGCCGGTCCTGGCGCGCGCCGGCGACGTCGGGTTTTCCATCGCGATGGAAGCTGCGTTGAGCCGGGGGGATCGGGGGCGTTCTGGACATGCAAAACCTCCATACTGTCAAAGGCCAACGTCCCGGCTAGGGGCCGGTTCCTCGCCCGGCGGCGCCCGTCCGGAGGGCGGCCCGCGAACTGCAACAGGCTCTGCTTCGTCCCATCCCGGGACGCCTCGGAGGCCGTTTGGCCGGCGTATCGAACACAGTCAGGCCCGAACGCGGCGGCGCGCTGGACGCCCTGCGCTTCATCGCGGCCGCCTTCGTGGTGCTCTACCATTACGGTTCTGAGGCCCCGGTCCCGCTCGACCAGGTCGCGCCGGTGCTGGGTCGCGGCTGGCTGGCCACGGACTTTTTCCTGCTGCTATCGGGCTACGTGCTGGGCCGCGCCTACGGGGCGGGGCTGGACGCGGGACGCTGGAGCACGGCGGGCTTCGTCGGCCGTCGCCTGCGTCGGGTCTGGCCGGCGCACCTGCTGGTGCTGCTGGGCTTCGTCGCCCTGGTCGGGGTCAGCGCGCTCCTGCGGGTCGGGCCGCTGCATCCGGGCCGGTTCGGCGCTGAGAGTTTCTGGCTGCAGGCGGCCCTGGTCCACGCCTGGGGGACCACCACCCAGCCCGCCTGGAACGTGCCGAGCTGGACCCTTTCGGCGCTGGTGGCCTGCTATCTCGCCTTCCCGCCGGTCTGGCGGGCGGCCCGATCGCTGAAGGGGCGGACGCTGGCGGCGGCCGGCGCGCTGGTCGTGCTGGCGCTGGCCGCCGCGCTCAGCCTGGTGGTCCTCGGCCGCTCGCTGTTCGACCTGCCGTTCCAGTACGGGGTGCTGCGGGCGCTGCCGCTGTTCGTCGCCGGCGCCCTGCTGGCGCGCTTCCGCCAGGATCGGGAGATCGGCGCGGGCGCCGCCACCGCCCTGGCCCTGGCCGGGGCGGCGGGCCTTCTCCTGTTCGCGCCGGCCCCGCGTTCGGCCCTGGCGGACTTCGCCGCGGTGATCGCCATCGC
>NZ_JAAIVC010000292.1 GCF_010975005.1 Caulobacter sp. 17J65-9 | reverse complement strand
TGGCCGAACTGCGCGCCGCCATGAGCCGCGAGGCCGGGGTGGAGCGCAACGGCGCGGGCCTGAGCCGCCTGCTGGCCACCATCCAGCGGCTGGAGGACGCGCACGGCCGCGCCGCGCCGCTGGTCGCCGCCCGCCTGATCGCCCACGCCGCCCTGCTGCGCCAGGAAAGCCGCGGCGGGCACTACCGCTCCGACTTCCCCAATCCGGCGGCCGAGGCGCGACGCGCCGTCTTCCGCCTCGCCGACCTTTCCGCTTCCGCCGAACCCATGGCCGCCGAATGACCGCTCCGCTTCCCGACCTCCTGATCGAACCGATCGTGCGCGCCGCCCTGGCCGAGGACCTGGGCCGCGCCGGCGACGTGACCGGGGCCGCCTGCATTCCGGCCGACGCCCGCATGAACGCGGTTTTCGCGGTGCGCCGGGACGGCCGGATCTCGGGTCTCGACGGCGCCCGGCTGGCCGTGAAGGCGATGGATCTGGACGCCCGCTTCGAGGCGCTGGTCGCCGACGGCGACGACGCTTCGGCCGGTACGGAACTGGCCCGCGTCTGGGGGAACGCCCGCGCCCTGCTGGCGGCCGAGCGCGTGGCGCTGAACCTGCTGTGCCGGATGTCCGGCGTCGCCACCCTGACCCGCGCCTATGTCCGCGCGGTCGAGGGCACGGGCGCGAAGATCGTCTGCACGCGCAAGACCACGCCGGGCCTTCGCGCGCTGGAGAAGTACGCCGTGCGCTGCGGCGGGGGCGTCAATCACCGCTACGGCCTCGACGACGCCATCCTGATCAAGGACAACCACGTCGCCGTCTGTGGCGGGGTCGGCCCGGCGCTCGAACGCGCCCGCGCCGAGGTCGGCCACCTGATGAAGATAGAGCTGGAGGTCGACTCGCTCGGTCAGCTGGAGGAGGCCCTGCCCTTCCGTCCGGACGTGGTGATGCTGGACAATTTCAGCCTGGAGCACCTGCGCGCCGCCGTCGCCCTGGCCAAGGGCAAGGTCGTGCTGGAGGCCTCCGGCGGGGTGAACCTCGACACCGTGCGCGCCATCGCCGAGACGGGGGTGGACGTGATCTCGGTGGGCGCCCTCACCCACTCGGCGCCGGTGCTGGACGTGGGGCTGGACGCAGTCTGAAGGCGGCCAGGCGCGCCTGCAGCGGCGCGTCGATCCAGCGGTTGAAGGCCCAGGCCACCGCCAGGGCGAACGGCAGGCCGCCCGCCCACAGGCCCCAGGCGGCCGCCCGGCCGAGCTGAGCGCCGGCGACCAGCACCCGCACGGCGCCGAACCAGACCGCGCCCGCAAGCGCGTGGGTGATGAACAGGGCGAAGGACAGGGCCGCGGCCGACGCGGCGATCGACGAGCCGCGCCTGGGCCGGGCGTCGGCGGCGACCACCAGCACGGCGATGGCGATCACCGCGGCGAAGTCCGCCAGGGCCGAACGCGGGGCCGGCGCGAACAGGAGAAGGCCCGCCGCCCCGGCCAGGGCCAGGGCGGTGGCGGCGCCCGCGCCGATCTCCCGATCCT
>NZ_JAAIVC010000290.1 GCF_010975005.1 Caulobacter sp. 17J65-9 | reverse complement strand
CGGGCGTGCTGGTCTGCGGCCTGGCGCTGGCGGTCGCCCACCTCAACCAGCTCGCCTACGGGCCGGTCGCGGGACCGCCGCGCCTGGGAATCTACGCCGCCCTGGCCGCCGTCGGCGCCTCGGCGCTGGGGCCGTTCGTCGTCCTGTTCGCCGCCGCCGGCCTGGTCCTGCTGGCCCGCACCGCCGCCCGACGCCGATGGAGCGCCGCATGACCCCGATCCTCGACGTGGCAGGCCTGACCGCGCGGCACGGCCCGCGCCCGGCGCTGCGCGCCTTCGACCTGCGGATAGACACGCCCGGCTGGTGGGGCGTGGTCGGCGCCAACGGCAGCGGCAAGACGACCCTGCTGCGCTGCCTGGCCGGGCGCATGGCGCCCGAGCGCGGGACCATCCGCCTCTCGGGCCGCGCCTGCGAGCACGACCCGGCCCGCCGCGCCGCCGGCGTCGGCCTGACGCCCACCCTGGAAAGCCTGCCCAAGGGGATCAGCGGCGCCGACCTGGTCCGCCTGGTCGAACAGGCCTCAGGCGGCGAAGGCGATCCGGTCGCCGCCGTGATCGAGGCCGCGCTGGACCTCGACGCCTTCTGGGGGAGCTACGTCGCCGAGCTGTCGGCCGGCCAGAAGCAGCGGCTGGCCGTGCGCCTGGCCTTCGCCGGATCGCCGCGCGTGGTGCTGCTGGACGAGCCGTTCAACTGGCTGGACCCGGCCGTCGCCCACGACCTGAAGACGGGGTTGCGCGCCATCACCCGCGAGCACGGCGTGACGGTGGTCAGCGCCCTGCACGATATCGGCACGCTGGCGACCTGGTGCGACCACGGCGTGCTGATGCGCGACGGCCGCGCGGTGGCGCGGTTCTCGCCGGCGGAGCTGGCGGCGGCGCGCACGGACCTGGCGGCGTTCGAGGCCGACCTGGTGGCCCGGGTTAGGGCGTAGCGGTCCTTCGTTAGGAGGTCTTCGCGGCCTCGTAGGCCGAGATCATGCGCGAAGCGCGGAGTTGGTCGTCTTCCGAGAGCGCCTCTGCAGCGCCGTCGAGCACGCCCTTCACAAGGTAGTACTCGACCTCGCCTCGGATGCGGCCTCTACGCAGGACAGCGGCGACCTTGCTCGAAAAGGTCGCGCGAACTTCTGAGAGGGATGGGATTCCCCCTTCGGACAACGCGCGATCGACGGCCTCCACCTGCCCCTGGGGCCAATCCAGCGTCATCTCCACGATGTCGTTGACGGCCATGCGCAGACCAGCAGCGGCTCGCGCCCTGGAGGTCCGCTCCGTCGCGTCGAGGGCCGCGAGAGGGCGCGCCTCGGCTGGCAGCCCCGGCGCCATGGCGCTGAAGAACTGCTCGTCGAAATAGGCGAGGAACGCCCTCAGACGCCGGTACTGCTCGTCGTCGAGGCGCGCCATCGAGCCGCCGGCCTCTGCCCTAGAGGTTTTCCTTCAGCCAGCCGGCCGCGCGGCTGAGCACGCCGCCGGACTGCGGGGCCTGGGGCGCGTCCTTGGGGCCGACCTTGCCGGCCATCAGCTTGCGGGTGGAGACCGCTTCGCGCGGGCCGTAGGCGGCGCGCAGCAGCACGCCGGCGGCCGAGCAGAAGGCCGGGCCGGCGGCGGCGTCGGCCAGGTGGGGCG
>NZ_JAAIVC010000028.1 GCF_010975005.1 Caulobacter sp. 17J65-9 | reverse complement strand
GCGCAGCACCAGCCGGCCGGTCAGGTTCAGCGCGCCGGCCGGCAGCCGGTCGCCGGCGCCGGCCCGCGCCGGGGCGGTCTCGCCGGTCACCAGCGCCAGGTCGAGATCGGAGGCGCCTTCCTCCACCACCGCGTCGACCGGGATGCGGTCGCCGGGCGCCACCGCCAGCCGGTCGTCGACCACGACGTCGCGCACCGGCACGGACAGTTCAGAGCCGTCGGCCTGCAGGACGGCGGCGGTGCGCGCCTGCAGGGCCAGCAGGTCGCGCGCGGCCGACCGCGCCGTGGCCCGCAAACGATGGTCGAGGTAGCGGCCGATCAGCAGCAGGAACAGCAAGCTGACCGCCGCGTCGAAATAGGCGTCCTTGCCCCGCAGGAAGGTCTCGCTGAAGCTGATCGCCAGGGTCAGCAGCACGCCGATCGAGATCGGCACGTCCATGTTGGCCCGGCCCTTGCGCAGCGAGCGCCAGGCCGACTCGAAGAAGGGCATGCCGGCCCACAGCGCGCACGGTGTCGCGACGATGGCCGAGGCCCAGTACATGAAGCCGCGCACGCCCTCGCCCATGCCCACGCCCGACCACACCGGGACGGTGAACATCATGGTGTTCATGGCCCCGAAGGCGGCGACGCCGAGCGCGATGGCGAGGCGGCGGCCCTCGCGGTCCTCCCCGGCCTTCGCCTCGGTCGGATCGAACGGGGCTGCGGCATAGCCGAGGTCGGTGACGGTCTCGACGATGCGGCGCGAGCTGGTCGCGCCAGGCGTCCAGGCGACGCTGAGCTTGCCGGTGGTCAGGTTCAGCCGGGCGGTCTCGACGCCGGGAAGCGCGCCGACCCCGCGCTCGATCTTGCCCAGGCACCCGGCGCAGCGCGCGCCACGCACCACCAGCTCCAGCACCTGCGCGCCATCCTCGCGCGCGCGGACGAAGGCCTCCGGATCAGCCGCCGTCTCGCCGGCCGTGACCCGGCCGGTCGAGGGACAGCCCGGCAGCGTGTCGGTCATGGCCACAGCAGCCGCCTTTCCGCCTGGAACACGTGGCCGTGGGCGTCGCGGGCGACGAAGGTCAGGTCCCACGCGCCCTTCACCTTCGGCGCCTCGCCGCGGTAGCCGCCGTCGCCGTCCCGCTGGAAGACGACCTCGTGCGACCCGGCGTCGGTGGCCGGCCGCCGCAGCGTTCCGGTGAGCTTGAGGGCGGTGAGCGGGCGCCCGTCGGCGTCGCGCACCCGCACGGTGACCACGCCCGGCTCGACCGCCGCCGCCGTCGCCGTCCAGCCCAGCGCCGCCTGGGCCGCGTGCTGCTCCAGCGTGCGGTTGTAGGCCAGGCCGTCCTCGTAGGCGGTCGCGCTGGTCTCGCCCGGGTGGCTGCGCACGGCCATGACGGTGAACACCGTGTCGACGCCGATCACCGCCCCGAAGAACAGCACCAGGCACCCCAGCACGTGCCAGCCGGTCAGCTTGAACTCACGCTTGCTCATCGCCCCCTCCCCGGGCCTGCGAGGAAGACGGTGGGGACCGTGTCGGTCTCCCCGTCCTTGAGGTCCCGGACGCTGAACGCCGCCGGGGTCGAATGGCGGGTCGCCGCCTCTGCGGGCACGATCACGAACACCCGAAGCGCGCGCACGCGGTTCGGCTCGACCGCGACCGTCAGCTCACGCCGGCCCGGCAAGCCGACCGCCTTGAGCTCGGCCGAGGCCGGACCGTCGAAGACCACGCGATAGGTGCGGACCTCGGCGCCCCGGTTTGCCAGCTTGAGGGTATAGCCGTTACGCACCGAGCCGTCCTTCAGCCGCACGAAGGTCGGGTTGCGGTCGCGCAGCACGTTCAGGTCGACGCTGGAGCGTGTCTCCAGCCCCCAGGCCATGGCGGCCGCCGCCAGCGCGAGCGCCACGGCGTAATAGACCGTGCGCCCACGCACCAGCCGATAGACCGGCGTCTTCTTGGCCGAGCGCGCCGCCACCGCCGCGTCGGTGTCGTAGGCGATCAGCCCCTTGGGCCGGCCGACCTTGGTCATGACCTCGTCGCAGGCGTCGATGCACAGGCCGCAGTTGATGCACTCCAGCTGCGGGCCGTTGCGGATGTCGATGCCCATCGGGCAGACCACCACGCATTGGCGGCAATCGACGCAGTCGCCGCGCCCGGCCCAGTCGGCGCCCTTCTTATGGGCGCCGCGCGGCTCGCCGCGGTCGTAGCGGTAGGTGACCTGCAGGCTGTCCTTGTCCAGCATCGCCCCCTGGATGCGGGGCCACGGGCACATGTAGGTGCACACCTGCTCGCGCATCAGGCCGGCGAAGGCGTAGGTGGTGAAGGTCAGAAGGCCCACCCAGACATAGGCCGTGACCGAGGCCTGTCCGCCCCACAGGTCGCCCCACAGGGTCGGCGCGTCGGCGTAGTAGAACACCCAGGCTCCGCCGGTGGCCGCTGCGACGGCGACCCAGACCGCGTGCTTGCCGCTCTTGCGCCAGAGCTTGTCGAACGACCAGGGCGCCTTGGCCAGCTTGAGCCGCGCGTTGCGATCGCCTTCGAACAGGCGCTCCACCGCGATGTAGAGGTCGGTCCACACCGTCTGCGGGCAGGCGTAGCCGCACCACAGCCGGCCGAACAAAGCCGTCACCAGGAACAGGGCCAGGGCCGAGATCACCAACAGGCCGGTCAGGAAGTAGACCTCCTGCGCCCAGAAATGCAGGCCGAACAGGTAGAAGCGCCCGTGCGCCAGGTCGACCAGCACCGCCTGGTCCGGCAGGTCGCCCGGCCGGTCCCAGCGGATCCACGGCACCGCGTAGTAGACGCCCAGCATGAGGACCAGCAGCACCCACTTGATCATCCGGAACGGCCCGTGGACCAGCTTCGGATGGATCGGCTCGCGCTTCCTGTAGAGCTCGAGCTTCGGCGTCTTCACGGGCTGCGGCGGGCCGCTCTTGCAAGCGGCCCCCCTGCTCTTCAGCGTGTCGATGACGACGGTCACGGCCGGCCCTCCGTCACCGTCCCCCGCCGGAATTGGCGTGGACGTAGACCGCGAGCGCGCGGATGGTCGCCGGATCGAGCCGGTTCTCCCAGGTCGGCATGACCCCGTTGCGGCCGTTCCAGACCTGAGTCTGGATAGAGTCGCGGTCGCCGCCGTACAGCCAGTCGGCGTCGGTCAGGTCGGGCGCGCCGTACTCAGGCCCGCCCTTGCCGGTCGCGCCGTGGCAAGCCGCGCAGTTGTCGGCGAAGATCTGCGCCCCACGCCCCGCCTTGGCCTTGTCGACGTCGCGATGCGACAGCGAGAAGACGTACTCGGTGACGTCCGACACCTGCGCCGGCTGCAGCATGCCGTCGCGCCCGAAGGCCGGCATCTGAGAGGTGTGGGTGTCGGGGTGCGAGGAGCGCACGCCGACGCGGATGGTGCGCTCGATCTGCTCGGGCGAGCCGCCCCACAGCCAGACGTCGTCGCGCAGGTTGGGATAGCCCTTGGCTCCCGCCCCGCCGGTCCCGTGGCAGGTGGCGCAGTTGTCGCCGAACGCCGCCTGGCCGGCGGCCAAGGCGTAGGCCTGCAGCTCCGGATCCTGCTCGACCTGCTCGGGCGTGGCGGCCAGCAGCTTGGCGCCGATGACGCTGCGCTCGGCCTTCTGGCGGCTCAGCTGGGCGGCCACGTCGGCCCGGTCGGACTGGCCGATCAGGCCCTTGGTGTAGCCGCTGATCCCCGGCCAGGCCGGCATCAGCACCCAGTAGGCCAGCGCCCAGGCGATGGTCGCGTACCAGACCCACAGCCACCAGCGCGGCAGCGGATTGTCCAGTTCGCGGATGCCGTCCCACTCGTGGCCGGTGGTCTCGACGCCGCCGGCGTCCTTGTCGTCATGAGGCTCGGACATCACGCGTCCTCTTCGAGCGGCAGGCGGGCGGCCGCGTCGAACTCGGCCTTCTTCTTGGGCCAGAAGGCGTAGGCGCAGCCGGCCAGGAAGATCACGATGAAGTAGAGGGTGCCGCCCTGCTGGACGGCCTTGGCGACCGTTGCGTAGTCCACGATCACCTCCGATTTTCCGGGGCTTCGGCCTGGTAGGTCGAGAAATCGACCAGGGTGCCGAGCATCTGCAGGTAGGCGACCAGGGCGTCCATTTCGGTCACCCGGGCGGGGGCGCCGTCGAAGTCGCGCACGGTGATCTTCTGGCCGTAGCGGGCCTTCAGTCCCGAGGCGTCGGAGAACTCGTCGGCCTGGGCCTCGAGGTCGGCCTTGGCGTTGGTCACGTCCGCGGCCGAATAGGGCACGCCCACGGCCTGCTGCGCCTTCAGCTTGTCGGCGATGTCGCGGTAGTCCAGCTCCGTCTCGGACAGGAAGCCGTAGGGCGGCATCACGCTTTCCGGCACCACCGCACGCGGGTCCTTCAGGTGGTCGACGTGCCAGCCGTCCGAATACTTGCCGCCGACCCGCGCCAGGTCCGGCCCTGTGCGCTTGGAGCCCCACTGGAACGGGTGGTCGTACATGCTCTCGGCGGCCAGGCTGTAGTGGCCGTAGCGCTCCACCTCGTCGCGCAGAGGGCGGATCATCTGCGAATGGCAGACGTAGCAGCCCTCGCGGACGTAGATGTCCCGGCCCGCCAGTTCGAGCGGCGTATAGGGGCGCACGCCGTCGACCTTCTCGACCGTGCTCTCCAGCCAGAACAGGGGCGCGATCTCGACCAGGCCGCCGACCGACACCACCACCAGGGTGGCCAGCACCAGCAGCATGGAGTGGCGTTCGAGTTTGCCGTGCTTCTTCCACATGACGCGCGCCCTTACTCGGCCGCCGCGAGGGCGGGCTGGGCGACGAGCCGGGCGGCTTCGGGCTCGGCCGAAGGCATGCGGATCGTCTTCCAGAGGTTGAAGGCCATCAGTCCGGCGCCGCCCAGGAACATCAGCCCGCCCAGCAGGCGGATGACGTTGGAGACGTGCTTGGCCGAGACGGTTTCGACGAAGGAGTAGGCCAGGAAGCCCTCGGACGTGTACTCACGCCACATCAGGCCTTCCATGACGCCGGAGACCCACATCGAGCAGATGTAGAGCAGGGTCCCGGTGGTCGCGATCCAGAAGTGCCACTCGACCAGCTTGATCGAGTACAGGCCCGGCTTGTTCCACAGCCACGGCACCAGGCAGTAGAGCGCGCCGAAGGAGATGAAGCCGACCCAGCCCAGGGCGCCGGCGTGCACGTGGCCGATGGTCCAGTCGGTGTAGTGGCTGAGCGCGTTGACCGCGCGCACCGACATCAGCGGGCCTTCGAAGGTGGCCATGCCGTAGAAGGCCAGGGCCACCACCATCATGCGGATGACCGGATCGGTGCGCAGCTTGTCCCACGCGCCGGACAGGGTCATCAGGCCGTTGATCATGCCGCCCCAGGACGGCATCCACAGCATGATCGAGAAGGTCATGCCCAGGGTCTGCGCCCACTGCGGCAGGGCCGTGTAGTGCAGGTGGTGCGGGCCGGCCCAGATGTAGATGAAGATCAGCGACCAGAAGTGCACGATCGACAGCCGGTACGAGTAGACCGGCCGCTCCGCGCGCTTGGGCACGAAGTAGTACATCATCGCCAGGAACGGCACGGTCAGCAGGAAGCCGACGGCGTTGTGGCCGTACCACCACTGGGTCAGGGCGTCCTGAACGCCCGCGAACAGGCTGTAGCTGTGCGAGGCGAAGGCCGAGACCGGGATCGCCAGGTTGTTGACGACGTGCAGCAGGGCGATGGTGACGATGAAGCCCAGGTAGAACCAGTTGGCGACGTAGATGTGCTTTTCCTGGCGCTTCCAGATCGTGCCCAGGAAGGCCAGCAGGTAGGCGACCCAGACGATCGTCAGCCAGATGTCGACGTACCACTCCGGCTCGGCGTACTCGCGCGACTGGGTGACGCCCATCAGGTAGCCGGTGGCGGCCAGCACGATGAACAGCTGGTAGCCCCAGAACACGAACCAGGGCAGCAGGCCGCCGAACAGCCGCGCCTTGCAGGTGCGCTGCACCACGTAGAAGGACGAGGCGATCAGCACGTTGCCGCCGAAGGCGAAGATCACCGCCGAGGTGTGCAGCGGCCGCATCCGCCCGAAATTCGTCCACGGCAGGTCCGGGAAGTAGAACAGGTTCGGGAAGGCCAGCTGAGCGGCGATCAGGCAGCCGACGGCGAAGCCGGCCAGGCCCCAGAACATCGACGCCACCACGCCGGCGCGCACGACGCCGTCCATGTAGCGGGACGCGTCCCCGCTGCGGGCGGGATCGGTCAGGCGCACGACCACCGCGCCCAGCCCGAGGGTGAAGGCGGCCAGGAACACGTAGGCGTGGATGCGGAAGAGCGGGTCGGCTGTCCCCGCCGCCATCAGCAGCGAAAGAAACGCGCCGAGCCCCAGGCCGACGGCCAGGATCACCGCGTCCAGCGGCGTCCGGCTTTCGGCCGAGGTGGTGACAGACATGGAAACGTCCCCGGCGGCGCGGCGGGGAGTCGTCGCGCCTTTTCAGGCTTCCGGATGCGCCTGAAGCCGGGCCGGGGTCGATTAAGGGAAAGTACGGAAGTGCGCCGCTCGGGCCGCTCGGACTAAGGCTGAAAGGCCGGACGCGCCCGTCCGCGAAGGAGCCTTTCCCGTGCACCGAGAGATACTGGGCGTCTCGATCATCCGCTGGGCGCTGGCCGCCGCGGGCCTCGCCGCCGGCCTGGTGGCGGTGGCGGGCGCGATCCTGAACAGCGACGCCGTCGGCTGGTGCCTGCAACAAGGCCACCCAGGCTTCGGCCACTGCGGCTGGTGCTACCTCGGCACGGCCCTGCTGCTGAGCGCGGCCGCGCCCTGGCCGCGGCTGCGCAAGGCGCGCGCCGTCCGCGCCTGACCGGCCATGCCGCTGCTCCCGAAATCGCGCACCGCCCGCCGGCGCCTGGCCGTCGTGGCGGCCATAGCCCCGGTGCTGGCCGGGGCCGTGGGCCTGTCGCTCTACGCCATGCAGGACGCGGTGATCTTCTTCTACGGCCCGACCCAGGCCCAGCAGGAGGCCGTTCCGGCCGGCCGCACCATCCGCATCGGCGGCCTGGTCGAGGTCGGCTCTGTGCGCAAATCGACCGACGGCTCGGTCCGCTTCCAGGTGACCGACGGCGCGGTCGCGGCCCCGGTCGTCTACCACGGCCAGCTGCCCGACCTGTTCCGCGAGGGCCAGGGCGTGGTGGTCCAGGGCGCCTACGACCACACCCGCACCTTCGAGGCCGACGAGGTGCTGGCCAAGCACGACGAGACCTACATGCCCCGCGAGGTCGCCGACGCCCTGAAGGCGAACGGCGAGTGGCGCGGCGGCGAGACCTAGCCCGGGCTACCGGGTCTAGGCGGAGACAGGACCTTTCGAGCCCCGCTGCGCCCGGGCTCAGGCGCCGAAGCGCTCGGCGAGGACGCCGTGCCGGAGGCCACGATCGCTGACGGTCAGGGCCCCGGCGCCGAGCTTGTCCATCACCGTCCGGACGATGCATGCGCCGGCGAGGATGACTTCGGCGCGTTTGGGCTGCAGGCCGACGATCGAACGGCGGCCGGCCGCGTCGCGCGACCGGTACATCTCGATCTGGCGGTCGATCTCGGCGCGATCGAGCTCTGCGCCCTGGACGACGTCCGGGTCGTAGATGGTCAGCGCATGTTTGACCGCGGCGATGTTGGTGACCGCTCCGCCCATCGCCACCAGCGCGTCCACCGGCCCACGCCCGTCGATCCGTGACAGGTCCGCCGCGATCGCCGCGATCGCCTCGCCCAGCACCTCGGGCGCGACCGCGCGGTCCAGCCCGAACCGTTCCGTGTAGCGGGCGGCGCCGACCTGGACGCTGAACCGCTCGTCCACCTGGCCGTCCCGTCCGAACGTGAACTGGGTGCTGCCGCCGCCGGTGTCGAACACGACGAGCGAGCCTTCGGAAACGCCCAGCCCCGCCGTCACGGCGAGGTAGGCCAGCCGCGCCTCCTCCTCGCCCGGGATCACCTCGACCGTGATCCCCGTGCGCGCGCGGATCGCCTCGACGACCGCCGCGCCGTTGCGGGCGGCCCGCAGGCCCGCCGTGCCGACGGCGACGATCGCCCGCGCGCCGCAGCGCTTCGCTTCGTCGACCATGTCGGCGACGGCGGCGGCCGTCCGCTCGGCGGCTTCGGGCGAGATCTCGCCCGTCTCCTGAAGCCCCTCGCCCAGGCGCGTCAGCTCGGCGCGATCGACGACCGTCCGACAGGCGCCGACGCCGTCACGTTCGCCGACATGCAGCTTGACCGAGTTGGTGCCGACGTCGATCACCGCATAGCGCTCCGGCGCCCCGTCGAGCAGGGCCCGCAGGCCGGCCGCATAGTTCGTGTTGAGGTAGCCGCCGAGGCCGACCGTCGCGACGGCAGAGAGGACGGCGGACGCGTCCTCCGACTCGATCGCGATCGTGCGGCAGGGCCGGCCATCGGCCAGAACGTCGCTGAACTCTGAGATGCAGCCGCCGACGGTGTAGCGGACCCGGCGCTTGTGGACCTTCACAGGCTGCAGCGCCCCGCCCGGCGCGACGACTTCGTCGAGGAACTGGTCGAGGGCGTAGGCGCTGCGGGCGAGCGGAGGCGTGGCGAGACAGAGCGACGCGAACACCTTCTCCACGGCCGCGGCCGGCAGCGGGAAGGCCTGCTTCATCACCGGCTCCCAGCGCTCCAGGCCGTTCGCGTCCACCTCACGGAGCACCTTGAGGTCCATCAGGTCGGCGCGGACCTTCGCGATCGCGCCGGCGCCGCCGAGGAAGTACAGCTCGTCGCTCTCCTGCACGGCGCCGGGCGTCAGCTCGGCGAACCGGGTTTCCGCCACGCCGAAGCGGGCGCCGAACGTGCGCCACTCCCATCGCGGGACGATCGTGGCCATGGACGACCTCCTGGCTGACGGCGCCCCCGTGCGAGGCGGGAGGGCGCCACGCCTCGGCCGGAACGGCGGCGCAGCCGGCGCGTTCCAAGGAATCGACGCGAACTCACTACCGACACCTGCGTGTCGCCGACGCCGTGAGACATCGACGCCGTCAGGGTGATCGCGCAGGAGCGGCAGCCATGAGCCTCACCTCAGCCCCCCTTGAGGAGCAGGCCCTCCGGATTTCCGACGACGTGGACGCCGTCGAGATCAAGGTCACGATCCGTCCGGACCAGGAACTGCGGGCCGAACGCGCCCTGGAAGTCGACGCGGACACCGCGGAAGTGCGGGTGATCTACTTCTTCGACACGCCGAAGCTCGACCTGTTCAACGCCGGCGTGTCCCTGCGCGCACGGCTGGTCAAGGGCGACGACGACGACTCGACGGTCAAGTTCCGTCCGGTCGAGCCGGAAGCGGTCCCCGCGAAATGGAGGGACGAGGTCGGCTTCAAGCTGGAGGTGGACCGCGTCGGCGAGAAGGCGCTCTGCACGGCGTCCTTCACGGTCGTGCAGCAGCGCGACGAGATCGACGAGGTGGCGGAGGGCCGGCGGGCGATCGCCAAGCTCTTCTCGCGCGAGCAGGAAGAATTCCTGCGCGAGTTCCATCCCGCCCCGGTCGACCTCGACGGACTGAGCGTGTTGGGCCCCATCCGCGCGCTGCGGTGGAAGCTGAAGCGCGGCGACTTCCCCTACAAGGTGACGGTCGAGGAGTGGCGCCTGCCGAACGGCGACGACCTGGTCGAGGCGTCGATCAAGACGACGCCCGACGACGCGGGACGCGCCCAGGCCGCGTTCGTGCAGTTCCTGACCGAGCTCCGCCTCGATCCGAAGGGGGCGGCCGAGACGAAGACCCGCACGGCGCTCGAGTACTTCGCGAAGACGTTGCACCACTGAGCCGCGATCGGCGCGGCTCCTGACGCCTGAGTTGCTCGGCGCGCCGCCGGCGGTCTAGCCTCAGGACGGACGTCAGGGGGCGCCGGTGAAATCTCTGTGGCTCGGACTGGCCGTCGCCCTGGCGGGCGCGCCGGCGGCGGCGACGCCCGAAGCGACCGTCTGGTACGTCGTGGTCGCCGACGACGGCGCGCCCATCGGCCACGCCTCGCGCGAGGTCACGCCCGGCCCAGACGGCGGGCGCCGCGTCGTCGAGACCCAGGACGTCGAGCTGCGCGAACAGGCCGGCCCGTCCACCCGCGTCAGCGGCCGCACCGTGGTCGAGGAGGACGCGGCCGGACGCACCCTCTCGATCAGCACCCGCTCGGACACCGGCCGCAGCTGGTCGCGCGCCGACGCCCGCATCGAACCCGGCCGCGCCGAGGTCGTGCGCCAGACCGCCTCGGAAAAGCGCACGGTCGTGGTGGCCCTGCCGGCCGGCGTGCGCTTCGACGGCGGCGAAGGCTTGCTGCGCGGCTGGGACCCGGCCGTCACGCCGCGCCTGGAATTCGACGCCTTCGACATCGACGCGCTGGCCGTGGAGCACGTCGTGATCGAAGCCGCGGCGCGCGACCCGGACGGCGCGATCTCGGCGCTGCGCCGGCGCTATGACCGCGGCGCGCTGAGCGCGATCGCGCGGCTGCGGATCGACCGCGAGGGCCGCCTCGTCGAGATCTCCCAGCCGATGTTCGGAACCGCCGTGCACGTGCGCGTCACCGACCGGGCGACGGCGCTCAAACCGCACCCGCCCTACCGCGTGCTGCCGACGGTGATGACCCGCTCGCCGTACAAGATCTCGTCGGACGCCGCCAAGGGCCACGTGCGCTACCAGTTCGGCTTCCGCGACGGCTACGACTTCGCCCTGCCCCAGACCGGCGAACAGCGCGTCGCCTTCGATCATGGCGCGGCCACCGTCGACATCTGCGTCGCCTGCGGCCCCGGCCTGAGCTCAGATCCCGACTATCTGGCCGACGCCCTGCGCCCCACCGCCTGGTTGCAGAGCGACCACGCGCGCCTGAAGGCCATCGCCGGCCCGGTCGCCCGGATGAAGATCTCGGACACGCGCAAGATGGAGCTGCTGGCCGAACGGGCGCGGCCCTACCTGGAGCGGCTCGACTTCATCGGCCACTTCTCGGCGCTGGACACCCTGTCGCGCCGCGCCGGCGACTGCACCGAGGCCGCCGTGCTGCTGGCCGCGCTGGGCCGCTCCGCGGGCATCCCCACCCGCGTGGTCAACGGCGTGGTGTATTCACGCGAGCGCTATCACGGGGTCGGGAACGTGTTCATGCCGCACAGCTGGACGCTGGCCTTCGTCGACGGCGAGTGGCGCAGCTTCGACATGGCGCTGGACGGCTTCGACAGCACCCACGTGGCCCTGACCGTCGGCGACGGCGACGCCCGCTCACTGTCGGCCGCCGCTCAGCTGGCCAGCCTGCTCCGCTGGGACGCGATGACCGAGGTCAGGACTTCGCGCTGACCGGCGTCGACGCAGGGGCGGGCGTGGAAGCGGGCGCCGGGGCTTCGGCGGGCGCGGCGGCCGGCTGGGCCGCGGGCGCCGGAGCGGGCTGGTCCTCATAGACCACCGGCAGGTCCGCAATGTCGGCGTCGGCTTCCGCGACCCGGACGTATTCGGCGTTCGCCGGATCCTTGATACCGCCGACGAGCACCCACTCCGTCTCGTCGATTTCCTGCGCGGCGGCGGCCATCGGCACGGCCGCGACCGCAGCCGCGATGGCCGCGGCCAAGGCGGCGCGGACCGGGAGCTTGTAGCTGACGCAGACCTCGCCGGCGCAGGCCGCGAGGAAGGCCACCCGCTCTTCGTCGCGCATGTCGGTCAGATCGTAGACCTCGCGCTTGCACAGACGGCAGACGTCGCCGTCCATGATGGCCGAAAGCTCGCCCTTGTACGGGCAGGGGCTCTGGATCTTCGGGAAGATGGCCATGACGCCTCGCAAGCTCGATATCTCGATCAGCAAAGTAAGCGCCAAGCGGAGCCGTTTCGCAAGACGGCGTTCTTCGGCGCGAATTCCGGGAAGGTGAGGACGGCGGCCCGGCGAGCCGCACCGCCGTCCTTCGCCTCACTTGATCGCGGCCACCTGGTACATGAACTCGACGAAGCCCATGGTCGCGCCGACCAGGCCCTGGACCTTCGGGTTGGACGACTCCACCACGAAGTACTCGTTGGGCGCGTGCGCGCCGCTGCCGTGGCCCAGGCCGAACTGGCCGGCGGGCAGGCTGACCGGGGCCGAGGTGAAGACCGTGCCGGGCCAGGAGCCGGCCAGGCGCGGATACAGCGTCACCGGCACGCCCATCCCCTTGTAGGTGGCGATCTGCGCCCGGATCAGGCGGCTGTTCTCGTCCGTCTCGGTCGGGTCGTACCCGCCGCTGACCTTGACCTCCACGTCCTGGAAGCCGCGCTTGTCCAGGTGGGCGCGCAGCTTGGCGACGCTGTCGTCCTTGGTCATGTCCGGGACCAGCCGCATGTCGATCTTGGCCACGGCCCGGCCGGGCAGGACGGTCTTGCCGCCCGGGCCGGTGTAGCCGGCGACCAGGCCCTCGATGTTCACGGTCGGCTGCGAGGCCAGGCGCTGCAGGGTCTGTTCCCACGGCAGGTCGTCGATGAAGTGCTCGACGCCCAGCGCCTTCTTGGCGTCGGCCTCGTTGATGTTCTGGGCGGCCAGCGCGATCAGCTCCTTCTCGCGAGGGGTCAGCGGCCGCACCTTTTCGAAGTAGCCGTCGATCGCCGGCGTGTTGCCGTCCGGGCTGACCAGAGTGGTCAGGGCCTGGACCAGCCGCCAGGCCGGGCTGTCGACGCGGGCCTTCTCGCTGGAGTGGATGTCGGTCTTCGGACCGCGTCCCCACTTCGCGCCGCTGGCCACCAGCTCCAGCTCCACCACGCCCTTGGCGCCGAGGTTGACGCTGACGCCGCCGTTGCTGGGGCTCTGCCAGCTGGAGGGGATGATCACGCCCTCGCACTTCTTCAGCGCGGCCAGCACCTGCGGCTGGGTGACGATCTGGCGGAAGTGCGGGCTGCCGATCTCCTCCTCGCCCTCGCACACCAGCACCAGGTTGACCGGCGGCTTCTTGCCGGCGGCGCGGAAGGCGTGCAGGGCGGCCAGCATGGCGCCCTCGGGGCCCTTCTGGTTCACCGCGCCCCGGCCCACGATCACCTTGCCGAAGCCCGGCTTGTCGACGATGCGCGCCTCCAGCGGCGGCGAAGACCACTCGGCCGGGTCGTACTGCTTGACGTCGTACATGAAGTAGAGCGCCAGCCAGCGCTTGGCGCCCACGTCCAGGGTGGCGAACACGCCCGGCGCGCCGTCGGTCGGCACCTTCTCCACGTGCTGGAAGCCGGCGTCGCGGGCCAGCGCCATCATGTACTCGGCGCCCTTGTCCATGTCGCGGTTCTCGGCGGCGATGGACGGCAGGGCGATCCAGCCCTGGATGCGCTTCACCGAAGCCGCGTAGCCGTCCTCGGCGGCCTTGCGGATGGCGGCGACGTCGCTGGCCGGCGCGGCTTGCGCGAGGTTAGGCGCGACGAGCGCGGCCGCGGCGCCGCCGAGCATGAGCCCGCGGCGGTTCGGAATCGTGATGTCGGACATGTGTTCCCCCGAACAATGTTTGCCGATTGGAGGGGAAGTCCCCGCAGCTGGCAAGCCGGGGCCGTTTCAGTCGCCGAGCGGCGCGTTCCAGACCCGCACGGCCGGTTCGCCGCGGTAGTCCGACAGGATGCTGATCGTGCCGGTGTCCAGCAGGAACCGCGCTCCGCCCGCGGGCGGCAGGCCGATCCAGCGGGCGGCCAGCACCCGCAACAGGTGGCCGTGCGAGAACAGGGCGACGTCGCCGCCGGCCGAGCGCGCCCGGGCGATCACCCGGTCGGCGCGCGCGGCGACCTGCTCAGGCGTCTCGCCGCCCGGCGCGCCGTCGCGGAAGATCGTCCAGCCGGGGCGCGTCTTGCGGATCTCCTCCGGCGTCACGCCCTCGTAGTCGCCGTAGTTCCATTCGCCCAGGTCCGGGTCGACCACCGCCTGCTCGCCCAACCCGGCCAGAGCGGCGGTCTCCCGGGCGCGCCGCAGCGGGCTGACCAGCACCAGGGCGAAGGTCTGCCTGGCCAGCACCGGCGCCAGCCGCCCGGCCAGCCGCCGTCCGTTGTCGGTCAGCGGGATGTCGGTCACGCCGGTGTGCTGGCCGCTCAGGCTCCACGCCGTCTCGCCGTGCCGGACGCAGTAGACGTTCACGGCTCAGACGTTGTCGGCTTCAGTCGAGCGCGCGCCCGCGCCCGCCTCCCTGCCCCACCGCCAGCCGGCGATCTCGGGCATGTCGTCGCCGTAGCGGGCGATCCAGGCCTTGTGGTCGAGCAACTTGTCGCGCAGCGCCTGCTTGGCGTAGGCGGCCCGGCCGGCCAGCTTCGGCACCCGGTCGATGACGTCGCCGGCCAGGTGGAAGCGGTCGACGTCGTTCATCACGCACATGTCGAAGGGGGTGCTGGTCGTGCCCTCCTCCTTGTAGCCGCGCACGTGCAGATTGCCGTGGCAGTGGCGCCGGTAGGTCAGCCGGTGGATCAGCCACGGATAGCCGTGGAAGGCGAAGACGATCGGCTTGTCGGTGGTGAACAGGGCGTCGAAGTCGCGGTCGGGCAGGCCGTGCGGATGCTCGCTCGGCGTCTGCAGCTTCATCAGGTTGACGACATTGATCACCCTGACCTTCAGGTCCGGCGCGTAGCGGCGCAGCAGGTCGACCGCGGCCAGGGTCTCCAGCGTCGGCACGTCGCCGCAGCAGGCCATGACCACGTCCGGATCACCGCCCCGGTCGTTGCTGGCCCACTCCCAAATGCCTAGGCCCGCGGTGCAGTGCTTCACCGCCTCGTCCATGCTCAGCCACTGCGGCGCGGGCTGCTTTCCGGCGACGACGACGTTCACGTAGTTGCGGCTGCGCAGGCAATGGTCGGTGACCGACAGCAGGCAGTTGGCGTCCGGCGGCAGGTAGACCCGCACCACCTCGGCCTTCTTGTTGACCACGTGGTCGATGAAGCCCGGGTCCTGGTGGCTGAAGCCGTTGTGGTCCTGGCGCCAGACGTGGCTGGACAGCAGGTAGTTCAGCGAGCCGATCGGCCGGCGCCAGCGGATGTGGTTGCACACCTTCAGCCACTTGGCGTGCTGGTTGAACATCGAGTCGACGATGTGGATGAACGCCTCGTAGCAGGAGAAGAAGCCGTGCCGGCCGGTCAGGAGGTAGCCCTCCAGCCAGCCCTGGCACTGGTGCTCGCTGAGCATCTCCATCACCCGCCCGTCGGGGGCGAGGTGGTCGTCCCAAGGCAGGGTCTCGGCCATCCAGGCGCGATTGGTGACCTCCAGCACGTCCTGCCAGCGGTTGGAGTTGTTCTCGTCGGGGCTGAACAGCCGGAAGTTCTTGCACTCCAGGTTCAGCTTCATCACGTCGCGCAGGAACTTGCCCATCACCCGGGTCGACTCCACCGAGGTGGCGCCTGGCGCGGCCACCTCGACGGCGTAGTCGCGGAAGTCGGGAAGCCTGAGGTCGCGCAGCAGCAGGCCGCCGTTGGCGTGCGGGTTGGCGCTCATCCGCCGCTCGCCGCTGGGCGCCAGTTCGGACACCTCCGGCCGCAGCCGCCCGTCGTCGTCGAACAGCTCCTCGGGCCGGTAGCACTTCATCCAGGCTTCGAGAATGCGCACGTGCTCCGGCTTCTCGTGCATCTCGCCCATCGGCACCTGGTGCGAGCGCCAGTAATCCTCGGTCTTCTTGCCGTCGATCTCCTTGGGGCAGGTCCAGCCCTTGGGCGTGCGCATCACGATCATCGGCCAGCGCGGCCGCTCGACCACGCCGGCGCGCGCCGCCGCCTTGATCCGCTTGATGTCGTCGAACACGGCGTCCAGCGTAGACGCCATCAGCTCGTGCATGACCGCCGGGTCGGAGCCCTCGACGAAGTAGGGCGTGTAGCCGTAGCCGCGGAACAGCTGCTCCAGCTCCTCGCGGCTGATGCGGGCCAGGACCGTGGGGTTGGCGATCTTGTAGCCGTTCAGGTGCAGGATCGGCAGGACCACGCCGTCGCCGGCCGGGTTCAGGAACTTGTTCGAGTGCCAGCTGGTGGCCAGCGGCCCGGTCTCCGCCTCGCCGTCGCCGACCACGCAGGCCACCACCAGGTCGGGATTGTCAAAGGCCGCGCCGTAGGCGTGCGACAGCGCATAGCCCAGCTCGCCGCCCTCGTGGATCGAGCCGGGCGTCTCCGGCGCCACGTGGCTGGGAATGCCGCCGGGGAACGAGAACTGCTTGAACAGCCGCTGCATGCCGGCCGCGTCCGGCGAGATGTTCGGGTAGACCTCGCTGTAGGTCCCCTCCAGCCAGGCGTTGGCGACCAGGCCCGGCCCGCCGTGGCCCGGGCCGGTGATGTAGATCATGTCCACATCGCGGGCTTTGATGACCCGGTTCAGGTGGGCGTAGATGAAGTTCAGCCCCGGCGTCGTGCCCCAGTGGCCCAGCAGCCGCGGCTTCACGTGCGCCTTGGTCAGCGGCTGCTTCAGCAGCGGGTTGTCGTAGAGGTAGATCTGGCCGACCGAGAGGTAGTTGGCCGCCCGCCACCAGGCGTCGATCAGCGACCGTTCCGGGTCCGACAGCACGTTCGACATCCTCGCCTCCGAGACGCTGGCCGCGGCGCTGAAACCGGAGCGAACGTGAGTTCGATCCGCCCCCCGGAACTGGACGCCTGAGCTAGCGGTAGAACCGACGTCCCCGGGCGGCTCCGCCTGTGACGGAGGCTGACCATGGCCGAGCCCCTGCGCGCGGCGATCTTCGACGTGGACGGCGTGCTGGTGGCCTCGCCGCACGAGCGGGCCTGGCGCGAGGCGCTGGCCGGCTACGCCGATCCGGCCGGGTTCACCACCGCGTTCTACCAGGCCTACGTGGCCGGCAAGCCGCGCATGGACGGGGCCCGCGCCACGCTGGAACGGCTGGGGGGGCCGGGCGCCGTGGACCGCGCCGAAGCGTACGCGACGGCCAAGCAGGCGCTGATCGACAAGCTGATCGAGACCCACCAGTTCGAGGCCTTCCCCGACGCCGTGCGCCTGGCCGCCGCGCTCGACGCCGCCGGCCTGAAGCTGGCCCTGGCCTCGTCGTCGAAGAACGCCGGCGCCATGCTGCGCCAGCTGTCCCTGCCGGACGGGCGCAACCTGCTGTCGATCTTCGACGCCGATCTCAGCGGTCGCGCCGTGCCCCACGGCAAGCCCGCCCCCGACCTGTTCCTGTTGTCGGCCGAGGCGGTGGGCGTGCCCCCGGAGCAGTCCGTCGTGATCGAGGACGCGCCGGCCGGGATCGAAGCCGCGCGCGCGGGGCGGATGGCCTCGATCGGCGTCGCCCGGCTCGGCGACGAGGCCCTGCTCGAAGCCGCCCAGGCCGACCTGGTGGTGACCAGCCTCGACCAGGTCGACGTCACCGTCCTGCCCCAGGGCGTGGTGCGCGCCCGCCCCGCCCCGGAGGCTTCCCATGCCTGACGTCATGACGCCGACCCCCGGCTGGTCCGCCAGCCACCAGGGCTACAACGTGATGACCGAGAGCGCGGTGGAATCCCGTTTCGCGCTGGGCAACGGCCTGCTGGGCATGCGCGCCTCGCGCTCGATCAACCGGCGCCCGACCTGGGTCAGCTGGCTGGGCTACATCCGGTGGGCGTCCTGGCCGCGGTGCTACGTGGCCGGCCTGTTCGACATCCCCAACACCGAGCCGCCGGTGCCCGCCCTGGTGCCGGTGCCCGACTGGTCGCGCCTGCACGTGATCATGAACGGCGACCCGCTGTCGGCCTACGCCGGCGAGATCCTGTCCGGCGTGCGCAGCCTCGACATGCA
The DNA here is from genome assembly GCF_010975005.1 of Caulobacter sp. 17J65-9. Taxonomy (GTDB): domain Bacteria; phylum Pseudomonadota; class Alphaproteobacteria; order Caulobacterales; family Caulobacteraceae; genus 17J80-11. Next base: position 13,391 of record NZ_JAAIVC010000028.1, on the reverse strand, counting down.
TCGCGGCGTGCTGCTGTCCGACTGGAAGGTGCGCATGCCCTCGGGCCTGATCGTCGCCGGCCAGGAACTGCGCCTGCTCTCGCAAGCCGACCGCGCCGCCGGTCTGCAGGTCCTGCGCCTGACCCTCGACCGCGACGACGTGGAGGTGCAGGCCGAGGCCAGCTTCGCCCTGGCCGGGCTCGACATGGATCCCGAGCGCATGGACCAGGACGTCGGCGCCTGGCGCACCGAGTCCACCGGCAAGCGCCTGGCCATCGCCGGCGACATCACCGTGCGGCTCGGCGAGGAAGAGCCGCTGGCCCCCATGCGCCCGTTCTCCCTGTGCTGGCTGTGGGACTGGCGCTCGAAGGCCGGCCAGACGGTCGAGTTCCGCCGCCTGTTCACCGTCGCCCGCAGCGACGACATGGCGCTCGACCCGGCCCCCGACGCCATAGACGCCCTGTCGCGGGTCCGCGCGATCGGCTGGCGCGGCGTGCTGGAGGCCCACGAGGCGGCCTGGCGCGACCGCTGGGCGGCCGGCGACGTGCTGGTCGACGGCGACGAGACCCTGCAGACGGCCCTGCGTTTCGCGGCCTACCACCTGACCAGCGCCGCCAATCCGGAGGACGAGCGGGTCTCGGTCGGCGCGCGCGGCCTGACCGGCGACGCCTATTTCGGCCACGTCTTCTGGGACACCGAGATCTACCTGCTGCCGTTCTACATGGCCGCCTGGCCGCAGGCGGCCCGCGCCATGCTGATGTACCGCTTCCACACCCTGCCGGCCGCGCGCGACAAGGCCGCCCGCCAGGGCTACCGCGGCGCGCTTTACGCCTGGGAGTCGGCCAGCACCGGCGAGGAGACCACGCCTGAGCGCGTGGTCGGACCCAACGGCGAGCTGATCCCGATCCTGACCGGCCTGATGGAGCACCACATCAGCGCCGACGTCGCCTTGGCCGTGTGGCGCTACTGGCGCGCCACCGACGACGACGACTTCTTCGTGAGCGCCGGCGCCGAGATCATGCTGGAGACCGCCCGGTTCTGGGCCTCGCGCGCGGTGCTCGAAGCCGACGGCAAGCGCCACATGCGCCACGTCATCGGGCCGGACGAGTATCACGAGGACGTCGACGACAACGCCTTCACCAACGAGATGGCGCGCTGGAACATCGCCTGCGCGCTGGACGCCCTGGAGCTGCTGCAGGCCCGCTGGCCGGAGCAGGCCGCGGCCCTGCAGGCGAAGCTGGCGCTAGGCGAGCCGGAACTGGCCGACTGGCGCGACGCGGTCGCGCGCATCGTCTCGATGTTCGATCCGGACACCGGGCTCTACGAACAGTTCGCCGGCTATTTCGGCCTGGAGCCGATCGACCTGGCCGCCTACGCCGACCGAACCGTGCCGATGGACGTGGTGCTGGGCCGGGCGCGGACCAGCGCCTCCCAGGTGATCAAGCAGGCCGACGTGGTGGCGCTGATCGCCCTGCTGCCGGAGGCCTTCCCGGACGCGTCGGCCCTGACCAACTTCCGCTATTACGAGCCGCGTTGCGCCCACGGCAGCTCGCTGAGCGCGGCCATGCACGCCATGGTCGCCGCGCGGCTGGGCGACGCCGACATGGCGCTGCGCTACCTCGCCCAGGTCGCCCAGCTGGACCCGAACCCGAACGCGGCCGGCGGCGTGCGCATCGCGGGCCTGGGCGGCATCTGGCAGGCGGTGGTGCTGGGCTTCGGCGGCGTGGACATGACCGGCGACGTGCTGGCCCTGGACCCGCGCCCGCCGACGCAATGGCGCAGCCTGTCCTTCCGCGTCTGCTGGCGCGGCCGCACCATCGAGATCAGCATCGCGGGTGGAACGGTCACGGCCACCCTGGTCGAGGGCGAGGCGGTCGACATCCGCATCTGCGGAACGGCGCGCACCCTGACGCCGGTGGTCCCGATCGAGGCGAAGATCTAGGCGCTAGAACGCGACCTCGACGCCGAAGCCTTCCATGCGGGCCTGCTCGTACAGCAGCCAGGCGCTGGACAGGTCCTGCACGATGCTGCCCAGCGACTTGTAGACGGTGACGTCCGAGGCGCTGATCCGCCCGGCGATGCGCCCGTCCAGCACGTCGCCGATCTCGCCCAGCAGGTGGCGGTCGTCGATCCGCCCCGCAGCCTTGGCGTTCAGGAATTCCGCGCCCTGCAGTAGCACGCCGCGGCGATGGTCGGCGAAGAAGCGCGAGCGGACCACCAGGTCGTCGTCAGCCTCGGCCGGACCGGCGCGGCTGGAGCCCACCAGGTTGACGTGACAGCCCGCCGCGACATGGCGGCCGAACAGGATCGGCTCGCTGGCGGCGCTGACCGCGCAGACGATGTCGGCCTCGGCCACCGCGGCCTCGACGCTGGCCGCCGCGCGGGCCGGCGCGCCCAGGGTCTCGGTCGCGTGCTCGGCGAAGGCTGCGGCCTTGTCGGGCGAGCGGCCCCACACCCGCACCTCCGACAGCTTGCGCACCTTGCTCATGGCGACCAGGTGGGTGTGGGCCTGCTCGCCATAGCCCAGTATGGCCAGGCGCGAGGCCTCGGGGCGCGCCAGCGCGTCGGTGGCGACCGCCGAGGCCGCGGCCGTGCGGATGGCGGTGATCTCGCCGGCGTGGACGACGGCCGCCAGGGCGCCGGTCTCCGGGTCGAACAGCGCCACCAGCCCCTGATGCGACTGCAGGCCCTTCTCGAAGTTCTCCGGATAGACGCTGATCAGCTTGGCCCCGAACACCCGGCCCGGCCCCATGGCGCCCGGCATCACCCCGAAGGCGCGGCCTTCGTCCAGGTCGATGATGCTGCGCGGCAACTGGCGCGTCTCGCCGCGCGAGAGCGCGATCATCGCCTCGCGCACCAGCGGGATGCACGCCTCGTAGCTGAGGCGTTCGCGCACCTCCTCGCGGCCGATGACGATCATTCCGCCGGCGCCGGCTCGAGCGCCTGACGCGCGGCCCGCGCCTTGAACCAGCGCACCAGCAGGCCGGCGTTGATGACCATCAGCACGCCGTAGATGGTCGGCGTCACGGCCAGGGCCAGGTCCTGCAGGATCGACATGGACAGGAAGGTGGCCATGGTCGCGTTGTGGATGCCGACCTCGATGCCGACGGTCAGACGGTCCTGACGCGACAGGCCCAGCACGGTCGCGATCGCCAGGCCCACGCCCATGCTGAGCACGTTGAGGGTGAAGGCGGCAGGCGCGGCGCGCAGCAGGTTGTCGACCACCAGCTCCAGGCTGACGAACACCGAGAACAGAATCACCGCCACCAGCACCACCAGCGAGGCCGGGCGCAGCCACACCGTCACCCGGTCGGCGAAGCGGGCGTTCAGCCCGCGCAGCGCCATGCCGGCCAGCACCGGCAGCAGGGTCATCTGGGCCAGCTGCATCATGGTCCGCTCGGGCGACATCTGCGGAGCGTCGCCGTGGACGAAGTAATGGCCCAGCGCCCAGCTCACCAGGAACGGGATGGTGAAGACGGTGATCAGGCTGGACAGGGTGGTCAGCACCACCGCCAGGGCCACGTTCGCCCTGGCCGCATAGGTGATGGCGTTGGAGGTGATGCCGCCCGGGCAGACCGCCAGGATGAACAGACCCATGGCCATCTCCGGCGGCAGGCGGAAGGCCCAGGCCAGCAGAAGCGCCAGCGGCGGCAGGCAGACCAGCTGGCCGAACAGGCCGCCGGCGACCGCCTTCGGATTGCGCGCCACTTCCCGGAAGTCGGTCAGGGACAGCGACAGGCCCATGCTGAACATGATCGCGGCCAGGCCGACGGGCACGATCACCGTGTTGACCAGGCTGATGATTTCCGGCGGCATGGCCGTCCCCTCCCCCGTTGCGCCAGGGCTTACGCCCCCCAGACGTCCTTGGCGTACCTCACGAAATTGCCGCCCAGGATCTTCTCGATCCGGCCGGTCGAATGGCCCCGCGCCTTCAGCCGGTCGGCCAGGTCGTAGAACTGGGTCGGCCCGCGCATGTCGATGGCGAAGGGATAGGTCTCCGGCCCCTCGCCGGTCGCGCCGATGCCGCGCGCCTTGCGGTCGGCGACCTCCTTGGCCAGGTCGGCCCGGTAGGCGTCCATGTCGTCGATCTGGGTGATCGTACCGTCGGTGCCGATGCCGACGTGGTCCTCGCCGCAGACGTTCAGGGCGTGCTCGATGTGGGCGACGATGTCGGCCGCGCGTACCTTCCCGTCCTTGTTCAGGAACGGCATGAAGTAGACGCCGACGAAGCCGCCCTTCTCCGCCACCAGCTTGAGTTCCGCGTCGGTCTTGTTGCGCGGCAGGTCGACCAGGGCGCGACAGCCCGTGTGGTTGATCGAGATCGGCTGCCTGGAGACCCGCGCCGCCTCCAGGCAGGTCTGCTCGCCGCTGTGCGACAGGTCGACCATGATCCGGTTGTCGTTCAGCCGCTCGACCACCTGGCGGCCGAACGCGGTCAGGCCGCGGTTCTCCGGGGCCATGGAGCCGTCGCCGATGTGGTTGGCCGGGTTGTAGGTCAGCTGGATGACGCGCACGCCGAGGTCGGCGAACACGTCGACCCGCTCCAGCTTGTCCGCGACCATCGCCGCGTTCTGGAAGCCGTAGATCAGGCCGACCTTTCGGTCGCGCTTGGCCTTCAGGATGTCGCCCGCGGTCAGCACCTTGGTCACGTCCGCCGGATAGCTGCGGACCATGCGGTCGTACTGGGCGATGGAGGCGATGGTCACCTCGTACGGATCGCCGCCGCCGGCGACATAGCCCAGCGTGCAGTTGATCGCGGTCACGCCCGAGCGGCGCGCGTCGGCCAGCGCGCGGGCGTCCAGCACGCGCGGCTTGCGCACCCCACGCGAGACGTTGCTCTCGCCGCCCTCATCCTTGAGGTTGGGATTGTCCAGCCCGCCCAGCGCGTTGACGATCACCGCGTCCTTCCACGCGCCCGACTTCGCCGCCGCGGGGGCGGCGTTGATCAGGGCCGGGGTGGCGGCGGCCAGGGCCAGGAAGGCGCGGCGGCTGGCGCCGTCGAAGGTCGCGTCTGTCATTTGGAGCTCGGGGCGGGAGGGCTGTAGTCGGCGCGCGGGAACACCTTGCCGCGCTTCACGGTGAAGGCGACCGAGCGCAGGTTGGAGACGTCGGCCAGCGGGTCCTTGGAGACGAACACCAGGTTGGCCAGCTTGCCCGGCGCGATCACGCCCATGTCGGCCTCGCGGCCGGCGGCGCGGGCGGCGACCTGGGTGGCCGAACGGATCACCTCGGACGGCGGCATGCCGACCTTGTCGGACAGCAGCTCCAGCTCCTCGTGCAGGGCCGGGTACGGATCGGACGCGTCGGTCTCGCCGTCGGTGCCGGCCGAGATCTGCACGCCGTGGGCGTAGGCCTGGGCGGTCAGGCGATAGACCACCTCCGACGGGCAGCGCGGCGGGCGGCCCTTCCTGGTCTTGGCCCACTCGGCCTCGTGCTCGACATAGACCCGCACGGTGGCGTCCAGGATCGTGCCCTGGGCCTTCATCTGCTCGTAGAGGGCCGCGACGGCCGGGTTCTCGCCCTCGCCCAGCGCCTTCAGGTCGATCGGGGTCGGGTCCTGGTAGCTCTGCGGAATGTGCGGCGAGACCAGGTAGCCGATCGGGCAGGCGTGCGAGACCACGTCGACACGTGCGTCGACCACGTCCTTCGGCCCGGCCGGAAACACCGCCGCGTGCGCCCACACCGGGAAGCCCTGGCGGTGCGCCTCGGCGGTGATCGCCTTGACCCGCTCGGCCGGCAGGTTGGCGTAGATCTTGATCGCGGTGGCGTAGGTGCCGCGCGCCATCGCGACCGCCAGCGGCAGGTCGGTGTCGGCGGTGATGGCCTGCATCCACGGCACCTTGCCGGGCGTGTCGCCCTGGCTGACGGCGATGGTGCGCGGGTCGTCGAAGAAGCTCGGCCCCGCCATCAGGGCGGTGAAGTAGATGTCCGGCCCGGGGATCTCGCCCACGCGAGCGCGCCGCTGCAGCTCGGCCACCGAGCGGGTGTCGTCGGCCATGTCGCGCACGGCGGTGACGCCGCTGTAGAGCAGCCGGCGCAGCTCGGCCTCGGCCTTCGGCGGATCGGGCGGGGTGGCCAGGTGGACATGGGTGTCGATCAGGCCGGGCAGGACGTACAGACCGCGCGCGTCGACCACCTGGGCGCCCGCGGGCACGGGATCCTTACTGGAGCCGACTAAGACGATGCGGTCGCCGTCGACGACCACCGTAGCGTCAGCCCGCGCCGGCGCGCCCGTCCCGTCGATCAGCGTGGCGCCGCGATAGACCACCACCTTGCCCTTCGGCGCGGCGCCCGGCGAGGCGGCGTCGGCCGGGCCTTCCCAGCCGGCGAACGGGCCGTCGATGTCGTGCGCCGCGGCCGCCGCCGCGCACCCCAGGCTGAAGACCGCGGCTCCCACCGCCGCCACGCGACGCTTCACACTCACCGGCAAGCCCCCCTTGGACTTATCGACGGTAACCGGGCGCAGCCCTGGCGGGAAGCCGTCGGAAACGGGAGCGTGAAAGCGAAAACGCCGCGCCCGGTCTCCCGGGCGCGGCGCTTCGCTTGCACTGGATCGTCGGATCAGAAGGCCAGGCGGGCGTAGAGCTTGCCGCCGTGGCGCTGGAAGTCCTCCGAGGCCGCGCCTTCGTAGGTGAGGCCGATCTTGAAGTCGCCGCTCTCCCACTGCAGGCCCAGCTCCATCAGGGCCCGGCCGCCGTCCAGGTCCGAGCCGCGGATGGCGAACGGCGCGGACGGCGCGGTGATGAAGCTGTTGACCACCGCCGCCTCCGGCTCGCCGAAGGGGTTCTCCCAGGCCAGCGAACCGGTCGGCTTCAGCACGCCGCCGCCCAGGTCGAACTCGCGCGACACACGCAGGCCGGCCAGGGCGTAGGTGGTGTCGACCTCGACATCCCCGACCGCCAGGGCCGAGGAGCCGCCGGTTTCGGCGTAGCCGTCCACCTCGGACTTGGCCCAGCCGGCGCCGATGAACGGTTCGAACTCCAGCGCGCCGTGCTCGCCGTAGCTGCGGGCCAGCTCGACGAAGGCGTTGGCGGTGCGCGCCTCGGTCTCACCCAGGTTGACCTCGGTCAGCGGGCCGACCACCACCGTGCGGGTGGTGGCGATGTCCTGGCCGCCCACGCCGCCGCCGAAGCGGAAGGTGTTGCGGCCGAAATCGACCCGGCCGTAGACCTCGGCCAGCCAGCCGTCGGTGTCGGCCTTGCTGCCGCGATCGGCCACCTCGGCGTCGCCCTGGTCCGCCCCGAAGGCGGCCCCCAGGCGCAGGCCGTTCTCAAACGTGTAGTCCATGCCGGTCAGGAAGGCGTCGCGCGAGCGCTCCAGCGTGGCCACACCCGGATCGCCTTCCAGGCTGGCCTTGTCGGCGCGCGCCGCGGCCCACACGCCCCAGCCCGGGATCATCGGGTCGTGGTTGCGCAGGCGGCTCAGGGTGGCGTCGACCGCGAAGCTGTTGTCGTCCAGCAGGGCCGAGGCCAGCGAGGCCTGCATCTCGCCCGACAGCTGGTCCAGCGCGTCAGGCAGGTCGGCCGTGGGCGCATAGACCAGGGCGTTCAGCACCGCCGCGCTTTCCGGCAGGCTGGCGACGCCGTGGGCGGTCTCCAGCTGGTTGTCCGTCTGGGCGTAGCCGTAGAGATGCTCCGGCACGAACACGAGTTTGATCTTCACGTCGTGCGCGCCGTAGACGAACTTCGGATCCAGCAGGCCGAAGGACTGGCTGGCGGTGATGTCGCCAAGGCTGCCGCTGACCGCGCCGCCCGTCTGGATGATGGTCCAGGCGGTGCCCGGCGCATAGAAGCCGGGCTGGACCAGCAGGGAGACGTCCGCGCCCTGCAGGGTCGCCCCGCCGGTCACCGAGATCAGGTCCGACGAGCCGGGCTTGGCCTCGATCTGCAGCAGCGAGGCGGAGCCCAGCAGCAGGTCGCCGTTCACGTGCAGGGTGCCGATCGAAGAGCCCGGCGCGAGCACGCCGCCCAGCATCGAAAGATCGCCGACCGTGCCGGTGCCGTTCAGCGTGCCGTTGGTCACCTGCAGCGCGCCGATCGAGCCGTTCACCGTCAGTCGGCCGGCCTCCAGGCGCGAGAGGTCGTCGAGGATCTGGGAGTCGGCGATGGTGAGCCGCCCCGCGCCCTGCTTCACGAAGGCGCCGAAGCCCGTCATCTCGCCGTCGAAGGTGGCGTCGAAGTTCTGCTCGAACACGACGTAGCCGCCGAAGTAGGTGAAGATCTCGCCGCGCAGCGAGTTGGTGTCGCCGATCAGGTTTCCGGCCATCACGTTGGTGCCGCCGGTGTAGGAGCTGGTCCCGGTCAGGCGCACGGAGCCGTTGCCCGTCTTGGTCAGGCTGCCCGAACCGGTGATGTCGCCGTCGTAGGTCCCCTCGAACTCCTGGTCGAGGTTCAGCCGCCCGCCGTTCGCCAGGTCGATGTCGCCGGCGATGGCGTCGGTGTCGGCCAGCACGGTCGAACCGTCGATGGTCATGTCGCCGGTCGAGGTGTTGGTCCCGGTGAGCTCGTACCAGACCACGCCCTTGAAGGTGACGTCGCCCGAACCGCTGAGGTCGCCGGCGTAGGCCCCGTCGAAGCCTTGCTCGAACACCAGTTGGGCGTTGTTGACGACGTCGCCCTGGATCGAGTCGGTCGTGCCCTTCAGCGTGCCGCCAGAGATGGTGGTGCCGCCGCTGTAGCTGTTGGTCCCGCTCAAGGTCAGCGCGCCGTTGCCGGTCTTCACCAGCGAGCCCGTGCCGCTCATGTCGCCGGCGTAGGTCCCGGTCGAGGCCTGGGCGAAGATCACCTGGCCGTCGTTGTCTATGTCGCCGACCAGGTTGGCGGTCGTGCCCTGCAGGATCCCGCCCTCGACGGTGATGCCCGACAGGGTGCTGGTCCCGGTCAGGGTCAGCTTGCCGGCCCCGGACTTCACCAGCACGCCGCCGCCCGACAGGTCGCCGCCGTAGGTGGCGTTCGAGCCCTGCGCGAACTCGACCGCCGCGCCGGTCAAGACCGAGATGTCGCCCTGCAGCGCGCCGACCGCGCCGGCCAGGGTCCCGGCCTCGACCACGGTGCCGCCGCTGTAGGTGTTGTCGCCGGACAGCACGAGGCGGCCCGCGCCCAGCTTGTTCAGCGAGCCCGTGCCCGAGATGTCGCCGGCGAAGGTCCCGGCCACGGTGTTGGAGAAGGCCAGCCCGTGATTGTTGGTCACGTCGGTCGACTTCAGCGCGTTGTCGACGCTGACCAGCACGCCGTCCTGGATCTCGACGCCGCCGTCCAGGTCGACGTCGCCGGTCAGCCAGACCGCGCCCGAGCCGCTCTTGATAAGGCTGCCCGTGCCGGACATGTCGCCGGCGTAGGTCCCGCCGGACGCCTGCGAGAAGTCGACCACGGCGTTGTTGGTGATGTCGCCCTGCAGGCTGCTGGTCGTGCCCTGCAGCGTGCCGGCCAGCACGGTGGTGCCGCCGCTATAGCTGTTCGCCCCGGTCAGGGTGAACACGCCCGAGCCGGTCTTGGTCAGGCCGCCGAGGCCGGTGATGTTCCCGGAGAGCGTTGTGGAGGTCCCGTCGCCGCCGGTGGTCAGGACCGCGCCCGATTGCAGGCTCACCGAGCCGTTCCCGGCCAGGCTGCCGATGGTCTCGCTGTCCTCGACGTCCAGCGTGCCGGGGCTGGTCACCGTCACCGCGCTGGTGTCGGACAGGGCCGCGCCGTCGGCCACCGTCAGCGTGCCGTTCGTGATCGAGGTGGCGCCGGTCAGGGTGTTGGTCCCCGACAGCCGCAGCAGGCCAGACCCGCTTTTGAGCAGACCGCCCGTGCCGGTCAGCACGCCGTCGAACGACCCCGATCCGAGCCGCAGCTGATTGGCCCCCGCCGCGACCGTGCCGGCGCCCTGGAGGTTGAAAACGTTGGCGTTGGTGCTCGTCGAGAAGTCCAGGGTCGCTCCCGACGCCACCGTGGTGCTGACGGCGTTGCCGGTGAAGAAGGCGAGATCGGACCCCGCGCCGCGCAGCGTCCCGCCCGCCACGTTCACCGTCGAGGTGGAAAACACGCTGGCGCCGACAGAGTCGAGGACGATCACGCCGGTGTCGGTCGCCGATCCGAAGGTCATGGCGTCGCCGTCGCCGACGCCGATCCCGCCCTGGATCGTGACCGTCTGGCCGGCCGCGGCGGAGACGCCGCCGCTGGCCGAGTTGAAGTCGACCCCATTGTCGAACGTCCCGGACGCGCCGAACCGCAGCGAGCCGCCGTTCATGCTGACCGTGCCGGTCCCCAGGCCGTCGAGGTTGTCGAGCTTGATCGTGCCGCCGGCGATGCTGGTGCCGCCGTCATAGGTGTTGGCGGCGCCGATGGTCAGCGTGCCGGTCCCGCTCTTGATCACCGAGCCGGAGCCGCTGATCGAGCCGAAGGTGCCGGCCCCGCCCGTGCCCTGGAAGGTGCCGTTCGAGTTCATGGCGAACTCGAGCTGGGCGTTGTCGGTGATCGCGCCCTGCAGGGAGCGCGTGTCGCCGACCAGCTTGCCGCCGCTGATCAGCGTGCCGCCGTCGTAATTGCTGGTCCCGGTCAGGGTCAGCGTGCCGGCCCCGCGCTTCTCCAGCGCGCCGCCGCCGTTGACGCTGGCGCCGTAGGTCGCGTTCGTGCCCTGGTCGAACACCACGGTCGCGCCGACGTCGACGGTGACGTTGCGGTTGATGGCGTCGACGTCGCCGATCAGCTTGCCGCCGGACACCTGGATGGTGCCGGCGAAGGTGTTTGTCCCGGTCAGGGTGACCTCGCCGGTCCCCGACTTGACCAGCATGCCCGGCGTCGCGTCGGCGCTGGAGATGTTCCCCGCGTAGGTCCCGTTGGCCGTCTGGTCGAACACCAGCACGCCGCTTTCGGCCAGGCTGACGTCGCCCTGGATCGAGTCCGTGTCGCCGGCCACCACGGCGTCGTCGATCACGGTGCCGCCGGTGTAGGTGTTCGTGCCGGTGAGCTGGAACAGGCCGTTGGTGAAGGTGACCTGCCCGCTCCCGCTGATGTCGCCGGCGTAGACCCCGGCCGGATCGCCGTCGGTCTGGTCCTCGTCCTGGTTGTCGAACACCAGGGCGGCGTTGTTCTCGACGTCGCCCTGGATCGAGTCCGTGGTGCCGACCAGCGTGCCGTCCGACACCAGGATCGGGGTGATCCCGCCCGTGCCGGTCAGGGTGACGGTGCTGCTCCCGGTCTTCTCAATCTGCTCGAAGTTGACGAAGCTCGTGCCGAGCTCGCCGGCGTCGAAGCTGAAGTCGTCGGCCCCGCCGAGCTCCAGCGTATCGGTCCCGGCCAGGGCGTCGGTGACCCCGGTGATCGTGGTCGCCGAGGTGATCAGGCAAATGTTGTCGCCAGTGGTCATGCCGCCGCAGGTGGGCGGATCGGTGAAGTCGAGCGCGAACGCCATGTCGTTCGGGTTCGACGAGGAGTCCCAGGGCGCGCTGAACAGTTCAGCGAAGCTCGTATTGTTGTCGTAGACCGCGCCACCGCCCGCATAGGCGCTCGAGGACAACAGCCCCCACTTCGAGTATCCGCTCGCCCCGCCTTGCGTTTCGGTCACGCTGAGGAAGGCGACGTACTGCTGCCCCGGCGTCAGGGCGAGCCCGCCGGTGGCGAAGCTGAGCGGGGCGAAGGCCGTGCCGCCGCTGGTCGTCGTGGCGGAGGACGTGAACAGCAGCGATCCCGCCTTGGTCCCGTCCCACGTCGCCACGTAGCCCTTCAGGTCGTACGCGCCGGCGAAATCCGACAGATAGAACGTGAACGAATCCAGCGTCGCTTCCGTGGCCCCCGGCGTAAATGTCTGGCCATAGGTCCAGGTGCCGCTGTCGCCGAACGACCAGAGGTAATTGGAGCCGTTCCAGGCCCCGGTCGTGTCAACGTCGGCCCGGGCCTCGGGCGCGAAGACTGCGACCAGCACCGCCGCAGACACCGTCGCCGCCAGCGCCGAACGGCGCGTCCGCGACCGCGCGCCGTTCCCCAGGTTCCGGCGGAATTGTTCCGATCGCATGGCTTCGCCCCCTCGCGCGCGCACTACGGCCAAGTTTCGCCGCAATAAGCTTCGCCATGCCGTCTCGTCCAGAAAAAAATGCTAATTTTAGATTAAAGCCATGAATATGATGCGGCCAATCTGCGGCGACGCTGCGCCGTGTCGCGTCGAGTACAGAAGAAACCAGAAGTAGATGGCGCCACGGTTAACGTTCAGACTTCTCTGGTTAACCTTTGAGCCGCAATTCCCCCGACAGGCGAGTGATACTTCTTACACAGGCGCACCGAAAACCTGCATTTTCAAAGTTAATCGGCGTTCAGACACCTTGACTGTTTCCTAACGGCGAAGGAAACCTCCGTTCCGCGAAGGTGCGTCCGCCCGGCGAGAGAGGCCGTGCGCGCCCACGCGACGACTGGAGGGGGACAATGGCGCAGCACGACCAGACCGGCGGTGAGCTCGGCATTCCGGCTTGGCCGTTCGAGAAGCCCATGCTGCGGCCCCGCGCGGCGGCGCCCTCCTCCGCGCGCGCAAAGCATCTGCTGATGGGCGGCGCGGCCCTGGCGGTGCTGGCCGGCGCCGGCCTGCCGAACGCGGCGCACGCGGCCGACTGCACCAGCCCGACCGGTCAGGTGGTGTTCGACCAGAACGGCGGCGGCGGCGGCGACGGCGGCGACTATCCGGCCCAGGGCGGCGACGGCGACGGCGGCGACGCCGGCGGCACGATCAACACCTCGGCCTCCAACATCGCGGCCGGCGGCGCCTGCAAGAGCGCGGTGTTCGCCACCAGCAACGGCGGCGACGGCGGCGACGGCGGCCTCGGCTTCACCCTGTTCATCCCCCCGTTCGTCATCATCCCGGTCGGCTTCGGCGGCGACGGCGGTCGCGGCGGCGACGGCGGCGACATCTACCTGACCACCAGCGGGACCCTGTCGGCCAGCGGCGAGGGCGGCCACGGCGTGCACGCCCAGAGCCTGGCCGGCGACGGCGGCGACGGCGGCACCGGCGCCGGCGTTTACGGCGAAGGCGGCGACGGCAAGCGCGGCGGCGTCGGCGGCGACATCACCCTGACCAACAGCGCCACCATCACCACCGCCAGCGACAAGGGCCAGGGCATCTTCGCCCACACCTCCGGCGGTTACGGCGGCAGCGGCGGCAGCGGCCTGGGCATCGGCGGGGTCGGCGGCAACGGCGACGGCGCGGGCGCGGGCGGCGCCATCAACATCGACCACTCGGGCTCGATCACCACCCAAGGCCGCACCGCCAACGGCATACTGGCGCTCAGCGTCGGCGGCTTCGGCGGCAGCGGCGGGGCCGGCGGCGGCCTGGTCGCTTTCGGCGGCGACGCCACCAGCGCCGGCGACGGCGGGGCGATCGACGTCGACATCCTGGCCGGCGGCTCGATCACCACCAACGGACAGTTCTCCTACGGCGTGCTGGCC
>NZ_JAAIVC010000289.1 GCF_010975005.1 Caulobacter sp. 17J65-9 | reverse complement strand
CGCCCGGGCGGCGGCGGGCGCGGCGGCCGCCACGGCGTCGGTGATCGGGCGGGCCGAGCACTCCATGCCGAGGTCGCCGCCCCGGGGGTCTGCGCGGGCGCGCAGCTGGTCCAGGGCCGCGGCCAGCAGGGTCTCGATCGGGCCGATCGGGTTGATCTCACCCGACGGCGGGGCGATGCGGCCGGACCAGCCCTCGCCCGGCAGGGCGGCGGCGGCGCGGATCACCTGGCTGAGCGCGTCGCGAGCGTCGTCGCGGTGGGCGACCAGTTCGCCCAGCCGCTGCTCCAACCCGCGCCCGCGGCGGCCCCGGCCCTCCGGCCCACGGATCCAGCGGCGCAGCTCCGCCGCCTCCTGGCCGGACAGGCAGGCGGAAAAGGCGCTGTCGGCGGCGTCGAACAGGTGGTGGCCCTCGTCGAACACCACGCGCTTCAGCAGCGTGGTCTCGACGTCGGTCTTCAGGCCGCGCGCGGCGCGGGCCCCGTCAAAGGCCGCCTGGCTCAGCACCAGGGCGTGGTTGGCGACCACCAGGTCGGCCCGGCGCGAAGCGCGCACGGTCTTCTCGACGAAGCAGGTGCGGTAGTGCGGACAGGCGGCGTGCACGCACTCGCCGCGGCGGTCGACCAGGTTGGCGGGCGAGACCTGGGCCGCGCCTCCGACCGCGAACAGGGTCGGCAGCCAGGCCGGGAAGTCGCCGCCGGTCATGTCGCCGTCGCGGGTGGCCAGCACCCAGCGGGCGACCAGGCCCACGCCGATCGGATCGGCGGTGCCCAGCGCCGAGGCCTGGGCCATGTCCTGGAAGTTCAGCAGGCAGAGGTAGTTCTCGCGGCCCTTGCGCACCACGGCCTTTTTGGCGCGCACCTCCGGGTCGGGCCAAAGCGCGCGGGTCTCGCGGTCGATCTGGCGCTGCAGGGCGCGGGTGTAGGTCGACACCCACACCGCGGGACCGTTCTTCTCCGCCCACAGCGAGGCGGGGGCGAGATAGCCCATGGTCTTGCCCACGCCCGTGCCGGCCTCGGCCAGCAGCACGCGCGGCGCGCCTTCGCGGTCGCGCGGCATGAAGGCGTAGGACGCCTCGGCCGAGAAGTCGGCCTGGGAGGGGCGGGCCTCGTCCAGGCCGGCGCGGTTCAGCAGTTCCTGCAGCCGCCCGCGCGCCTGCTCGGCGTCGACCGGCATGGAGCCCGGCTCGCCCAGCGGCGCCTGGTCCTCCCACTCCGGCAGGCGGGTCCAGACGTCCACGCCCGAGCCGCGGTGGCGGCGCTCACGGATCGGGCCCGAGCGCAGGGCGCCGGCCACCCGCGTGGCCCAGCCCCAGCCGGCCCGGCCGAGCGTCTCGGCCAGCTGCAGCGCCTCTTCGCGGTTGGGCCACGGGTTGGCGGCCAGCTCGTCCAGCAGCACGCGGCAAGCCTCGCGCAGGGCCGAGGCCTGGGCCTCCGCCCCGACCGGCTCGGTCATGCCCAGCGCCAAAGCGAGGCCCGCGGCCGAAGGGGCGCAGAACTTCGCCGGCCGCACGAAGGCGTAGAGCTCCAGCGCGTCGAGGATGTCGGGCGTGCGCCCCGGCGCGGCCAGGCCCAGCCGGCGCGCCGTCAGCCCGGCGTGGGCGACGATCACCGGCCCGGTCGTGAACAGGCGCTCGGCCTGCGAGCGCGGCAGCGCCCGCGCGCCCTCAGCGTCGGCCACGG
>NZ_JAAIVC010000288.1 GCF_010975005.1 Caulobacter sp. 17J65-9 | reverse complement strand
GCCCGCGCCGGGCTTGGCGAGGTCGATCACCGTCGGCTGGCCGGGCCGCGCCTGCTCGCCGCAGCCCCAGTAGACCAGGACCCGGCCCCTCACGGCGCCGGCCGAGCCCGCGTCGCCGGCCGCCGGGGCGAGCTTGGGAGAGATCAAGGGCAGGCGCGCGCCCGCCTTCAGCCCGGCCGGCGGCAGGTGGTCGGCGGCCGGCGCGCCGGTCGGCGCCTGGATGGAGGAAAGCTGCAGGTTCAGCACGCGCTGCACGCTGGCGGAGGGCGCGCCGCCGGACATCATGGCCAGGGCGCTCGACATGCCGCCGGAGGCACCGACGTAGGTGTCGGCCGTCACCCAGTAAGTCGCCGTCGGCGTCCCCGGCTTCTGCTGCGCGATCGCGGCGCCCGCGGCCACCGCGCCGACCAGCGCCAGCGCGCCGCCCGTCCAAGCTTTACGCATGTCGTCCTCCCCGGGCCGGCGACCCGATCGTCGAGGCTTAGGCGCAGGCGGCGGGAGCCGCCTCCTCCGTTCGGTCGAGATCAGGGGGCGCGGTCGAGCGTGGCGGCGCCGACCTGCAGGGTCTTTGGCGCCGGCCCGGGCGCCACGGCCGGCGGCGTGGCGACCATGAACCGCGCGACCGGCCCGCCGTCGTAGCGCAGTTCCAGAGTGCCGCGACGGACGGCGTAGGTTCCGGCGCCTTGCTCGACGGCCTTGCGGCTGGCCGGGTCCGGGCCGAGCTTGGCCCAGGCGGTGAAGTTCAGCAGACCCGCCTCGCGGAAGCGTCCGTCCGGGGTGAAGTTGATCGTCACGACAGGCGGGCCGCCGTTTGGATCGAACACGCCCCAGGTCCCGGTCAGGCGCACGCCGTCCAGCAGGTGCATGGGACGATAGCTCTGGGTCCCCTTCGCCCTTCGCAGCACGCCCTGGGCGTCGAGGGTGAAGGCCGTGTCGAACCCGGTCGCGGTGCGGAACACGATCTGGTCGCCCTGGCGCGTGTAACGGCCGCACTCGGCGTATCGGCACTCGTAGTCCAGTCGACCGGCTGCCCCAGGCCCTCGGTGGGAAAGCGGCGGAAGGCGCGGCCGTCGGGAAGGAAGGTGTAGTGGTCCGCCTTGACCTTGCCGGTCATCCCGTCGGCGCGGAGGCCATACCAGACGCCGTTCAGACCGCCTGGGGCCGGCGAGGGCGCCGCGCTGGCGGCCGTGGCGAGCAGGGCTGCGAGCGCGATCGCGCGCGCGAAGATCTTGAAGTTCATGCCGGCCATCCTCCACGCCCGCGGGCGCACCGAGGCCTTAGGCCGGGGCGCGCGGCCGCGCCTCGTTCGAAGGAAGGAGACGCGGCCGGCTCAGGCCGCGTCCTCCGTCAAGCCGAAGTTCGGATACTCGCCGCGGCCGGGCTCCAGGCTCGCATAGGCTTGGGCGGTGTGGCCGGCGGCGCCCAGGTGCTCCGCCAGGTCGCGCAGGTCAGCGTAGTCGGCGACCTTCACCTCGCTGATCCCGGCCATGCCGATCAGCATCAGGTGCTCGCGGGCTTCGACAGTGATCCGGGCCTGACGGGCGCGAAATGCGCCGCGGAAACGCGAAAAGCCCCGCTTGGGGCGGGGCTTTTCGGGAAGTTTGGGTGCGGGGACAGGATTTGAACCTGTGACCTTCAGGTTATGAGCCTGACGAGCTACCGGGCTGCTCCACCCCGCGGCAAACTTTGAGCGTAAGCGGAAGTGATCG
>NZ_JAAIVC010000287.1 GCF_010975005.1 Caulobacter sp. 17J65-9 | reverse complement strand
GCGCACGGCCGGATCGGGCCGCGGCTTGGCGGGATCGACGGCGGGCGCGGCCGCGGCCGATGCGGCCGACGACGTGGCGTGGGCCGGGGGCGCGGCGGGAGCCTGGGCCTGTGCGGCGGCCATGGCCGGCCAGAGAGCCCCGAAGGCGACAGCGTAAGCGACTATGGACTTGGACAAGGCACTCGCCCCCCGGCGTGGACTACCGCCAAGCTATACTTAGCGCGAAGCCTTGGCCAATACACGCGGGGGCTGTTTTGGCGCAATGATCCCCAACCCCGTGGGGCGCCGGCTCAGAGGGCGGCGGCGAAACGGTCCAGTTCGGCGTCCAGCTCGTCGAAATCAGCGGCCACATGGTGGGCGCCGGCGGCCCGGACCTCGTCGGGCGTGTGGAAGCCCCAGGCCACGCCCTGCGCCCGGGTCCCGGCGTTCAGCGCCATGCGGATGTCGTGGCCGGTGTCGCCGATCATCACCGTCTGGCGCGGTTCGCAGCCCGAGGCCTTCATCGCTTCCAGCAGCATGGCCGGGTGCGGCTTGCCCGGGCCGTCGGAGGCGCAGTGGGTGGAGACGAACAGGCTGCGCCAGTCGTGATTGTCGAGCAGGCGGTTCACGCCGCGTCGCGAATTGCCGGTGGCCATGGCGAGCAGCCAGCCGTCCTTCTCCAGCCGGCGCAGGTGCGCCTCGGCGCCGGCGTAGAGCGGCTCCTTGAAGCCCGGCTCGTTGTGCATGCGGGTGAACGACGCCTGGAAGCGCGCCACGAACTCCGCCAGCTCGGCGTCGGTCAGCTGCGGCGCCAGCACGTGCAGCGCTTCGTGCAGGGACAGGCCCACGATCTGGCGCACCGCGTCGTAGCCGGGCTCGGGCAGGCCCACGTCGCGGGCGGCCTCGACCGCGGCGCGCAGGATGGTCTGGCGGCTGTCGACCAGGGTGCCGTCGACGTCGAAAACGGCGAGCTTCAAGGACATGGACGCGACTCTGGAACTACGGGGTCAGGCGGGGACGACGTCGAAGGCCACGGTCATGCGGCTCTCGTCGGTCGTGAAGGGCACGGTGCCGTGCCACATGTAGGAAGGGAACAGCACCAGCGTGCCGGGCTCCGGCCGGACATAGCAGCCCGCGTCCAGTTCCGGCGTCGTGCGCATGCGCGGGCGGCCGAAGCGGATCCAGCCCTCGCGGCCCGGCGTCTCCAGCGCGGCGGCCGGGGTCTCGACGTAGAAGGCCGAGGACAGCCAACCCTGCGGGTGGATGTGGTCGACGTGGAAGCCGTTGGGCTTCAGGCGCACCGACCAGGCGGCCTTGACCGAATAGGCGCCGGTGTTGCGCGAGCGGACCGGATCGTCGCCGGTCCCCACCGCCTCCATGTAGGCGCGGATCGGTTCGTCGATGGCCTGGAAGAAGGCCGTGATCACCGGATCCTTCGAGCGCAGCAGGCTCTGCGAGGTCTGGCTGCCGCCGCGCAGGGAATTCTCCAGCGGGTGGGCCTTGAGCGCATGCAGCCGGATCAGGGCGTCCTTCAGGTCGGCCAGGTAGGCGTCCAGCGAGCGCCAGCCCTTCGGCGTCGGGATCTGGGCCGGGCGCACGAAGGCCGAATAGTCGTAGAGCCGCTCGTACTGGGGATCGCCGACCATGCGCGCCGCCACCGCCGCGAAGGCCAGGGCCACGTGGTCGTGCGGCGCGCGGGCCAGGCGGCGGCGCGCCACGGCGAGCGCGTCGTGCGGACGGCCGGCCGCCAGATAGACCGTGCACAGCGCTTCCT
>NZ_JAAIVC010000286.1 GCF_010975005.1 Caulobacter sp. 17J65-9 | reverse complement strand
GGACTAAAGCGCCGCCCGCGGCCCCACCGGCCCAGCGCGCTCTGCAACCGCCGCCGCCGGCCGCACCACCACCGGCCGCCGCCGCGTCGCCGGAACCCCCAGCACCGCCGCCGCGACATCCTCCGCCGCCGCGCCCGCCAACGTCCACGGCTCGACGAAATACCGTTCGAACAGCCGCCCCGGGTCGCGCGCGAACCGGTACAGCCATTCCAGCCCCAGCCGGCCCAGCCAGCGCGGCGCCGCCGCCTGCACCCCGGCCTCGTAGTCGAACGCCCCGCCCACCGGGAACAGCACGCCGCGGGTCAGCCGCGCGCGGTTCTGGGCGATCCACAGCTCCTGGCGCGGCATGCCCATGCCGACGAACACCACGTCCGCCCCGAACGCCTCGATCTGGGCCAGCACCGCTTCGTTGCCGGCCGAGCCCGGCGTCATGTCGAAATAGCCGTCGCGGGTGCCGATCACGACTCCGGGCCACGCAGCCCGCAGCTTCTCGGCCGCCAGCTCCGCCACGCCGGGCGCCGCGCCCAGGTAGAACACCCGCCAGCCGCCCGCCGACGCGCGGGCCCAGAACGCGTCCTTCCAGTCCAGGTAGGTGCAGCGATGCGCCCGCGACAGCGGCCGGCCCAGCAGCTGGCCCCACCAGACCAGCGGCACGGAGTCGATCTCGATCAGGTCGGCCACGTCGTACAGCGCCCGCATCCGCGGCTCGCGCTTCAGCAGGGCCAGGCTGTGCAGGTTGTGGTTGGCGATGACCGCCGGTTCGGCCGCAGCGATCCGCGCGGCCGCGAAGTCCAGCACCTCGTCCGGCGTGACCAGATCCACGGCGCCGCCCAACAGGGCGACGCGGGTCGGGGCGGAGAGGCGTTTCATTTCGTCACGAATCCGACGCGGCTGAACTCAGTCGGAAGATCCGGTTGCAACGCCCGGGCCAGCGCGGGCGGGGGAGGAGAGAGGTCGCGACCGCATCTCCTCCCCTGTGGAGCGCAGCGGAACGGGGGAGGGGGACCGCCGAAGGCGGTGGAGGGGGCGAACCGCCGCCCCCTCCTGTCCAAAATCGAACTTCAGACAGAGCAAAAGCGCCGCGCCCCGGCTCGCCCCCTCCACCACACTTCGTGTGGTCCCCCTCCCCCGCTTCGCAGGGGAGGAGACGCAGCCACGCGTCCCCTCTCCCGCAAGGGGAGAGGGGACCGATCTCCACACCGAACAGGGGTTTGCCGACGCCCGCCCGCTCAAGTTAAGGTTAAGCTCGACCTGAACGAGAGGAGGGAGAGCCCATGTCCAGACGCCTGCGCGACGCGCTCGCCCTCATCGGCGCCGCCGTCCTCCTCCCGCTCTACGCCGTCCTGCTGGCCCCGCTCGCCGCCGCCGTCTTCGCCGCCACCCGCCTGGCAAAGATCTCCCCCCCTTGGGGGGAGGAGCCCGCCTAGCGGGCGATGGGGGGCTCCAGCGGAGCGCCCGCGTTCAGCCGCACCAACCGCTCATCCCCGCGAAAGCGGCGACCCAGGTGAGCTAGGGGTTCGAAGACTAGAGCGGCGTTTCATGAAGCGGGTCGCTCGTTCGGCGACCTTGCGCTCTGGGTCCCCGCTTTCGCGGGGATGAGCGGAGAGGGGGCTCTAGCCCTACAGCAGCGCTCTCACCGCCGCCACCACCGCCACCCACAGCCCGGCCGACACCGCCGCCGCCGCGCTCAGCGCGATCACCGGCGGCCAGCGCCGCGTCCCGCGCGCCTGCGCGGAGCGGCTCTGCGCCGACGACGCC
>NZ_JAAIVC010000285.1 GCF_010975005.1 Caulobacter sp. 17J65-9 | reverse complement strand
GCCGGCGTCGGCGCGGGGGCCCGCGCCTCGGCCGCGGGCGGCTTCGCCTCGCAGCCTGCCAGGGCCGACGTCAGCGCCAGGAGCGTTGCGACCGCGAGCGCGCGCCTCACCCGGCCTTCGCGCCCGCCGCGTGGTGGCAGATGTCCTTGCCGTTATCGATCACGGTCTGCTTGTCGAAATCGAACACCTGGGTGGCGACCAGATCCATGGCCTGGCCGCCGGTGGTCCAGAAGATGTCGCGGGTCAGGACGTGGCCGCTCACCCGGTGGCGGGCGAAGCTCGACTCCGTACCCTCCTCCTCCTGGGTGTCGGCCAGGTGGGTCAGCTCGGTGGTCGAGATCAGCTTCCCGTCGCGGGTCAGCTTGTCGCCGGACAGTTCGTAGACCGCGGCCGCGCCGCCCTCGTTGCAGGTCATGCGCAGCAGGACCGCCGGCGTGGCGGCCGGCGGCGTCGTCGCGGCCGGGGTCTGCGCGGCCGGCGGCTTGGCGGCCGGCGCGGTCTTCTTGTGGTCCTTGCCGTCGCAGGCCTGCAGCGCCACCGCCGCCAGCGCCAGTCCCAGATACGCTTTCGCCTTCATGAGGCTCTCTCCAACAATCCTAAGTCGCGGCTCAGGCCGATCCATTGAACGCCAGCTGGGTGATCCGCCCCGCCGCCACGTCGTACTCCACGCCGAAGAAGGACGTCCCGCCGTCGCAGACCAGGATCGGCTGGGTTCGCCAGTCGTCGCTCCAGGGCCCATTAGCCGGGAAGAAATTGGCATAAACGTAGCGCCGGCCGTCGCGCACGATGCCGACGTACTGAGCGCTCCAGCCCTTCGGCGCCCCCAGGGCCACAAGCCGAGCGGCCTCGGGCTCCGCCGCCAGGGCGGCCGGCAGCGCCTGCTTGAGCGCGTCGACCTCCGTCCAACCCGGCCGCCAGGCCCCCTCGCCGGGCTTGGGCGCGTCGCGCGAGCACTGGTCCAGCACCCGCGCGACATCGGTTTCCGGCAGGATCACGGCGTCCGTCCGCGCGGCCTCGACGGGCTGCGCCGCGACGACCTCCCCGGCCCCCAGCACCGCCAACGCCGCCGCCAGAAAAGCAGCCCTCATGCCGGCATCTCCCGCTGCGCCCGCCTGCGTATGAGGATCAGCCCCCGGCGTATGCACCGCGGGCCAGCGAGCAGCGATATCAGCCCGAACATCGCGTTCGTCGGGTCACCGTGGACCACTTGCACGCACACCCATGCGCCAAGCAGGAAGATCGCGACGCCACCGATGACGAACATCACGCCGTTGATGACGTTCGCCGCCACGACGTCCGCGGACGGTCGATCCGCCTCCATGCTCAATCCGTCGGGCCCAGGACTCATGTCGACGAGCTTTATGCGCGCCGGCTTGAATAGCAACGCTCACCGAACCCTGCGCCGGGTCGCCGCGATGTCGCGGAACGACAAATTCTGTCGCGCGATGCGAAGCGCGCGATCCGCGGGTCACTCTAAGTTTCCCCTACGGCAAGAGGCCAGTAGCGGCGTTCAACCAGTTCGATGACGGCGACAGCTTTCGAGAAGGACGCCCCTCTGCTGAGCGAGGCGTCCGCCAAAGGCGCCCTGACCATCCGGGTCTACCGGGCGGGCGACCTGGTCGGCGGCGAGAAACGCCGCCATGACGCGGCCGAGCGGCTGCGTTGCGCGGGCCTGCTGCAATGCACGGTGCGGCTGGGCGAGCGGCGCACGGTGCAGGGCGACCAGTGGGCGGAATACCTGCTCACCCCCAAGGGCCTGGCCTGGCTGCGCGAGGCGGCCCCGCGGCGGCCGCTGCGCGAGGCGCTGCGCCTCCTGTTCGGCGCCCGGCCGGCGCGCCGGCGAGAGCCCGACGACGGCATCTGAATTCCGACGCGCTCGCGGGGGCGAGCGC
>NZ_JAAIVC010000284.1 GCF_010975005.1 Caulobacter sp. 17J65-9 | reverse complement strand
GGCCAAGACCGAAGCCAAGCAGGTCGTGGCTGGCGCCCAGCGCCGCGGCGAAGCCGGCGGGCGCCTCGGCGCGCTGCCGCGCCAGGCGGATCAGGGCGCGCACCTTGTCCGAGGCCGTGGTCGCGCCGTCCAGCTCGAGGCCGGCCAGGAAGGTCGCGTCCTCGTCCGTCAGTCGTACGCTCAGGGGTTTGCTCAATCCGACCATGGGTTGTTCAGCGCCTGTTCAACTCGCAACGTAGCGTTGCGTAATACAAATGTAAACACACGTATACAAACCCGCGTTCGGTCAAGCTTCCGACGCAATCTCTCTCCCAAATTGGAGAGGCGGGCGGCGGCGAGCGCCGCTAGCCTGCAACTGAGAGTCGCGCGGGGGAGACGGAACATGCGGCGGGGATGGATCGGCGGGCTGGGGCTGGCCCTGGGTCTGGCGGCGGCCGGAAGCGTGCTGGCGGCCGAAGCGCCGCCGGCGAACCCGACCCTGGTGGCGCACGACTACGTGGCCCGCGACGGAGGTGAGGCGCGCGCCCAGGCCCTGCGCATCGACCGGCTGGATGTCGAGGTCGACCTCAGGGGCGGCCTGGCGCGCACCGTCGTCACCGCCCGCTTCCTCAATCCGACCCGCCAGCCGCTCGAGGGCGACTTCGAGCTGGACCTGCCGGCCGGGTCGGTGGTGACCGGCTACGCGCTCGACGTAAACGGCGCGATGGTCGACGGCGTGCTGGTCGACCGGCGCAAGGGCACCACGGCCTACGAGGAGAAGGTGCGCCAGGGCGTCGACCCGGGCCTGGCCGAGGTGACGCGCACCGGCGCGTTCCGCACCCGGGTGTTTCCCGTCATGCCCGAGCAGGGGCGCACGGTGCGGCTCGAGTTCGTCACGCCCCTGACCCCGGACAAGGGATACGCCCTGCCGCTGTCGACCGAGCCGGTGGGAACGACCTCGCTGGTGGTGCGCACCGATCGCGCCGCCCCGGTCGAGGCGCGCGCGCCCGAGGGAATGGCCCTGAAGTGGAGCCGCGGGCAGGGCGGCATGGAGGGCAGGGCCTCCTCCAAGGGCCGGCCGCTGACCGGCGGCCTGTGGCTGGCCTGGGCGCCGGCGTCGGAGCCGACGACCGTCGCGCGGCACAAGTCGGGCGAACTGTTCGTGGAAATCGACGATGCGGTCGGTCCGCTCGCCGCGCGTGCGGCTCGGCCCGAACGGGTGCGGGTCTACTGGGACCGGTCGCGCTCGCGGCGCGACGACGATCTCGGCGCCGAGCGGCTGCTGCTGGCCCGCTACCTGGAGGCCGTCGATCCGAAGTCGGTCGACGTCGTGCTGTTCGGCGACGGTCGTCCGAGCGTCACGAGTTACGACGCCCTGCCGGAGGACGCGCCGCAGCCCGCCTACGACCCGCGTCTCAGCGTCCGGGCCGATGCGGCTGTCCCGCGAGATCCCGAGGACTATCGGGGCGCGACCTCGCTCGCCGGGCTGAGCGAGATCGACGCCCCGCGCGCCGACGTCTGCCTGTGGTTCACCGACGGAAACGTCACCCTGGAGGAGGCTGACCCGAAGCGCGGGCGGTGCCTGACCTTCACGATCTCCAGCGCCGCCGACGCCGACGCCGGCTTCCTGTCCGTGCTGGCCGGACGTTCGGGCGGCGGACACGTCGACCTGCGCACGACCACGCCTGAGGCGGCGCTGTCGCGCATGACCCGCTCGGGGCCCCGGGTGGTCGGGGTGACCGACACCGCCGGGCGCGACCTGGACTACACCGTGCTGCCGACCGGGCCGGACCGGGTGCGCCTGGTGGCGAGGGCGCCGATGAGCGGCGAGGCCGTGGTCGTCGAGGTCGCCGGCGGCGCCGGCCCGCGCGACCGGGTCTACCGGATCGATCGCGCGAGCGCGCGTCCGCACGACGCGGCCGGAGCGCTCTGGGG
>NZ_JAAIVC010000283.1 GCF_010975005.1 Caulobacter sp. 17J65-9 | reverse complement strand
CGCCCGGCGGCCGCGCACGCCCCGCGTCCGGCCCTCAAGCACACCGGTCGGGGCGGCGCCGCGCCCGCGCACCAGCTCGCCCCGGAGGCGGACGGCTGGGAGGAGTTCTGAGTCGGCAAAATCGGCGGCGGTAATCCTTCGTTATCGACAACCCGTCCAGAAACGGAACACGGCCCAGAGTCAGGGTTAACCGATGTCGCTTTCCACCTCCGAGTCCGCCGTGCTGCCGCTCGCGCCGGTGCTCGACCTCAACGCAGCTGAGCCGCTGCGCCAGTCGCTGATGCTGCTGCGGGGCCGGGCGGTGACGCTCGACGCCTCGCGGGTCACGCGGCTGGGCGGGCTGTGCCTGCAGGTGCTGCTGGCCGCCCGCGCGGCCTGGGCCGAGGAGGGGCGCGCCTTCGCCCTCGGCCAGATGTCCACCGAGTTCGCCGACCAGCTGGCCCTGTTCGGAAACCCTGAACTGCAATTCGAACCCGAAGGGGTGATTTCGTGACGAAGACCGTTCTGACCGTCGACGACTCCCGCACCATGCGCGACATGCTGCAGCTGGCGCTGGTCGAGGCGGGCTACCGCGTGATCCAGGCCGTGGACGGCGTGGACGGGCTGGAGACCCTGGCCCTGGAAGGCGCCGACGTCGTCATCACCGACATCAACATGCCCCGGCTGGACGGCTTCGGCTTCATCGAGGGCGTGCGCTCGGACCCGAAGCACCGCTCGACCCCGATCCTGGTCCTGACCACCGAAAGCGACCCGGCCAAGAAGGAACGCGCCCGCCAGGCCGGCGCGACCGGCTGGATCGTGAAGCCCTTCAACCCGGAAAAGCTGGTCGACGCCGTCCGCCGCGTCGCCGCCTGATCTGAACACCGAACGGGGTTTCGTCCGTGGACGCCTTCGAGAGCATCAAGGCCACCTTCTTCCAGGAGTGCGAGGAACTGCTCGCCGACCTGGAGACGGGTCTGCTGGCCATGGAAGGCGGCGACGCCGATTCCGAGACGATCAACGCGGTGTTCCGCGCGGTCCACTCGGTGAAGGGCGGCGCGGGGGCCTTCGGCCTCGACGCCCTGGTGCGCTTCGCCCACGTGTTCGAGACCCTGATGGACGAGCTGCGCTCGGGCCGGATGGAAGTCCGCGAAGAGGTCGTCAAATCCCTGCTGCGCGCCGCCGACGTGCTGTCCGACCACGTCGGCGCGGCCCGCGGCGGGCCTGAGGTCGACGCCGGTCGCAGCGCCGCTCTGGTCGAGGAGCTGGAAGGCTGGATCGGCGGCGACGCGCTGGGCGCGGCCGACGAGGACGACGGCGAGATCGACGGGCTGGTGTTCCAGCCCATGCAGGTGGCCCTGGCCGACTTCGGCGACGCGCCCGGCCTGCCGGACCTCGACGCCCTGCTGCCCGGCCCGATGGCCCTGCCCGACCTCGACGCGCCGACGGCCACGGCCGTCGTCGCGGGCGCCGACGTCTGGCGCGTCACCTTCCGCCCGCGCGCGGACATGTATCTGAAGGCCAACGAGTCCGGCCTGCTGCTGCGCGAACTGGCCCGCCTGGGTGAGACCGAGGTCGAGCTGGACGCGTCCAATCTGCCGCCGCTGGACCAGATGGCGGCCGAACAGGCCTATCTCGGCTGGACCGTGCGCCTGACCGGCGAGGTCGACGAGGCGGCCATCCGCGAAGTGTTCGAGTGGGTCGAGGGCGACTGCGACCTGGAGATCGTGCGCGCCGACGCCGCGGCCGCGCCGGCCCTGCCCGAACTGCCCGTTCTGGATCTGCCGGTCCTGGACCTGCCGCCGCTGGACCTCGCTCCCGCGCCGGCCCCGATGGCGCCGCCGCTGGAGCCGGTCGCTCCGGCCGCGCCGGCCGCCGACATCGAATTCGACATCGCCGCCCTGATCGCCAAGGCCCAGGCGGCCGGCCCCGCCGACACGACCGCGCCGGCGCCGGCC
>NZ_JAAIVC010000282.1 GCF_010975005.1 Caulobacter sp. 17J65-9 | reverse complement strand
GGGCGGCCCCGGCGGCCGCCGCCACGGCCCGCCGCCCGAGGCCCCGGCCCCGGTCGCGCCGCCGGCGCCGGTGGAGAGGTAGGAAACGTCAGATCTCCCCCCGAGCGGAGCGCAGGGGGGAGCAGGCGGCGAAGCCGCCGTGGGGGGCTCCAGCCCGACTCGACGCTGGCCGCCGCCCCGTACGCCCCGACCGGGTTTGCGTCTTTGCGCACTGAGCCCGCGCGCTCCGCTGGAGCCCCCCACGCCGCCTTCGGCGGCGGCTCCCCCCAGAGGGGGGAGATCTTGCAGAATTACGCCGCGTGAACTTCCGCCTGCGGGCGGTTGACCGGCAGGATGACGTGGGCGGAGGTGCCGCGGCCGGGCTCGCTCTCCAGCTCCAGGCGGCCCTGGTGCAGCTCGACCAGCGACTTGGTGAGCGCCAGGCCCAGGCCCGAGCCCTGCTGGGTCTTGGCGTGCTGGCTCTCGACCTGTTCGAACGGCCGCGCCAGTCGCTCCAGGTCTTCCCGGGAAATGCCGATGCCGGTGTCGGTCACGCTGACCCGCACGCCGCCGCCGGCCGAGCGGGCCGCCAGCGTGACGGAGCCGCCGCGCGGGGTGAATTTCACGGCGTTGGACAGCAGGTTCAGCAGCACCTGCTTGAAGGCGCGATAGTCGGCCTCGACGTCGGGCAGGGTCGAGGGCAGGTCCAGACGCAGTTGCAGGCCGGCGGTCTCGGCGCGGTTGCGCACCAGGCGCATGGCGTCCTCGGCCACCTCCTCGATCGACACCGCCTCGAAGCGCAGGGTCATCTTGCCGGCCTCGATCTTGGCCATGTCGAGGATGTCGTTGATCAGGGCCAGCAGGTGCTGGCCGGAATTGTGGATGTCCTGGGCGTACTCGCGGTAGCGGCGGTCGCCCAGCGGTCCGTACATCTCGCCGACCATGATCTCCGAGAAGCCGTTGATGGCGTTCAGCGGTGTGCGCAGCTCGTGGCTCATATTGGCCAGGAACTCGCTCTTGGCGCGGTTGGCGCCCTCGGCCTTGGTCTTGGCCGCCTCGTACTTGCGGGCGAGGATCGCCAGCTCGGCCTGGCTCTGCTCCAGCCGTTCGACGATCTGGTGCAGCTCTTCCTCGTTGCGCCGGCGCGCGTCTTCCTGGCGCTTCACGGCGGTGATGTCGGCGGCGGTGATCACCGCGCCGCCGTCGGCGGTGGTGCGCTCGGAGATCTGCAGCCAGCGGCCGTCGTGCATCTCGGCTTCGCGCACGCCCGGCCGTCCGTCCGGAGCGGCGGCTTCCTGGCGCACGGCCAGCTGGGCGATCTGCATGATGGCGTCGCGCGGCGCGCCCGGCTTCAGCAGCCGCTGCTCGAAGCCGAACCAGTCGCGGAAGGTCTGGTTGCTCATCACCAGGCGACCCAGGCGGTTCCACAGCACGAAGGCTTCCGAGGCGCTCTCCACCGCGTCGCGCAGGCGGGCCTCGGCGGCGCGGGCGCGCGACTGGGCCGAGCGCTCCTCGGTGACGTCCAGCGCCACGCCGACGATGCGCGAATAGCCGTCCTCGTCGCGTTCGCCCACCGCCTGGCCGCGGGCCTCGATCCAGGTCGAGCGGCCGTCGGCGCCGGGCGCGCGGAAGGTGACGTCGAAGGCGCCGTAGGCGGCGGCGCTCTTCAGGGCGTGCAGCACGCGGGGGCGATGGTCCTGGGCGACCTTGTCCAGCAGGTCGTCGCCCTTCACCACGCCGCCGGCCCGCCAACCCAGGATCACGGCCAGCACTTCCGAGACGTAGACCTCGTCGGCGCGCAGGTCCCATTCCCACACGCCGCAGCGGGCGGCCTCGACCGCGGTGCGGTAGCGCCGCTCGGTGTCGGCGAAGGCGCGCCGGTCGGCCCCGGCGCGGCGGGCCACGGCCCAGACCAGCAGGGTCAGGCCGCCGCCGATGGCCAGCAGGGCCAGCGGCAGCACGCGGGCGAACGGCCCGACGCTGGCG
>NZ_JAAIVC010000281.1 GCF_010975005.1 Caulobacter sp. 17J65-9 | reverse complement strand
GCCTTGCGGTCCGGACGGGCCAGCCGCAGGGCCAGCCGGCCCGCCACCAGCGGGGCGGCGTAGGAGGTGCCGCGCACGTTCGCCAGGCCGCCAGGGGCGGCCGCGGCCATGTCCGCGCCGGGGGCGGCGAAGTCGAGGTGCTCGGCGCGGCCGGCCTCGATCAGCACCTTGCGCCGGCGATCGACGCCGGTGACGGCGATCACGCCAGGATAGGATGCGGGATAGGCGGCCGGGGCCGCCGGGCCGTCGTTGCCGACCGCCGCCACGATGAGGTGGCCTCGGGCGAGCAGGGCCTCGACCGCCGCCTTCACCGCCGCGTTCGGCGGACCGACCAGGCTGACGTTGACGACGGGCGTGCGGGTCTCGGCCATCCAGGCCAGGGCGCGCGCGACGCTCTCGGCCGAGCCGCCGCGCGGGGTGTTTCCATAGACGTCGGCGGCCATCACCGTCGCCCCGGGCGCCGCGCCCCGAAAGCCGTCGGTCCTGCCCGCCAGCAGGGAGGCCACCGCCGTGCCGTGCGGCTTGGGCGACCACCCGCCGGCGGCGAAGGCCTTGGGTTCGATCCGCGCGCCGGCCAGGGCGGGGTGGCGGGCGTCCACGCCGGTGTCGATCAGCCCCACGCGCACGTCCGACCCGCCGGCGACCGCGGTCGCGGCGGCCGCGGCGACGGGGGCGACCCCGGCCTCGCCGTAGACGTGGTTGTAGTCGTAGCCGCCCTGCGGATCGGCCTCGCGCAGGCGATTGACCGCGCGCCGGGCGCTCCAGCCGTCGGGCGCGCGCAGCACCACCAGCGGCAGGTCCAGCGGTTCCAGCCGCTCCTCGCGCAGGACCGTGAAGCCCGCGGCCTTGGCCTGCTCCAGGGCGGCGGGGGAGGGCGACAGGGCCAGGATCTCGCCGCGCACGACCGGCGCGTTCCGCTCGTCCAGCTCCAGATCGCGCGGATAGCGCCGCGCCAGATCGTTCAGCCGGTCGAGCCTTTGGTCGGCCAGGGCGCGCGCGTCGGTCAGCACGCGACCGGGATCGGGCAGGCGCTCCAGCACGTCGGGCACCACCGGCAGCCGCCCGACGGGATCGGGCAGGCGCACCTGGCCGTCGGCCGGGCCGCCCAGCAGCAAAGCGGCCAGGATCCCGGCGATCACGCGCGCCAGCACGTTTCTCCCGCCCGGTCCGTCCGCCATGCCGTCTCCCTCGCGCTTCACCGAATCTTCTGCTCCGTTATGGATGAAACGTCAGCCCCCTACCGTTTCATCCTCAGAGGTGCGGATTGGACGCCTTCCAAAGGGAGATGGTCGAGCTCCTGCCCAGGCTGCGCCGGTTCGCCCGCGTGCTGGCCCGCGACAGCGCCGACGCCGACGACCTGGTGCAGGTCTGCGTCGAGCGGGCGCTGGAGAAGCGCGCCCTGTGGCGGCCCGGCACGCGCCTGGACAGCTGGATGTATCGGATCATGAAGAACGCCTGGATCGACGAGACCCGCAGCCGCGCGCGCCGCGGCCGCGTGCTCGCGCCGCCTGAGGCCGGCGAGAACGTCGCCGACGCGTCGGTCGCTTCGCTGGAGACCCGCCTGCAGGCCGCCTCGGTCGAGGAGGCGATCGCCCGCCTGCCGGAGGACCAGCGCCTGGCCGTCGCCCTGGTGCTGATCGAGGGCCTGTCCTATCGCGAGGCGGCCGAGGCGCTGGAGGTGCCGGAGGGCACCCTGACCAGCCGTCTGGTGCGCGGACGCGCGGCGGTGATGGCGCACATGAAGGGGAGCGCGGCGTGAATTTCTCCGACGAGACGGTCATGGCCTACGCCGACGGCGAGCTGACCGGCCCCGAGCGCGACGCTTTCGAGGCGGCGCTGGCCGAAGACGCCGGCCTGCGCGCGCGGGTCGAGGAGCATCGGGCCTTCGCCGCCCTGATCGGCGGCGCGCACTCAGGCGTGCTGGCCGAGCCCGTGCCGGAGCGCCTGATCGCCGCCGCCACGCGCGAGCCCGAGGTCGTGTCGCTGGCCGAACGG
>NZ_JAAIVC010000280.1 GCF_010975005.1 Caulobacter sp. 17J65-9 | reverse complement strand
GGGCGGGAACGCTCATCGGAGCTCTCCGTGGGGTCGGTCGCAGGCGCGCCGGCCAGGCGGCGGTCGCGCTGGGTCAGGATCGTCTCGGCGAAGTAGCCCCAGCCGCGCACCGAGCCCGGCCGCGAGCGGGCGGCCACGGCGCGCACGGCCGGCAGCACGTCGGCCTCCAGATCGGCCGGCGGCCCCCGCCCCGGCGTCAGCAGGCCCAGGATCGGGGCCAGGTTGAGCAGGACGGGCGACGCGGCGTCCAGGGCCGGGCCGGCGGCGTCGCGCAGGGCCCTCTCCAGCCGATCGAGCTCGGCCCTGCCCCACCCGCGGGCGTCCACGGCCCCTATCCGTCCTTCTTCTGGTTCTGGTTCTGGTTTTGGTTCTGGTTCTGGTTGGCGCGGCCGGGCCGCCGTTTTGGCCGCGGCCGGCGTCCGGCTTCGCCCGCCCGTTTGCGCCGGCTCCGCCCCGGCGTTTGCTCCAGCATTTGCCGGCCGGTTGCGGGCGGCCGCGCCCTTCGCGCCGGCCACACGGCGGGCGTCGACGGTGCGGGCGTAGCGGTCCAGCTCGGCGGCCAGCCGCGGGTGGGTCAGCGCGCCGTCCTCCAGCGTGAAGAAGGCGGTCACCTCGGCCGCGATCCTGGCCCAGCGCGCCGGCGTCAGCCCGGCCAGGCGCGCCAGCCGGGCAGGCTCGGCCGGCAAGCGGCCGCCGCCGCGCCACATCGCCATCATCAGCAGCACGTAGGCTCCGTGCTGCACGGTGGTCAGGTGGCGGGTGTCGCCCAGATAGTCGGCGACGTAGAGGGGCATGTAGGGCGGCGCGTTCATTGCGACGGTCCGGACTCCGGTTTCGTTCTCGTTATGTTCGCATTTTACGAACAAAACGCAAGCCCTGAAGTTCGCGAAACGGCTAACGACTTTTGCACAGATTGGTGCGCAAACTGCGAACCATGAGCGACGCGGCGGACAAGCGGCACTACCTGCGCGAATGGCGCGAGTACCGGCGGCTGACCCAGGAGCAGCTGGCCGACAAGGTCGGCACCTCCAAGAGCGTGATCAGCGAGCTGGAGACCAAGCGCGAGCTGTCCGGCAAGTGGCTGCGCCGGCTGGCCCCCGCGCTCGACACCTCGGCCGGCTACCTGCTGGACCACGACCCCGAACGCCTGCCCACCTCCATCCTCGACATCTGGGCCGACATCCCCGAGGAAAACCGCGGCGCCGCGGTGCGCATGCTGGAGAGCCTGCGGCGGACGGGCACTGGCGGCTGATTTAAACCGCTCATCCCCGCGAAAGCGGGGACCCAGAGCGCGATCGGAGGCGAGTAAGGCGTTCTTCGTCTACATGCTCGCCAGCCGCCGCAATGGCACCCTCTACATCGGCATGACCGACGACCTGGTCCGGCGCGTCGCCGAGCATAAGGACAAGTTGCGCCCGGGCTTCACGGCGCGGTACGGCGTCGACCGGCTGGTCTGGTACGAGACCTTCGACGGCCGCGAGTCCGCTTTCGTGCGCGAACGGCAGATGAAGACCTGGAACCGCGCCTGGAAGCTGCAACTGATCGAGGGCGAGAATCCCGAATGGGAGGATCTCTACGATCGCGTGAGCGAGATGTGGTGGTGAGCGCTCAAATTTCGGCTCATCCCCGCGAAAGCGGGGACCCAGGTCCGCGGCGACTGACGGGCGCGCACAAGCCTTCATGAAGCGGTTTGCGCGGCCTGCCCCCTGAGCGCTCTGGGTCCCCGCTTTCGCGGGGATGAGCGGATTAAAGGCTGGCCGCGCGTCCTCCCCTCACCCCTCGAAAGCCGCCGCCGCCAGCTTGCGCACGTGGTCGCGGACGTCGGCGGGCCAGGCCTCGGTCGAGGCCGCGAAGCCCGCGGCGTCGCCGGCGTAGAGCGCCCGGATCGCCGCCTCGTAGAGGGCTGCGTCGCCGGCCAGGGCGGTGGCCACGCGGTAGGCCGCCTCCTGCGCGCGGCGGATCCGGCCCGGGCCTTCGTCGGCGCGCCGCGCCGCCT
>NZ_JAAIVC010000027.1 GCF_010975005.1 Caulobacter sp. 17J65-9 | reverse complement strand
GTCTGGGCGCGGTCGGACAGCCGGCGGCCCAGGTCGGCCGCGTGTGAGCCCAGGTCCGCGGCGTGCGACTTCAGCCAGCGCGTCTCGGCGCGCTGCTCGCGACGCTCGGCGCGCACCTTGGCGGCCAGGGCCACGCCGCCGGCGGCGACGCCGAGGCCCAGCGCCGTGCCGACGATGGTGAAGGGGTGCATCTCCGCCCAGGTGAACAGGCTGCGCCGGCGCACCCGGCCGTAGTTGGAGTGCTCGAGCAGGTCGCGGCCCGGCTGGTGCAGGGCGTCGTCCGTGCGACGGCGGGTGGCGTGCTTGTCGCGGTGCAGGCCCGGCATCATGCGGGCGAACAGCGGCTCGGCCACGCTGGGCATGGCGTTGTAGAAGCCGGCCAGGGCGCGCCCGCCGCCGCCGACGGTCAGTTCACGGACCTTGTGCTCGGCGCAGTGCAGGATGGCCTCGGCCACCGCTTCCGCCGAATAGACCGGCGAGGGCGTGCGCACCGGCGCGTCGGTCAGGTTCTTGCCGTGGTCCTTGTAGGGGGTGTCGACCGACGAGGGCTTGATCAGGGTCACCGCCACCGGCGCGTTCTCGTGCATGAGGTCCATGCGCAGCGCGTTGGTGAAGCCCTTCACCGCGTGCTCGGCCGCCGAATAGACGCCCTGCACCGGCATGGGCGCGTCGCCCAGCACCGAGCCGACGTTGATCACCGCGCCGCCGACCGGGCGCATGCGCAGATGCTCGACCGCCGCCAGCGAGCCGTGCACCACGCCCCAGTAGTTGGTGTCGAACAGCCGGCGCTGGTCCTCCAGCGTGGTTTCGCGGATCGGGCCGAAGATCGTTACCCCGGCGTCGTTGATCCAGGTGTCCCAGCCGCCGAACTCGGCGCGGCACTTCTCGGCGGCGGCCCGCACCTGGGCCTCGTCGCCGACGTCGGCGACGGCCAGGCCGGCGCGCCCGCCGCGCGCCTTGATCTCGTCCACCAGGGTGCGCAGCGCCGCCTCGTTGCGGGCGATCAGGAACACGGCCGCGCCGCGGCTGGCGGCTTCGCGGGCGGTGGCCAGGCCGATGCCGGAGGTGGCCCCGGTGATGACCACGACCTGCTCGTGCAGCGGCTTGAGCTTCAGTCTCCCGGGCATGGCGATACGCTCCCTCGATAACGGACGTCCGGGCTCAACCCTTCGCGGCCGAAGGGGTTCCGGGCGTCCGGGAGGTCTGCGCCGCCCGGTCGCGCCGTCGACGGACTTTTCCGAGAGCGGCATTCTTCCTATTTGGTCCGGCAACCGCCGCGCGCGACGCGGCGCTCCCAATATCGGCGACGTCCGCGCCGCCCGCTGAAGGTTTCTCCGTGACCGAAACGCATAACTCCGCCGACGACCTCGTCGCCGCGTTCCAGATCGAAGGCTGGCCCGTCCGGGGCCGCATCGTGCGCCTGGGCCCGGTGATCGACGACATCCTCTCGCGCCACGCCTATCCCGAGCCGGTCGCCAACCTGCTGGGCGAGGCCTGCGCGCTGGCCGCCCTGGTCGGCTCCAGCCTGAAGTTCGAGGGCAAGCTGATCGTCCAGGCCCAGGGCGACGGCCCGGTCTCCTACGTGGTGGTCGACTACGACACCTCCGGAGGCCTGCGCGGCTACTGCAGCTTCGACCCCGAGCGGGTCGAAGAGGTCAGCCACGGCTTCGCGCGGCCCGGGGCCAAGACCCTGCTGGGCAAGGGCGTGTTCGTCATGACCGTCGACCAGGGCCCGAACATGGACCGCTACCAGGGCGTCACCCCGATCGAGGGCGAGACCCTGGCCCTGTCGGCCGAGCACTACTTCGCCCAGTCCGAGCAGGTGCCGACCCGCGTGCGCCTGGCCGTCGGCCAGCTGCAGACCGCCGAGGGCACGTCCTGGCGGGCCGGCGGCATGGCCATCCAGTACATGGCCGGCGACGAGGCGCGCGGTTCGACCGACGACGCCTGGGAGCGCGAGCAGGTGCTGTTCGAGACGCTGGGCGAAGACGAGCTGATCGATCCGGAGATCGCGCCGGAACGGTTGCTGTACCGCCTGTTCCACGAGGACGGCGTGCGCCTGTTCACGCCCAAGCCGCTGCGCGCCTTCTGCCGCTGCTCGCGCGACCGGGTAGTGGGCATGCTGCGCTCGTTCGGCCAGGACGAGCGCGACTCGATGACCGAGGAGGACGGCCTGATCCGGGTGACGTGCGAGTACTGCTCGCGGGTCTACGAGGTCGCGCCGGAGACCGTGCCGGCCGGCGAAGGCGGCGGCTGACTCTTTCTCCTCCCCCGCGCAGCGGGGGAGGGGGACCACACGAAGTGTGGTGGAGGGGGCGAGCCGCGGGCCGCCCCCCTTTTTCATGCCTACCGACAAGATGAGAAGGAAAGCCGAGCATCGGCCGACGTCCCCGCCGCGGCAGGCCCCGTGGGGTGCCTGAAGCTGTGTTATCGTTGGGCGGTTACGAGGAAAACGGCCAAGGAGGCTGCCTTGAGAGATCTGCTGAGGGAGGGTTTGCAGATCGTGTTCTGCGGAACCGCCAAGGGCGCGAAGTCTGCGGCGACAGCTACGTTTTACGCCGACGGAACCAACAGGTTTTACAGGGTCCTGCACGAAGTCGGACTGACCGATCGCCAGATCCGGCCGGAAAACTTCAGTGACCTGCTTTCGTTTGGAATCGGGCTGACCGACCTAAATCAGATCGAGTCTGGAACGGACCGCCAGATTTCAATGGCGAATTGCGACATCTCCGGCTTCAGCGCCAAGATCGCCAAATTCAAGCCGAGAGCCGTCGCCTTCACCAGCAAGATGGCAGCAAAGATCTACTTCAACACGCGCCATATCCAGTGCGGACTGAGGCCTGAAACGCTTAGCGGTGCGAAGCTTATAGTCCTGCCGTCGACATCCGGGTTGAACGGGCATTGGAGCAAGGATCAGCATCACTGGCGAGATTTGCCGAGCATGCTCTGACCCTTCGGAAGAAGCTGAACCCCGACGCGACGGCTCATCGGACCTACAGATAAAAAAAGAGCGCCAGCCGGGTACCAGCTGACGCCCCCTCCACCACCTTCGGTGGTCCCCCTCCCCCGCGCCTCCGGCGCAGGGGAGGAGAAGGTGCTCAGAGATTCAGCAGCGCCGGGTCGCCGCCCTGGGCGGCGATGTTGACCGACACCGCGCGCTCCGAGGCGTAGCGCAGCAGGGCGTGCGGGCCGCCGGCCTTCGGGCCGGTGCCGGACAGGCCTTCGCCGCCGAACGGCTGGACGCCGACCACCGCGCCGATGATCGAGCGGTTGACGTAGACGTTGCCGGCCGGGACCAGGCGCTTCACCTCTTCGGCGAAGGCCTCGATGCGGCTGTGCACGCCGAGCGTCAGGCCGTAGCCGCGGGCGGCCAGCTTGCGGGCGACGTCCTCCAGGTCGGACGGATCGTAGCGGTAGACGTGCAGCACCGGGCCGAACACCTCGCGCTCGAGGAAGTCCGGGGTCGGGATCTCGGCGATCACCGGGCCGAAGAACACGCCCTGGTTGGAGAGCGCACCCGGATCCATCTGCTTGAGGATCTTGGCTTCCTTCTTCAGGCGCTCGACGTGGGCCTCGAGGTTGGCGCGGGCCTCCTCGTCGATCACCGGGCCGACGTCGGTCGAAGCCTCGGCCGGGTCGCCCATCACCAGGGCGTCCATGGCGCCCTTGAGGCCCTCGATCAGGCCGTCGGCCGAATCCTTGGGCACGTAAAGGATGCGCAGGGCCGAGCAGCGCTGACCCGCCGAACCGACCGCCGAGAGGATCACGTCGTCGATGACCTGCTCGCGCAGCGCCGTGGTGTCCACGAACATGCCGTTCAGGCCGCCGGTCTCGGCGATGAACGGCACGATCGGGCCGCGGCGGGCGGCTAGCGTCTGGTTGATCTTCCAGGCGGTGTCGGTGCCGCCGGTGAAGGCGACGCCGTCGATCTGGGCGTGGCCGGTCAGCATGGCGCCGACGGTCTCGCCGCGGCCCGGCAGCAGGGCCAGCAGCTTGGCGTCGAGGCCGGCCTTGAAGAACAGGCGCACGGCTTCGGCGGCGATCAGCGGGGTCTGCTCGGCCGGCTTGGCCAGCACGGCGTTGCCGGCGGCGAGCGCCGCGGCGATCTGGCCGGTGAAGATGGCCAGCGGGAAGTTCCACGGGCTGATGCAGACGAACACGCCGCGGCCGTGCAGTTCCAGGTGGTTGGTCTCGCCGACCGGGCCGGTCAGGGTCTCGGCCTTGGCGAACTGCTTCTCGGCCAGGGCGGCGTAGTAGCGGCAGAAGTCGGCCGCCTCGCGCACCTCGGCGACGCCGTCGTTCAGCGTCTTGCCGGCTTCGCGCGACAGCAGCGCCACCAGGCGCTCCATGTCGGCTTCCAGCGCGTCGCCCATGGCGCGCAGCACCACCGCGCGCTTCGGACCGCCCATGGCGTCCCAGCCGATCTGGGCGGCGTGGCCCAGGCGGATGGCGTCGGCGACGTCGCCTTCGGTGGCTTCAGAAACCTCGCCCAGCACGCGCGAGCGGTCGGAGGGGCTGGTCACCGGCTGGGGGCCGGCGCCCGGGCGCAGCTTGCCGCCCACGATCGGGCCGGCCTGGATGCGCTCGCCTTCGACGGCGGTCACGGCGCGGCCGATCGAGGCGCGCGCGTCGGCCTGGGAGAAGTCGAGGCCGAGCGAGTTCTTGCGGTCAGGTCCGTACATGTTTTCCGGGGTCGGGATCTTGGGGTGACGGTCGGGTTGGGCTTCGACGGCGGTGATCGGGTCGGCGACGACCTGGTCGGCCGGGACGCGATCGTCCAGCAGGGCGTGGACGAAGGAGGTGTTGGCGCCGTTCTCCAGCAGGCGGCGCACCAGGTAGGGCAGCAGGTCCTCGTGACCGCCCACCGGCGCGTAGGCGCGGATGGTGACGCCGCCGTAGCGGGTCTGGGCGGCGGCGTAGAGCGCCTCGCCCATGCCGTGCAGGCGCTGATGCTCGATCGCTACGCCCTTGGCCTGGGCCATGTGGCGCACGGCGGCCAGGGTGTGGGCGTTGTGGGTGGCGAACTGCGGGTAGAGGTTCGGCGCGGCGTCGATCAGCGCCTTGGCGCAGACCAGGTAGCTGAGATCGGTGGCCGGCTTGGTGGTGTAGACCGGATAGTCCGGACGGCCGGCGACCTGGGCCTTCTTGATCTCGCTGTCCCAGTAGGCGCCCTTCACCAGGCGCACCATCAGGCGGCGGCCGGACGAGCGCGACAGCTCGGCCAGGCGCTGGATCACTTCCAGGCCGCGCTTCTGGTAGGCCTGGACGACGACGCCGAGGCCGGTCCAGTCGCCCAGCTCCGGCTCGCGGACCAGGCGGTCGATCAGCTTCATCGACAGCACCAGACGGTCGGCCTCTTCGGCGTCGATGGCGTAGTTCAGGTCGTACTGCTTGGCGATCAGGGCCAGGCGCTTGATGCGGGGATAGAGCTCCTCCCACACCCGGGCCTCGTGCGTGGCCTCGTAGCGCGGGCAGAGCGCCGACAACTTCACCGAGACGCCGTGGCCGGTCTCCGGCCCCGTGCCGCCCTTGCTCTTGCCGACGGTCTCGATGGCCTTGGCGTAGAGCCCTTCGTAGCGCTCGGCGTCGGCCGCGGTGCGCGCGCCCTCGCCCAGCATGTCGAAGGAGCAGAGATAGCCTTCCTTCTTGGAGCGGTTCAGCGCGCTCTCGATGGTGCGGCCCAGCACGAACTGCTCGCCCATGATGCGCACGGCCGCGCCCACGGCTTCGCGGATCACCGGCTCGCCGATGCGGCCGGCCAGGCGGGCCAGGAAGCCGCCGAGGTCGTTCTTGGCCTGCTCGTCGACGTCGACGATCCGGCCGGTCAGCATCAGGCCCCAGGTCGAGGCGTTGACGAACAGGCTGTCGGACTTGCCCAGGTGCGAGGCCCAGTCGGCCGAGCCGATCTTCTCGGCGATCAGCTTGTCGCGGGTGCCTTCGTCGGGCGTGCGCAGCAGAGCTTCGGCCAGACACATCAGCGCCAGGCCCTCGCGGGTGCCCAGCGAGAACTGCTGCAGGAAGCTTTCGACCACGCCCTGGCGCTTGGTCTGCGAGCGAGCGCCGCGGACCAGGGCCTCGGCCTCGTCGCGCACGGCCTTGCGCTCTTCCGGCGTCAGGGGAACGCGCGCCAGCAGGTCACGGACCGCGTCGGTCTCGTTGCGGTACTTGCCCTGATCGAGGCTGTCCCAGGTGCTGGGCAGCGGCGCCATGTCGAGCGGCATCAGGCGAAACTCCTAAGTTCGGGCTCACTTAGCCTCGCGGCGCCCTTACGGAAAGAGGGCGAACGCGAGCGCGAGGTCGCGGACGGGCGCGTCAGAAATGAGGCTGGGGCGCGGGAGCGCGACCTAATCCCACAGGTCGGTGACGTCGCCCTTGCGGTTGAGCATGTGGGCGGCGCGCTTGACCACCTTCAGCACGGCCTGGACGCGGGCGTCGCGCTCGTAGCTGGGACCGGTGCGGGCCAGGCCCTCCAGGGCGAAGCGGGCCAGGTCGCGGCTGGCCTGGAAGCGCGGATCCCGCCCGGCCTGCAGGAAGCCCAGCAGCGGGCCGCCGACGCCGGAACGGTCGAAGGCGGCCTGAGCCGGGCGGATGGCGTCGGCCACCTGCGGGTCGGTGCGGGCGGCCGCCTCCAGCTCCATGAAAGCGCGGAACGGCTGGGTCTGCAGCAACCGCCAGTAGGCGTCGATCGCCTCGTCCACGGCGTCGGCCCCGCGCGGCAGGGCGGCGTGGGCCTGGCGGAACAGCACCTCGCGCGCGGCCTGCACGTGGGCGGCGGCGGCGGCGAGCAGGCTCTCGCGGTCGGGGAAGTGATAGAGCATGGCCCCGCGGGTCAGCTCGGCCGCCTCGGCGATCTTCGGATTGGTCGCCTCGACCACGCCGATGTCCGCGAACAGCCGCATGGCGGTGTCCAGGATGCGGGCGCGGGTCCGGCGCGACTTGGGCGTGTCGCGACCGCGAGGTTCGAGGGAAGCGGTGTCTGACATGATCGCGCGATCCATAGCCCCCCCGGGCGCGACTGCAAACCGCGCGGCGTCGTTAATCCTGATCCCTCGCAATTGTCACAAATCCCTCTTATACGGCTTGGGTCTTCAAGGGTCGGGTCGAAGCTGCGTATGCGGATTCTGTTAGCGACGGACGCGTGGGAGCCCCAGGTGAACGGGGTCGTGCGCACCTTGACCCGCACCGTGGCCGAATGCCGCGCGATGGGGCACGAGGTGCTGGTCCTCTCGCCGGACCAGTTCAAGACCATCCCCTGCCCGACCTATCCGGAGATCCGTCTGGCGCTGGGCGCCTACGAAGAGATCCGCGAGCGCTTCAAGACCTTCGAGCCGGACGGCATCCACATCGCCACCGAGGGCCCGATCGGCCTGGCGGCGCGGCGCATCTGCCTGGAGTGGAAGCTGCCGTTCACGACCAGCTACCACACCAAGTTCCCGGAATACGTCTCGGCCCGGTTCCCGGTGCCGGTGCAGGCGGGCTACGCCTACATGCGCTGGTTCCACAATCCGTCGGGCCGGCTGATGGTCGCGACGCCGACGCTGCGCGACGAGCTGGTCAAGCACGGCTTCCGCAACGTCTCGCCCTGGTCGCGCGGCGTCGACACCGAGCTGTTCCGCCCGGACCTGGAGCCGATCTACAAGGACCTGCCCCGCCCGATCTGGCTGAACGTCGGCCGCGTGGCGGTGGAGAAGAACATCGAGACCTTCCTGGCGACGGACCTGCCCGGCACCAAGGTGGTGGTCGGCGACGGTCCGGCCCGCGAGGAGCTGCAGGCCAAGTATCCCAAGGCGGTGTTCCTGGGCGCCAAGTTCGGCGACGAGCTGGCCCGCTGCTTCGCCGACGCCGACGTGTTCGTCTTCCCGTCCTGGACCGACACCTTCGGCCTGGTGATCCTGGAAGCCATGGCGACCGGCACGCCGGTGGCCGCCTTCCCGGCCCACGGCCCGATCGACATCATTCCGGGCTCTGGCGCCGGCGCGATCCACGACGACCTGCGCGAGGCCTGCCTGGAAGCGCTGAAGTGCGACCGCAAGACGGTGCGCGCCTACGCCGAGAAGTTCTCCTGGCGCGCTTCGGCCGAAGAGTTCGTGCGCAACCTGCAGCCCTATCCGGAGCCGGAGAAGACCCGCTTCTGGCGGCGTCTGCGGCGCCTGGCGCGGCTGCGGCGGCGCAACGCGGCTTAACTTCCCTTCTCCCGCAAGGGGAGAAGGAAGGTCGCAGTGATGGAAAACCTTCGCGCTAAGGCTTAAATCGTGCGCGAACGGCGTTTCCGCACGAGGTCTTTGCGTGGCTTCCAACGCGTCCCAGTTCTACTCCATCCACCGTCAGGGGTTCGTGCGGGTGGCCGCCTGCACGCCGCGCATCGAGGTCGGCGACCCGGCCTCGAACGCCGCCAAGACCATCGAGCTGGCCCGCCAGGGCGACGCCGAGGGCTGCGGCCTGATGGTGTTCCCGGAGCTGGGGCTGTCGGCCTACGCCATCGACGACCTGCACCTGCAGGACGCCCTGCTGGACGCGGTCGAGGCCGGGGTCGCCGAGGTCTGCGAGGCCAGCAAGGCGCTGGCGGCGGTGCTGGTGGTCGGCGCGCCGGTCCGGCGCGAGGGCCGGCTCTACAACACCGCCGTGGTGATCCACCGCGGCCGGGTGCTGGGCGTGGTGCCCAAGACCTTCCTGCCCAACTACCGCGAATATTATGAGAAGCGCTGGTTCGCGTCCGGCGCGGGCCTGAAGGGCCTGAGCGTGCGCCTGGCCGGCCAGACCGTGCCGTTCGGCGCCGACCTGGTGTTCGAGGCTGGCGACTATCGCGACTTCGTCTTCCACGTGGAGATCTGCGAGGACTTCTGGTCGCCCTCGCCGCCCAGCATCCGCGGCGCCCTGGCCGGCGCCCTGATCCTCTGCAATCTGTCGGCGTCGAACGTGGTGATCGGCAAGGCCGACGAGCGGGCCCTGCTGTGCGCCTCGCAGTCGGTGCGCTGCCACGCGGCCTACGTCTATTCGGCCTCGGGTCCGGGCGAGAGCACCACCGACCTGGCCTGGGACGGCCAGGCCACCATCCACGAGCTGGGCGCCCTGCTGGCCGAGACCCAGCGCTTCCCGACCAAGTCGCAGATGGCCATCGCCGACGTCGACGTGGAGCGGATCCGGCTGGACCGCCTGCGCGACGGCACCTTTAACGACGCCGCCGCCTTCTCCGGACATCCGGAGACCGAGTTCCGGCGCGTCACCTTCGCGTTCGAGCCGTCCTACGCCGACCTCGGGCTGAAACGGCAGATCGACCGCTTCCCCTACGTGCCGGACGACCCGGCCCGGCTGGACAAGGACTGCTACGAAGCCTTCAGCATCCAGGTGCAGGGGCTGATGAAGCGGCTGCAGGCCACCAGCACCAAGAAGCTGGTGATCGGCGTCTCCGGCGGGCTGGATTCGACCCACGCCCTGCTGGTCGCCTGCCGCGCCTTCGACCTGATGGGTTGGCCGAGGACCGACATTCTGGGCTTCACCATGCCCGGCTTCGGCACCTCGGACGGCACCAAGTCCAACGCCTGGAAGCTGATGCGGGCGCTGGGGATCACCGCCGAGGAGATCGACATCCGCCCCGCCGCCGAGCGGATGCTGGCCGACCTCGGCCACCCGTTCGCCAAGGGCGAGCCGGTGCACGACGTGACCTTCGAGAACGTGCAGGCGGGCCTGCGCACCGACTACCTGTTCCGCGCCGCCAGCCAGCGCGGCGGCCTGGTGCTGGGCACCGGCGATCTGTCGGAGCTGGCGCTGGGCTGGTGCACCTACGGGGTCGGCGACCAGATGAGCCACTACAACGTCAACGCCTCGGTCTCGAAGACCCTGATCCAGCACCTGATCCGCTGGGTGGCGAACTCCGGCGTGGTGGTCGAGGAGACCGCCGAGGTGCTGCGCGCCATCGTCGCCCAGGAGATCTCGCCCGAGCTGGTGCCGGCCGACGCGTCCGGCGCCATGCAGAGCACCGAGGTCAAGGTCGGTCCCTACGCCCTGCAGGACTTCAACCTCTACTACGTGAACCGCTTCGGCCTGCGTCCGTCGAAGATCGCCTTCCTGGCCTGGCACGCCTTCCGCGACGCCAAGGCGGGGGCCTGGCCGCCGGGCCTGCCCGACGAGGCCAGGCGCGCCTACGACCTGGCCGAGATCCGCAAGTGGCTGGAGGTCTTCCTGTTCCGCTTCTTCCAGATCAGCCAGTTCAAGCGTTCGGCCATGCCGAACGGGCCGAAGGTGGTGACCGGCGGCAGCTTGTCGCCGCGCGGCGACTGGCGCGCGCCGTCCGACGGCAACGCGCGGGTCTGGCTGGCGGAGCTGAAGGCCAACACGCCGGAAAGCTGAGCCGGGAACCGCGGCGCGTTTCCGCCCCTTCCTGAGGGTTCCGGAGTACGCGTCCATGTTGATCAAGCACGAGTTCGCCGCCGCCGGCGCCGCCGTTCTCCTGGCGCTGGGCGGTCCCGCCGCGGCCCGCCAGGCGGTCACCCAGAACCCGGCCGAGGTGCAGGCCGGGACCTATGCGATCGATCCGGCCCACAGCAAGATCACCTGGAAGGTCTCGCACCTGGGCTATTCGACCTATGTCGGCCAGTTCGCCAAGGTCGAGGGCGTGCTGCACCTCGACGCCAAGTCCCCCGCCGCCAGCAAGATCAACGTCACGATCGACACCACCTCGCTGGGCACGCTGAACCCTGCGCTGGACAAGCACGTGAAGTCGTCCGAGTTCCTCGACGTCGAGAAGTTCCCGGTCGCCACCTTCAACTCCACCCAGGTGCAGCCGACCGGGCCGAAGACCGCGAAGGTCACGGGCGACCTGACCCTGCGCGGGGTGACCAAGCCGGTGAGCGTGGACGTCCAGTTCAACCAGGCCGGGACCAATCCGCTCGACAAGCGCTACTCGCTGGGCTTCGCCGGCGAGGCCAGGATCAAGCGCTCGGACTTCGGGATCACGACGTACATCCCCGCCGTGGGCGACGAGGTCACGCTGGAGATCGAGGCCGAGCTGAAGCGGACCGGCGACTGAGCTCTCCTCCCCCGCTGCGCACGGGAGGAAAAAAGAAAACGCCGCGGACCTTGCGATCCGCGGCGTTCCTGACTTCGAAGGGGTCGGTCGCTTAGGCGGCCGGACGCTTCATCGGCGGCAGGTTGGCGGCGACCTGCTTCTGGCCGTCGTGCTGGCCGGCCGGCAGCGGGATCAGACCGCGGTCCTGCAGGTAGCCGCCACGGCCGGTGGCCGCGTCGGACACGAACTCGGCGACGAATTCCTTCAGGCCCGGCGTGACGCCGACGTTGGCCTTCTTCACGTAGATGTAGAGCGAGCGCGACAGCGGGTAGGAGCCGTCGGCGATGGTCTGGGCGGTCGGAGCGACGCCGTTGACCTTCGCGGCCTTCACCTTGTCCATGTTCTCTTCCAGGTACGAGTACCCGAAGATGCCGAGCGAGCCCGGGGTCTTGGTCAGGGTGCCGACGATGGCGTTGTCGTTTTCACCGGCGTCGACCCAGGCGCCGTCCTCACGGATGGTGTCGGCCAGCTGCTTGAAGCGCTTCTCGTTGTCGCCACGGATCTGGTCCATGGTCGGGAACTTGCGGGCGCCGGCTTCCAGGGCCAGCTCCACGAAGGCGTCGCGGGTGCCCGAGGTCGGCGGCGGGCCGTACACCAGGATGCGGTTGCCCGGCAGGCCGGTGCCGATCTGATCCCAGGTGGTGTACGGGTTGGCCGGGAATTGGCCGCCGCGCAGGGCGTTCTTGGCCAGGGCCAGGTACAGGTGCTCGGTCTTGAAGCTGTAGTCGGCGCCGTCCTTGTCGGTGGCGACCACGATGCCGTCGAAGCCGACCTTGATCTCGACGATGTCCTTCACGCCCTTGGCGGCGCAGGCGTCGAACTCGGACTTCTTCATCGGACGCGAGGCGTTGGCGATGTCCGGGAAGCCGGCGCCCGTGCCCGAGCAGAACAGCTTGATGCCGCCGCCGGTGCCCAGGCTCTCGACCTTCGGAGCCTTCATGCCGGTCTTGCGGGCGAAGTTTTCAGCCACGCGGGTGGAGAACGGGAACACGGTCGACGAACCGGCGGCCCAAACGTAGTCGCGGCCGGCGGCGAAGGCCGGCGAGGCGCCGGCGGTCAGGGCGGCGACAGCGGCGGCCGCCACGAGAAGCTTTTTCATCGGTCTCTCTCCAAGGCGACGAGGGTGTTTAACCCGGCCGCCGGAAGGGGGAAAGGAACGGTCCGCGGCGAAGGCCGCGGACCGCCAATTCATTAGAAGTCCAGCTGAGCGCGCAGTTGGAAGACGTTCACGTCGACGTCGTTCTTGGCGACACCGTTGGTGATCGTCTTGTTCGGCAGGTCGTTCTTACCAACGGTGTAGTTGGCGACGAACTTGACGTACGGGAACGGATAGTAGTTCGCGCCG
This sequence comes from Caulobacter sp. 17J65-9, assembly GCF_010975005.1. Classification (GTDB taxonomy): domain Bacteria; phylum Pseudomonadota; class Alphaproteobacteria; order Caulobacterales; family Caulobacteraceae; genus 17J80-11. The sequence goes on along the minus strand of NZ_JAAIVC010000027.1, from coordinate 19,221 downwards.
AGGGTGACGCCGGTGTACTCGCCGGCGTTGGCCAGGGTGCCGGTCCACGGCGTGGCGGCCGGAGCGACGTTGTGGGCGTCGGTCAGGTCGGCGTAGTCGTAGCGCGCCAGCAGTTCGATGGCGCCGGCGCCGCCCGCGGTGGTCGGGTTCAGGACCTTCTGGCGGCCGAACTCGGCCTTCTTCACGTCGTAGTTGCGGCTCTCGCCGGTCGGGAACCAGCTGACGTAAGCGTAGCCGGTCTTGATCTCGGCGTCGGCGGTCTTCGTCGCGGTGGCGGTCAGCCCCTCGGCGTTGATCACGGCGTACTCGCCCTGCACCGAGAAATTGTTGTGCACGTAGGCCAGCTCGGCGGCGTAGGTGGTGTCGGCCGTGGCGTAGCCGCCGGTCGAGACGTAGCGGTTGCCGTAGTTGGTGTTCGGGCGAGCCTGGTAGGTGAAGGCTTCCGAACCGGCGTCGCGGTAGCGACCCCACAGGCCCAGGTGCAGCTTGTCGGTGTCGGTGACGATCGGCGCGTAGGTGAAGCGGCCGGTGACGCCCAGACGCTCTTCAGCGTCGACCACGCCGTTGCCGGCGGCGACGTCGGCGTCGTTGATCGAACCACCGGTCACGCCCACGGCGGCCGACCAGTTGTAGTTGCTGACGTACTTGCCGACCACGCCCAGGGTGTAGCTGGCGTCGGTCACGTCGGCGAACGGGCCGCGATCCATGAACGAGGTGAAGCGGGTCGAGGTCAGGTTCTCGAGCGAGGCGACCTTCAGGTTACCCGCCATCAGCGAGATCTGCTCGGTCGGCTTGTACTCGATGACCACGTCGTCCCACGACGGCGTGCCGCCGTTCACCCAGCCGCCTTCGATCTTGTAGGCCCACTGCGAGTTCAGCTGGCCTTCGACGCCCAGGAACACCTGGCGGCCGCGGACCTGACGGGCGGAGAAGTCGACGCCGGTCTCGCGATCGACGTCTTCGTACACGCCGTCGACCAGGATGCGGCCGCGGACTTTGAACTTCACGTCGTCGTTCGAGAATTCCGGCGCGCCCTTCCAGGCGGTCGACAGCTCTTGAGCTTGCGCGGCGGCGCCGAGGGCGACGGCCGCGAGGACGCCGAGAGCGGCGCCGGCGAGCAGCGGGTTATTCCGCATGGTCATTGGTCCTTTAGATCCCCACCCGACCCATTCACGTCAGGTCGAGCGGGGATGTACGAGGGCCGCATGACGGCGACTTAGCAGTTGTGCGAAGGAAAAATGACAGTCCGCACCCGGAGCGAAAGTGGTGCGTAAAGGTCACAACGACCCGTTACCCGTCGACCCACGTTCGCCGAAGAGTCGGTGGGAACTGGCGCCCCCGCGATCACCTCGCCCGCAGATGAACGCTATCAGGCAGCCGCGCGCGCGACCTGCCCGCGCCCGGCGCAGGTGCGGAATCCGGCGCGTTTGACGCGATTTCGCTGGAAGAGCGCCCGACAGGTCGGCGAGCGGCGCTCCGAACTAAAGGAGTCGCTTTCGGATCGCCTGGGACAGTCGGTCGATCAGGAAGACGGCGACCGTGATGACCATGGCGATGGCCGACACGCGCTCGTACTCGAAGCTCTGCAGGTTGCTGAACAGCAGCTGGCCGATGCCGCCGGCCCCGATCAGGCCCAGCACGGTGGCCGAGCGCGAGTTCGATTCGAAGCGGTAGAGGGCGTAGGAGGTCCACAGCGGCGCGACCTGGGGAATCACGCCCCAGACGATCTCGTGCAGCGGCGTCGCGCCGGTGGCGCGCACGCCCTCGACCGGACGCGGGTCCATCGATTCGACCGCCTCGGAGAACAGCTTGCCCAGCACCCCGCCGGTGTTGAGCGCCAGGGCCATGACGCCGGCGAACGGGCCCAGGCCCACGGCCACCACGAAGATGGTGCCCATCACCAGGTCGGGCACCGAGCGCAGCACGTCCAGCGCCAGGCGCACCGGCTGCACGATCCAGGCGGGCGCGATGTTGCGCGCCGCCGCCAGGCCCAGCGGCACGGCCAGGACCACGGCGATGCAGGTGCCCCACAGCGCGATCTGGATGGTCAGCCACATCTGGCCGACATAAAGCCGCCAGTCGCTCCAGTCCGGATTGGCGAAGCCCTGGGCGAACTGGCGCATGTTCTCGGACTTCGAGATCACCAGCGGCAGCTTGTACATCTCCGCCGGGCCGAAGCTGGCCGCCAGCAGGGCCAGGACGCCGCCCCAGAGCAGGACGTCGAAGGCGACGTCCGAGACGGACCGCTTCGGCGGGGCGGGAACGGCGGCGGCGGTCATCGGAAGCTCGTTTACCGGGCGGGGGCGTCGGCCGGGGCCTGGGCGGTCTTGGCCTCCAGCGCGGCGCGTTCGCGAATAATGTCGGCCAGCGCCTTCTCGGCCTTGGCCACGGCGGCCGCGTCGCCCGAGTTGCGGGCCTCCAGCAGGACCTCGGTCGCCTCCATCTCGCGCACCGGCAGCAGGTGCGAATCGTCGGCCGGCTTGAACACCCCGAAGGACAGCTTGGCCAGGACGGCCCGCTGGCGCTCGGCCTCGGGGCCCGTGCCGGTCCCGTAGGTCAGGAAGAAGGAGCGGACCTTCTCCTTGGTGGCCGGATCCAGGTCCTTGCGCCAGACGATCGGGTCTTCCGGCAGGGTCGGCGAGGTCCACACCACCTTCACCTTGGCCGCCAGCTCCGGCCGGCTCGCCTTCAGCAGCTTCAGCTGGGTGGAGTTGTTGGTGGCGGCGTCCAGCACGCCGTTGGCCACCGACATCAGATTGGCTTCATGGTTGGCCGAGCGGACCGTCTTGAAGCACTTCTGCGGGTCGATGCCCTTGGGCAGGAACAGGTAGGTCATCGGCGCCAGCGTGCCCGAAGTGGACTTCGCGTCGCCGAGGCCGAAGGTCAGCTTCTTGCCGCAGGCGGTGATGTCGTCCAGCGTCAGCGGGCTGTCGGCCTTGACGATGATCACCGAGTGATAGCCGTCCACGCCCGACGGGTCGGACGAGCGGACGAACACCTGGCCGCCGCCGCGGCGCACCGCCTCCAGGCCCGACTGGTTGGAGAACCAGCCCACCTGCACCTGGTTGAATTTCATGGCCTCGACCAGCGAGGTGTAGTTGGAGGCGAAGAACGGCTTCACCTTCAGCCCGGTCTGCTTCTCCATGTCGGCCAGGAACGGCTTCCACAGCTGCTCCTGGTTCTGGGAGTTCTCCGTCGACAGGATGGAGAAGTTGATCTCGTTCGGCGCGTTGGCGGCCGGCTTCTCGGCCTGATTGCAGCCGGTCAGGGCCAGCGACAGGGCGGCCAGGCCCATAAGGGCGGTGCGGCGGATCATGGGGCGACTCCCTCCCAGAACGCGTCCTCGATCTCAGGACCGTAGATCTCGATGAGTTTTGCGCGGCCGAGCGTCTTGCTCGGGCCGTCGTAGACGACCTTGCCCTCCTGCAGGGCGATCACCCGGTCGCAATAGCGGATGGCGTAGTCGACCTGGTGCAGCGTGACGATTACGCCGAGGCCGTCGCGCTGGTTCAATTCGACCAGCAGCTCCATCACCCGGCGGGCCGACACGGGGTCGAGCGAGGCGACCGGCTCGTCGGCCAGGATCGCCTGGGCGCCCTGGACCAGCACGCGGGCGATGGCGCCGCGCTGCTGCTGGCCGCCGGAGAGGGTGTTGGCGCGCTGGCCGGCGTAGTCGGCCACGCCGACGCGGGCCAAGGCCTCCATGGCGCGGCGCTTTTCAGTCTGCGGCCAGGCGCCGAGCAGGCCGCGCCAGAAGGGAAGCCGCGGCAGCGCGCCCAGCAGGGTGTTGGTGAACAGCGACAGCCGCCCGACCAGATTGAACTGCTGGAATACGAAGCCGAGCCGCGCGCGCGCCTTGCGCACCTGGCCGCTGACCCGTCCGTCGCGCTGCACGGCCACGCCGAACACGTCGATCGCGCCCGCGCCCCGGTCGATCGGGGCCAGGCCGGTGATGGCGCGCAGCAGGGTCGACTTGCCGGACCCGGACGGGCCGATCAGCGCCACCATCTCGCCCGCGCGGACCTCCACCGAGACGCCGTCCAGCGCCCGGTGCGATCCAAACGTCTTCGTCACGGCGCGTACCGACGCCACGGCGGTCGTGGTCACGCGGGCCCCCACACTTACTTATGCGCCCGCAATGGCTGAGCTGCGCGACGCTTTCATGACAACGCGAATCAATGCCGCCACCGGCGGCGGAACGCCATGGATAGACCTGTTGCGACCAGCCGCCGCATGCCGATGTTCGGCCATTCCCGGCGTTTTACCAATTGGAGACTTTACACGCCGCTCAAATGACCCTATCTCGCGCGGCTCCGGCGGACCCCGGGACGTCCGAAACGCTGCTAACGCCGGTCTGGGTTCAACAACTTGTTGGGGGTTGCGTGGGTGGAAAAGCACCATACGCCCCTGGACCTGGTCCGAGCGCGGTCTCCGGAACGCCCTGTCGCCCTCGTGCGACCGGGTACGGTGGCCGAAGCGGCGAAATGGTTCCAGGCTAATCTCAAAGGCGACGTTTTCTACGCCGTAAAGGCGAACCCGTCTGCGTGGGTCATCGAGACCCTGTGGCGCAACGGTGTGACGTCCTTCGACGTGGCTTCGGTCCCCGAGATCGAGCTCGTGCGTTCGGTCGCGCCGCAAGCGCGCCTGGCGTTCATGCACCCGGTGAAGAGCCGGGCGGCGATCGCCAAGGCGTACTTCGATTACGGCGTGAAGACCTTCTCGCTCGACTGCCATGAGGAACTGCAGAAGATCCTCGAGGCGACCGGCGGTGCGAAGGATCTGAACCTGATCGTGCGCATGGCGGTCAGCGCCGACGGCGCGGCCTACTCGCTGTCGGGCAAGTTCGGCGTGTCGCCGGACCAGGCCCCGTCGCTGTTGCTGGCCACCCGCCAGGCGACCGACGAGCTGATGGGCGTGGCCTTCCACGTGGGTTCGCAGTGCATGCGTCCGTCCGCCTACCAGGCGGCGATGGCGCAGGTCTCGCGCGCCCTGGTCCGCGCCGGCGTGTTCGCCGACGTGGTCGACGTGGGCGGCGGCTTCCCGTCGATCTATCCGGGCATGCACCCGGCCGAGTTGCAGGAATACGTCGACGCCATCCATCGCGGCTTCGCCGAGATGCCGGTGTCGGAGACGACCGAGCTGTGGGCCGAGCCCGGCCGCGCGCTGGTGGCCGAGTCCTCGTCCATCCTGTGCAAGGTCGACCTCAAGAAGGGCGACGCGCTGTACCTGAACGACGGGTCCTACGGCTCGCTGTTCGACGCGACGCACTCCAAGTGGCCCTTCCCGGTGAAGCTCGTCCGCGACGGCGAGGCCTCGACCGAACTGAAGCCGTTCCGCTTCTACGGTCCGACCTGCGACTCGATCGACCACATGCCGGGCCCGTTCTGGCTGCCGGCCGACGTGCGCGAAGGCGACTACATCGAAATCGGCATGCTCGGCGCCTACGGCGTCGCCATGAACACCCGGTTCAACGGCTACGGCGACACCGAGACCGTCGAGGTCGAGGACAGCCCGATGGCCTCGATGTACGGCCTGGCCCCGCGCGCCATCCCGCTCGTGCGTCAGCGCGAAGAGGAAGAGCGCAAGGTGGTGCGTCTGTCGCGTCCGAAGGGCGCGGCCGGCAAGAAGCGCCGTCGTCGCTAAGCCGCCCCCCGACCGGCCGAAGAAGCTGGGCGGGACCTGAAATCGTTAGTCTTCCGGCCGGCCTCCGCTTAAAGCGGGGGCCGTTCCATAGAGGGCTTCCTCCGCGCGCGCCGGTCGCTCCGTCCCGGCCCGCGGATTTACGAAGGACGGGCGCTCAAACCACTGGGAAACCACTGAGATGAACGCACCGGTTCAGAACAACAACCGCAAGGCGGAGCTGCTGTCCAAGACCGTCGAGCACGTCGACATGACCTCGTTCGACGCTCGCCCGATCATCGACAGCATGCGCAAGATGTCGTTCTCCTCGCGCGACACCGCGCGCGCGGCCGACATCTTCAACATGGCGATCGAGGACAAGGACTGCTCGCCGTGGCTGATCCTGGCCGGGTCGACCTCGGCCGGCGGCTGCATGCACGTCTACCGCGACATGGTGAAGTTCGGGATGATCGACGCGGTGGTCGCCACCGGCGCCTCGATCGTCGACATGGACTTCCTGGAAGCGCTGGGCTTCCGCCACTACCAGGCGGACTCGACGGTGGACGACCGTGAGCTGCGCGAGATGTACATCGACCGCATCTACGACACCTACATCGACGAAGAAGAGCTGCAGAGCGTCGACCACACGATCTACGAGATCTGCAACCTGCTCGAGCCGCGCCCCTACTCCTCGCGCGAGTTCATCTACGAGATGGGCAAGTGGCTGGCCGCCGGCAACGCGAAGAAGACCGGCACCCTGGTGCAGACCGCCTATGAAGAGGGCGTGCCGATCTTCTGCCCGGCGTTCGTGGACAGCTCGGCCGGCTTCGGCCTGGTCAAGCACCAGAAGGAGCGCATGGCCGAAGGCAAGCCCTACCTGACCATCGACGCGGTGGCCGACTTCCGCGAACTGACCGACGTGAAGATCGCGGCCGGCACCACCGGCCTGTTCATGGTCGGCGGCGGCGTGCCGAAGAACTTCGCCCAGGACACCGTGGTGTGCGCCGAAATCCTCGGCATCGAAGCCGACATGCACAAGTACGCGGTGCAGATCACCGTCGCCGACGTGCGCGACGGCGCCTGCTCGTCCTCGACCCTCAAGGAGGCCTGCTCCTGGGGCAAGGTCGACGTGACCTGGGAACAGATGGTGTTCGCCGAAGCCACCACCGTGGTGCCGCTGATCGGTTCGGACGCCTACCACCGCGGCGGTTGGAAGAACCGCGAGAAGCGCCGCTGGCAGAAGCTGTTCGACAAGAAGGCCTGACGCCCGAACGCGTCGGAAGTGCGAAAGGGGCCGGAGCGATCCGGCCCCTTTTTCTTTTGAAAAAGCGAGGCCTTAGGAACCGCCGGGGCCGTGACCCCTTTCCCCTCCGACGATCGCGTAACGGTCGGAGGAGTACCCGCGTCATGGCCGAGCAAGGCGGCCCGAACCTCACCGGCAAGAAGGGCCATTTCGAAACCAACAAGGTCGAAGGCGACCGCTCGGGCGTGCTGGGCTCGGTCGGGGCCACCGAGGCGGGCGCGACGTCCTCCTCCTATGTCGCCCCCGGCCCGCACGAGGGCGGGGTCGAGCCCCAGGGCGGGCCGTCCATGACCGCCAACCTGGACCACCGGCGCGGCGTGCCCCGCTACAAGGGCCCGCGCGGCGTGGCCGAGAACCTGCACACCGACACCTCGCTGCGCCCCGTGCGGGCGACCCAGCGGGTCACGCGGCGCGACTTCACCCCCGACATCGACGACCTGGGCGATCCCTACCTCGGCCCGCGCGGCGACCCGGCCGAGGGCCGCAGCGGCGCGTACGAGGCCCGGGAGTCCGGCGATCCCTGGCTGGGCGCGCGCGGCGATCCGGCCGAGGGCCGGCGTTACGACTGACATCCGAGAGGAGACCCATCGCATGGGCCAGCACCGCGACGACTCCAAGGCGGGCGACCTGGAAGGCCGCACCGGCATGATCGGCAAGCATCCCCAGCAGACCAGCGGCTTCGGAAAGGGCCACTACCCCACCGGCGGCGGCAAGGGCGTGAGCGCCATCCCGGAGGGCGACGACATCCCGGCCGAGGACATGACCTTCAGCCAGGGCGGCGGCTCGGGCAGCCAGCCCGGCATGGGCAAGCGCCTGGCCACCGACGAGGAAGAGGACCGCGGCCACTTCGACCGCGGCCACATGAGCAAGCAGTCCGGCGGCGACGAGAGCAAGCGCAACCGCGCCCAGGGCGCGCAGCAGCACGGCGCGCGGCCGAAGTAGCCTCCCGGAACAACCGGGCGAAGAGATGCGAGACTTGCCGCTGGAAAGCCGGTTAGTCTCGCGCCTCTAGTCGGGGCGCGCCGCCCCGGGACATGCGGCGCAAGGGGGGAATTCACATGCACGCTGTCACGCGCCCGTTCGGCCGGGCCCTCGCCGTCGTGGCCGTCGTGGCCGTCGCGGCCGTCTGCCTGGTCGCGCCGTCAGCCCTGGCGCAGACCTCCGAGATGGAGCAGCTGGGGACCGAGCTGGCCCATACCCTGTTCGAGGCGGCCGACCTCGACGCCGCGATGACGGCCGGCATGAACGCCGAGCTGCCCGAGCTGGGCAAGGCCTTCGCCGAGATCGGCGGGCGTCCGGAGTGGACGGCCATGGTCATGGAAGCGGCGAAGGAGGAGCTGGCCGCCGATCGTCCGGCCCTGGAGCGCATCATGGGCCGCGAATTCGTCCACGACTTCACGCCGGCCGAGCTCCGCGCCGGGATCACCTTCCTGAAAAGCCCCTCGGGCGTCGCCATGCTGAAGGCCGCGACCGCCCAGACCGCCAGCCAGCCCGCGCCGCCGATGACGCGCGCGGTCCAAAAGGACATCGAACGGTTCATGCGCACCCCCGAGGGCCGCGCCTTCATGGATAAGTTCGCGAAGGTCGGCGACAGCATGGAGGGCGCGAAGTCCGACATCCTGGCCGAGATTTTCCCCGGCCTCCTGCGCCGGTTCGGCGAGAAGGCCGAGGCGGCCGAGAAGGCCCGCGAAGCCGCCCGCTAGGAGGGAACGCCATGCGTCGCATCCTCGTCGTGGCCGGCGCGGCCCTGCTGCTTTCCAGCGCCGCCCTGGCCCAGAACGCGCCGAAGCCGTCCGGCTATCTGCCGGCGGGCGCGCTCGACCCCGCCAGCTTCCTGCCCCCCTTCCCGGCCCCGGGTTCGGCCGCCGAGGCGCTGGACAAGGCCGGCTACGCCCCCGTGCCGGTCGGCTCGCCGCGCTGGGAGCAGGCCAAGGCCGACGACGACCTCAAGCAGCTGGCCCACAACTTCCGCTGCGCGGTCGGCGTCGAGCTGACCCCGCAGAACGCGCCGGCCCTGCTGAACGCGGTCGAGCGGGCCTTCGTCGACGCCGATGCGGTCGTGGCCAAGGCCAAGGCGCTCTACCCGCGCGACCGGCCGTTCGAGACCGACCCGAACCCGGAGGCTCCCTACTGCCTGTCGGCGCCGCGCGAGCGGGTGGCGGCCTCGCCCTCCTATCCGTCCGGGCACGGGACCAACGGCTATCTGTTCAGCCTGATGCTGGCGGAATCCGCGCCGGACCGCGCCGGTCAGCTGATCGCCCGCGGGCGGGACTTCGGCGACAGCCGCATCGCCTGCCGCGTCCATCACCCCAGCGACATCCAGGCCGGCCAGCTGGTCGCCACCGCCTTGTTCGCCCGCCTGCAGGCCGAGCCGGCCTTCCGGGCCGACATGGACAAGGCGCGCGCCGAGGTGGCCGCCGCCCGGGCCGCGGCCAAGGCCCCGCCGCAGGGCTGCCCCGCCGCCTGACTTTGACCCGAGGCCCGGTCGGCGGCATGCTTCAGCCGTGCGTCCGCCGATCCGCCTGGTCCTGACCCTTTGCATCGCCGTCGCCGGCTGCGCGGCGGTGACCGGCCAGATCACGCCCGCGGCCGTGACCCCGAGCGGCTATCTGTCGGCCGCGACCGCCAGCGCCGTGCTGGCCGACCTGCCGCCGCCGCCCGCCGCCGGCTCGCCCGAAGACCAGGCCGACCGTCGCGCCTTCCTGGAGACCCGCGCGCTGGAGGACACCCCGCGCTGGACCGCGGCCCAGGCCGACGCCGAGCTCGACCCGGCGTTTGCGCCCACCCTGTTCGACTGCGCGCTCGGCGCACGGGTCACGCCCGCCGAGGCCCCGGCCCTGACGCGCCTGTTCGCCCGCTCGCTGGCCGACACCATCGACGCCTGGACCGTCGCCAAGACCAAGTGGTTCAGGACCCGCCCCTATCTGGAGGCGCCGGGCTCGGTCTGCGTGCGCACCTCGCCCGAGGTCGACCAGAGCTCGGCCTATCCGTCGGGCCACGCGGCGGCCGGCTGGCTGTGGGCGCGGGTCATGGCCGACCTCGCCCCCGACCGGGCGGAAGAGCTGCTGGCGCAAGGAAGGCGCATCGGCGACAGCCGCGTGGTCTGCGGCCTGCACCACCCCAGCGACGTGGAGGCCGGCCGCAAGCTGGGCGACGCCATCTACGACAAGCTGACGGCCGACCCGGCCTTCCAGGCCGACCTGACGGCCGCGCGCGCGGAGGTCGCCGCGGCCAGGGCCAAGGGCGTCGCCAATCCGGTGTGCACGGCGCAGGCTGAGGCGAGGTGAAACCCCCTTCTCCCCTTGCGGGAGAAGGTGGCGCGCGGAGCGCGTCGGATGAGGGGTGTCGGCGCGACATCGAACGTCCCGCGTAACCGACACTCATCCGGAGACCGGCGTGCTTGCACCCCTCATCCGGCCGGCTCCGCCGGCCACCTTCTCCCGCAAGGGGAGAAGGATAAGCTCCTCACGCCGGCCGGGGATCGACCAGGCTGCGGTAGAGGTCGGTGCGGCGGTCGCGGAAGAAGCCCCAGGCCGCGCGGTGACGATCGACGTAGTCGAGGTCGAAGGTGGCGGTCAGCACGCCCTGGTCGTCGCGACCGAAGCCGGCGACCAGGTCGCCGCGGTGATCGGCGATGAAGGACGAGCCGTAGAAGGTCTGGCCCGCCGCGGTGACGTCCTCATGGCCCGTGCGGTTGGCGCCGACGACCGGCACGACGTTCGACACCGCGTGGCCGACCATGGCGCGACGCCACGGCTCGGCGGTGTCCAGCTCCTTGTCGTGCGGCTCGGAACCGATGGCGGTCGGGTAGAACAGCACCTCGGCGCCCTGCAGCATCATCGCGCGCGCGGTTTCCGGGTACCACTGGTCCCAGCAGATGCCGACGCCGACGCGGCCGAACTTGGTGTCCCAGACCTTGAAGCCGGTGTCGCCGGGGCGGAAGTAGTACTTCTCCTGGTAGCCCGGCCCGTCGGGGATGTGGCTCTTGCGGTAGACGCCCATGGCCGAGCCGTCGGCGTCCAGCATCACCATCGAGTTGAAGTAGTGCGGGCCCTCGCGCTCGAAAATCGACACGGGGATGGCCACGCCCAGTTCCTTGGCCAGGTCGGCCATGGCGATGACGCACGGGTGCTCGCGCCACGGATAGGCGGTGCCGAACCAGCGCTCCTCCTGGCTGACGCAGAAGTACGGCCCCTGGAACAGCTCCGAGGGCAGGATCACCTGCGCGCCCTGGCCGGCCGCCTCGCGCACCAGCTCGGCGGTGCGGCGGATGTTGGCGTCCATGTCCGCGCCGTAGGACGACTGCAGCGCGGCGACGGTGATCTTCCTGGTCACTCGGCTTTCCCCACCATGCGGCCTTCGCGATAGGTCGCGCTCAGCCGGATTTTTCCATCGATCAATTCGTTGAAGGCGTCGAGTTCCTCGGCCGGCACCCAGAGCTCCTGGTGCGTGCGGCCGCCGGCGATCTGAACGGGCCAGCGCCCGGTCGGATCGCCGGTCAGATCGAACTCGACGACGTAGCCGACCCCGGCGTCCTCGTGCTTGGAATTCCAGTCGCGCGCGATCTGCTCGGCGTACTCGAAGTTAAGCACCGGATAGAAGATCGGCTGCTCGGCCAGCCGCGGCGGAAAGGCGCGCCAGCCCGCCGCTTCGATCAGCGCGAGCTCCGCTTCCCCGACCGGCCGGTACAGGCGCGTGGGCGCGATCACGCCGGCTCCTGCTGGCTGATGCAGTGGAACGAGCCGCCGCCCGACAGGATGGCGACCGAGGACAGGCCGATCACCTCGCGCTCGGGGAAGACGCTCTTCAGCGCCTCCACGGCGAAGGCGCCGGAGCGCTCCTCGTAGATCGGCACGATGACCGCCTTGTCGGCGATCAGGAAATTCATGTGCGAGGCCGGGATGACCTTGCCGTCCTCGTCGACGATGCGGCCCGGCGAGGGGACGCGCACCACATTCAGGGCCACGCCGCGGGCGTCGGTCATGGCCGTCAGCCGGCGCGCGGTCTCGTCGTAGACGGCCTGGTTCGGGTCGTCCTTGCCCCAGGCGATCGGGCAGGCCACCACGCCCGGCGCCACGAAGCGCGCCAGGTTGTCGACGTGGCCGTCGGTGTGGTCGTTCAGCAGGCCCTCGCCCAGCCACAGCACCTTCTTGGCGCCCAGCGCCTTGGCCAGGGCTTCTTCGGCCTGGGTCTCGGTCCAGCCGTCGTTGCGGTTGGGGTTGAGCAGGCACTGGTCGGTGGTCAGCACGGTGCCGTAGCCGTCGTGCTCGACCGCGCCGCCCTCCAGCACGAAGTCGTTGACCTTCAGGTCGACGCCGGCGGCGGCGGCGATCTGGCCGGCCACCTCGTCGTCGTGCGGCAGCTCGTACTTGCCGCCCCAGCCGTTGAAGCGGAAGCCGACCGCAGCGTCGGTCTCGCTCTCGCCGGCGATGTCCTTGGCGAAGATCGGGCCGGTGTCGCGGAACCAGATGTCGCCGAACAGGCCGCGGACGATCTCCACGCCTTTCACGCCGTCCAGCAGGGCGCGCGCGGCCGCCTCGGCCGCGTCGCCGTGGACCATCAGGCGCACCCGCTCGCCGCCCGACTCCGCCAGGGCGCGGGCCAGGTCGGCCACCTCCTGCTGGGCGGGCTCCAGGTTCTCCAGCCACAGGTCGGCGTGGCTGGGGAAGCCCAGCCACATCGCGCGGTGCGGCGCCCATTCGGCGGGAACGACCCGGTTCATCTCGACCCCTTCCGGAAAGCGAAGCGCGCGCAGATAGGCACGCCTGCGCAGGGGGTCAAGCCGCGAGCACCCCCGCCTTGCGCGCCGGCGGTCGCGGAAAAGAAGAAAGGGGCGGCCCGTCGCCGGACCGCCCCCGAAGTCACGCTCGTTCCGCGACGCTTAGAACGGGGCGCGCAGGGTCAGGGACACGGTGCGCGGGGCGCCGAGCTGGCCCTGGCGGGCGCCGTTCAGGTCGGTCGAGATGTCGCCGATGTACAGGCGGTCGAACAGGTTCTGAGCGTTGAGCTGCAGGTAGGCGCCCTCGTAGCCCAGGCTGTCCAGGTTGTAGCGGATGTCGGCGTCGAACACGGTGTAGCCCTGGGTCTTCTCCGTGTTGGTGACGTTGGTCCAGCGCTCCGACACCGACTTCGACTGCACGCCGAAGACGAAGTCGCCGGTCTCGTACTGGACGCGGGTCCCGAACTGGACGTGCGGGGTTTCCGGCACTTCACGGCCCTTGGTGACGTTGCCCGGGACGTTGTCCTGGATCTCGCTGCGCAGCAGCGACGCCGAGGCGTAGAAGGTCAGGCCGTCGACCGGCTCGAAGCCGAGCTGGCCGTCGGCGCCCCAGCGGCTGATCGAGCCGATGTTGACGTTGGTCGTGATCGTCTCGCCGCCGTCCAGGGTGTTCAGCGCGCGGACGATGTAGTTGTCGAACTCGGAGAAGAAGGCCGAGGTCGACAGCATCACGCGGCCCGACTGGAAGCGATAGCCGACGTCGTACTGGCGGCTGGTTTCCGGATCCGGGTTGGCCGGGATCCGGTCGTACAGGTCGTCCGTACGCGGCGCCGACAGGTTCTCGGAGTAGCTGGCGTAGACCGACTGGTTGTCGGCGAAGCGCCAGGTGAGGCCCACGTTCGGCAGGATGTCCTCGTACTCGCGGGTGAACTTCGCCGGCGCGCCCGGGATCACCGGAGCCTTCACGCTGTTGACTTCCGCCTGGCTGAGGTTGCCGCAGAAGGCGTTGAACGTGTCTTCCTGGTAGCAGCGGTTGTTCAGCTCACGCTTGAAGAACGGCGCGCGCACGCCGAGGTTCAGCGTCAGGCTGTCGTCCATGAAGTTGCCGACGTACTCGACCGCGAACTGGTTCAGGGTGGCGATCGAGGTGCGGTTGCGCTTCTGGAGCACGTCGCCGTCCAGGGTCAGCACCGGGCGGGCGTCGTGGCCGTCCTTGGCGCTGAACGGGTCGGTCGGGTTGCCCTTGGCGTCCAGGTAGCTGAATTCGCCGGTCTGGCGGTGATTGCCGCGGTCGAAGGTGTAGGCGAAGCGCAGACGCTGGTCTTCGGCGAAGTCCCAGATCAGCGAGGTGTTGACGCTGTAGCGGCGCGTGTTGGTGTTCGACGGCGAGTAGAGGCGGATGGTGTCGAGCAGATCGCCGTCGCCGTTCAGGTCGACGCCGGTCGCGGTCGGCGCGGCGGCGTTGAAGAACGAGCCCTGCAGACGCGCGTCGGTTTCCTTCAGGGCGGTGCTGCCGCCGCCGTTGGCCAGCACGTACTGGAAGGTCGGGTCGACCGTCAGCACCAGGCCTTCACCCAGGGTGAAGCGCGACTGGCCGCGGATGTTGCCGGTGTCCGAGGGGTTGATCGACAGGTTGTAGTAGTTCGAGCAGACCGACGACTCGTTCTGCGCCGTGCCGTTGACCGGGGTCAGCAGGGTGCAGGTCGGGTCGTTGTCCGGGTCCACCACGCCGTTGTTGAACTGGGCGACGCGGACGCGACGGATGAAGTTGTTGCGGTTCTCGTTCCAGTGGCCGGACAGGCTGACGAAGTCGCCGTTGTCGCCGAGCGGCTGGTAGACGCGGCCGTTGTACTGGGTCTTCTCCAGGCCGCCCGGGCCGACGAACTTGTCGTACTCGGTCTTCGAGGCGGAGAACCAGGCGCTGGCGCCGAACGGGCCGATCTCGCCGGTGTCCACCACGATGATGCCGCGGCGGTAGTTGTCTTCACCGGCCGACAGCTGGACGAAACCGCCGAATTCCTTGGCCGGCTTACGGGTGATGTAGTTGACCGTGCCGCCGGTGGCCGAGGCGGTCGGGCTGTCGACGTCGGTGGTGCCGAGGTTGACGCTGGCGCGCTCGATCAGCTCCGGATCCACCTGCTGGTTGGAATAGATCTGGTAGTTGCCGGTGTCGTTCAGCTGGATGCCGTCGACGTTCATCGAGATGCGCTGGGCGTCGTAGCCGCGGATCACCAGGTCGCCGCCGGCGGCGCCGTAGGCGTCGTTGTTGGTGAAGGTGACGCCCGGCATCAGGTTCAGCGACTGCAGCACGGTCTGGCCCGGCTGTTGGGTCGACAGGTATTCCTGAGTGACGGTGGCGCGCGACTTGGCGGCCTTTTCGGCGGCGATCACGCCGTCCAGGGTCTTCTGGCCGCGCTGGGCGGTGACGACGACTTCTTCGACTTCCTGAGAGCCGGTGGATTGGGCGGCGGCGGCCGAGGCGGCAGCCATCGCCAGCGCGGCGGCGGCCGCGCCGTAGATCAGCTTGGAACGCATGACGAGTATCCCCTCTCGATGACGAGCCCCGCGCTTCTTTGGAAGGCGCGGTGGTCGGGGGTCTCTAAAGCGCTGCTGTGCGACGCCAGACCGACACTAATGCGACGGTTTGATAACCCGCGATCCTCAGGCGCCCCGCCGTTGCGGCGAGGTCACACGAGGGCGAACAGCAGGCTCTTCAGGTAGGCGCTCTCGGGCAGGTGCGGGTGCTCCGGGTGGTCCCGGTCGGCGCCGCCGCGGGCGACGATCCGTCCCCGCCGCCCCGCCTCGTGCACGCCGCGGGCCACCTCCGCCTGGAAGTTGGCCGCGTCGACCGCGTGGGAGCACGACGCGATGAACAGGAAGCCGCCCGGCGCGACCGCGCGCGCGGCGAGGCGGGCCAGCTTGCGGTAGCCCTTCAGCGCCTGCGGCAGGTCCTTGCGCGACTTGGCGAAGGCCGGCGGGTCGGCGACCACCAGGCCGAAGCCGCCCGGCTCGGCCGCCTCCAGCACCGAGAAGCAGTCGGCGCGCTGGAAGGCGATCTTGCCGTCGACGCCGTTGGCCGCGGCGGCGCGGCCGGCGAACTCCAGCGCGCGCTCGGAGCGGTCGACGCTGACCACGCGCTCGGCCCCGCCCAGCGCCGCCTGCACCGCGAAGGCGCCGGCGTAGGCGTAGAGGTCCAGCACCGACTGCCCCTTGGCCACCTGGCGCACCAGGGCGCGGTTGGCGCGGTGATCGTAGAACCAGCCGGTCTTCTGGCCCTCCAGCGGGTCGGCGAAGTAGGTCGCGCCGTTCTCGCGCACCCGCACCGCCCCCTCGAGGTCGCCCTTCAGGACCCGGACCTCCTGGGGCAGGCCTTCCAGCCCGCGCGAGGCGGTGTCGTTGCGGGCCACGATGGTGGCGACCTCAGGCGCGACCCGGCCGATCGCCTCGACGATCTGGTCCAGCGACCGGTCGGCGCCGGCCGTGTTGGCCTGCAGCACCACCGTGTCGCCGAAGCGGTCGACGATCAGGCCCGGCAGGCCGTCGGCCTCGGCGTGGATCCAGCGCCACCAGGGCTCCTCGAACAGGCGCTGGCGCAGCTCGGCGGCGGCCCGCAGCCGCGCCTCGAAGAAGTCCGCGCCTGGCGCGACCGGGCCGGTCTCCAGCCGCCGCACCGAGATCAGGGTCGACGGGTTGAACCAGCCGTGGTCCAGCACCTCGCCGTTGCTGGTCGCCACCTGCACCAGGGCGCCGGCCGGCAGGGCCTTGGTGGCTGCGTCCATCTCCACCTCGTTGGAATAGATCCACGGATGGCCGCGCTGGGCGCGCTGGTGAGCCTTGGGCTTGAAGCGGACGACGGGGAGTTCGGAAGCGGTCATGGCGCGCTCTTTACACGATCGGCGCGAAAGGCCAGCGTCCCGCGCGGTTCGGAGGGCGCGCGCATGAGTTCGACATCCATCCTGCGGGATCCGTGGCGCACCACGCTGGCCTTTGTGGGCGTGCTGACCCTGCTGCGGCTGCTCGTGCTGTTCACCACCCCGCTCGAGCTCTCTCCCGACGAGGCGCAGTACTGGCTGTGGTCGCGCGAACTGCACTTCGGCTACTACTCCAAGCCGCCGATGATCGCCTGGCTGATCGCGCTCACCACCGGGATCGGCGGGAACGACGAGCCGTGGGTGAGGCTGTCGTCGCTGTTTCTTCACGCAGGCACGGCGCTGGTCCTGTTCCAGGTCGGCCGCACGCTCTACGACGCGCGCACCGGCCTGTGGTCGGCGGTGCTCTACAGCCTGATGCCGGGCGTCATGCTGTCGGCCGGCCTGGTCTCCACCGACGCCTCCCTGCTGTTCTTCCTGTCGCTGACGCTGTGGGCCTACGCCCGGCTGGTCACCGAAGCCGAGGACCGGGCCCGTCTGATCGCCGCGCTCGGCATGGGGGCGGCGCTGGGTCTGGCCTTCCTGTCGAAGTACGCCGCGCTCTACTTCCTGGCCGGCCTGCTGGCCCACGCCGTGATCTCGCGCGAGGCGCGGGCGGCCTGGAGCTGGAAGACCGTCCTGGCGGCGCTCGTCGCCTTCGCGGTCGTGGCCGCGCCGAACGTGGTCTGGAACGCCCACCACGGCTTCGCCACCGTCTCCCACACCGCCGACAACGCCAATTGGCACGCGGGCGACCTGTTCCACCCGATCGAACTGCTGGAGTTCCTCGGCGGTCAGCTCGGCGTGTTCGGGCCCGTGCCCTTTGTGGTGCTGGGGGTCGGCGTCTGGATGCTGCTGCGCGGCCGTGAGGCGGCCTCAGCCCCGGCCGACCGGCTGCTGGTCTGCATGGCGCTGCCGCCCCTGATCTTCGTCGCGATCCAGGCGCTGCTGTCCCGGGCCAACGCCAACTGGGCGGCGGCGGCCTACGTGGCCGGTTCGGTGCTGACGGCGGCCTGGCTGGTGCGCTGGAACGCCCGGCGGACCCTGACCGCGGCGCTGGGCATCCAGGGCCTGATGGCGGCGCTGCTCCTGGTTTCGGCGGTGTTCCCCGCGACGGCGGACGTGCTCGGCCTCGGCCGCAGCTTCAAGGACGTGCGCGGCTGGGACGCCATGACCCGCGAGGTGACGGCCCGGGCCGAACACGAACAGGCGGTCGGCGGCCTCGACTCCGTAGCGGTGGACAACCGCTACGTCTTCAACGCCCTGTCCTACTACGGCCGAGATTGGTTCGGCCGTGACGGGCGGCCGGAGTTGCGCGCCTGGGTGCGTACCGCCACGCCGAAGAGCCACGCCGAGACCTTCGCGCCCCTGGATGCGGCGCACGGCCGGCGCGTGCTGGCGGTCAGCCGCTCCGAGACAGGGAGTCCGGAGTTCGCGGCCGACTTCGCGCGGTTCGGCGGCTGGGAGGCGGCCTCCGTGAAGCTCGACCGCAAGCGCACCCGCGACTTCGCCATGGGCGTCGGCGAGGATTACGTGCGCCGGCCGCGGGATCCGGTCACCGGCCTCCCCATACGGCCTTGAGCCGGGCGTCGCGGCCGCAGCCCTCGCGGTAGGTGCGGTAGCGCAGCGGGTTCTTCTTGTAGAAGTCCTGGTGGTAGGCCTCGGCCGGCCAGAAGGTCGTCGCGTCGCGGACGGGGGTGACGAACTTGCCCTTCACCTGGGTCGCGGCGACCGCGCGCGACGCCTCGGCCTCGCGACGCTGGTCGGGACCCGAGACGAACACGGCCGTATGGTAGGACGGACCCCGGTCGCAGAACTGGCCGCCGGCGTCGGTCGGATCGATGGTGCGCCAGAACTTGTCGACCAGGGCGCGGTAGGAGACCCGGTTCGGGTCGAAGGTCACCTTCACCGCCTCGACGTGGCCGGTGCGCTCGCTCGACACCTGTTCGTAGGTCGGCCGCGGTTCGGACCCGCCGGTGTAGCCCGCCACCGCCGAGACCACGCCTGGGATCTTCTCGAAGTCGGCCTCGGTGCACCAGAAGCAGCCGCCGGCGAACACCGCGGTCTGCGTGGCGGGCGCGGGCGCGGCCCGGGCGCCGCAGACCGCGAACGCGACCGCGAAGCTCAGGCCCAGGACGAAGGATCGGCGCGTCATGCGCGCACGATGCGCCCGCACGTGAACAGGCGCAACGGATACCGCCCAAACGCAAGAAGCCCGGCCTTTCGGCCGGGCTTCCGCGACGTCGCCCGAGGGCGACGATCTCAGGCGATCAAGATCAGAAGTTGATGTTGATCGAGGCGCGGCGGTTGAGCGGCTCCTTCACCCCGTCGCCGGTGGCGACGGCCGGTTCGGATTCACCCTTCCAGTCGACCGACAGGACCGAGCCGTTGACGCCCATGCCCACCAGCGAGTCGGCGACGGCTTTCGCGCGGCGCTCCGACAGGCGGATGTTGTAGGCGGCCGAGCCGGAGGTGTCGGCGTGACCGACCACGACCACGCGGGTGGCGTTGCCGTGCGAAGCGTAGTTGGCCGCTTCCTGGATCACGGTCTGGGCTTCCGGCGTCAGGACGTACTGATCGAACGGGAAGTAGACCACGAAGTCGCGCGCTTCCATCACCGGCGCCGGCGGCGGCGGGGGCGGCGGCGGCGGGGCCGGCGGCGGGGGCGGCGG
>NZ_JAAIVC010000279.1 GCF_010975005.1 Caulobacter sp. 17J65-9 | reverse complement strand
CAGATCAACGATGTCAAAGACCCGACCGCCTCAGCGGCCCCACCGTTTAGCGCCCGGTGGCGGCGAGGAGGGCGGCTTTTATTCCGCCCCGTTTTCCGTGTCAAGCAGTTCTTTTTGAAGAAGAACCGATTTTTCCGGCCCGCCGTTTCGAAGCGTGTCCGCCCCGGCGAGGAGCGGGTATCTATTGGAGGCCCCGGGGCGGGTCAACAACCGAATCCGAGAATCTGAAAGATTCCTCCGTTCGCCTGTGGATGATTGCTGGGCGCCCCACAAAATCCCTTTGCAGGCCTTGGATTCCGGAACCTCGGCCGCCGGCGCGGGTTTAGCGCACCTAAGGACGCGCGCGGGGGCGAGCGGCGTCCGGCGCGACGCAGGGGGCCCGATGCACCGCATGCTCAACGACGATCCGAGCGCCGGGGGCGGCGATCTGCGGCTCTCCGCGCCGCCGCAGCGGCTGGGCCGGCTGGCCCTGATCACCCCCTGGGACGACCTGTGCGGGATCGCCGCCTACAGCCGCCACCTGCGCGCCGCCCTCGCGCCGTTCTTCGACATCGAGGTGCTCGAGCTGGACGGCGACGTGCTGCGCTCGAGCCATCCGCGGCTGATGAAGCTGGGCGACGAAGCCATCGCGGCGCACGTGCGCCGGCTGCGCGACTTCGACTACGTCAATCTGCAGCTCGAGCACGGCACCCTGGGCGAGCGCCCGCACGACATCCACCGCCGCTTCCTCGCCCTGGTCGACGCCTCGCGCAATCTGACGGTCACCTTCCATACGGTGCTGTCGGCCCCGCCCTACCCGATCGGCGCGATCCTGGGCGGGGTGAAGCGGCTCAATCCCTGGCGCGTGCTGCAGCACCACCAGCACTTCAAGAAGCAGCAGATGCTGGCCGAGGGCGTCTACGCCGCGCTGCGGCGGGCGCAGCGGACCAAGCCGATCAAGGCCGTGGTGCACACCAAGCGCGAATGGAAGCGCTTCTCCACCACCGAAGGCCTGGCGGCGGTCCACCACCACCCGCTGGCCTTCCTGGGCCGCGACCGCATCGACGCCCTTCGGGCCGACGGCGGCCGCCACGCCTTCCCTGCCCTGGCCGCGCTGCCGCCGGACGCCTTGGTGATCGGCGTGTTCGGCTTCATCTCGGGCTACAAGAACTTCGACTTCGTGATCCAGGCCCTGCGCTACCTGCCGGCCAACGTCCATCTGGCGGTGTTCGGCGGGGTCAACCTGAAGGGCCTGAAGGAGCGCGAGGCGCGGGCCCGGGACCTGGAGCCCCTGTTCGCCGCCGGCCGCTTCGACGAGGACCTGCCCGCGGCCGCGCCGGCGCGCCCCGCCCCGACCGGGGAGCCGCAGCTGCACCCGGCCAATCTGATGCGGCGCGTGCACTTCCTGGGCGCGATGAGCGACGACGACTTCTTCCGCGGCATGGTCGCCTGCGATCTGGTCGCCTTCCCCTATCAGGAGGTGGGCCAGACCTCGAGCGGGCCGATCAGCCAGGCGGTCGAGCTGGGCTGCCGGGTGCTGGCCGCCCGCACCCACGCCTTCACCGAGTTCGGGCGCTACCACCCCGAGCGGATCGGGTTCTACGACGTGGGCAATCTGGTCGAGTTCGTGGAGAAGGCCCGGCTGATGATGGCCAGGCCCAAGCCGGCCGGAACGCCGGCCTATCATCTGGACAGCGCGGTGCGGACCTATGTCGAGGCGATCACCAGCGTCGCCCCGACCGGAGCGGGCGCATGACCGGTCCGCGGCGGCGCGTGACGCCGGTCGTCCTGTCCGGCGGCGCGGGCACGCGGCTGTGGCCGCTGTCCACCGAGGCCCGGCCCAAGCAGTTCCACGCCCTGACCGGCGCCCACACCATGATCCAGGACACCGCGCTGCGCATGCGCGGCTCCGAACGCGCGGCGGTGGGGGCCCCCGTGGTGATCTGCAGCGGCCGTCACCGCGACCTGGTGCACGCCCAGCTCGACGCCGCCGGCGTGACCCCCGCGGCCGTCGTGCTCGAGCCGGTCGGCCGCAACACCGCCGCGGCCGCGGCCGTCGCCGCCGCCCTGGTC
>NZ_JAAIVC010000278.1 GCF_010975005.1 Caulobacter sp. 17J65-9 | reverse complement strand
GCCAGGGTGGCGTGGACGCGGCGGGCCGGCGCGGCGGCCGGTTTGGCGGAGGGCTTGGGCGCGGGCCTGGCGGCGGCCTCGACCATGGCGCCGACGTGCTTGGGCTTTTCAGGCGCGCCGGCCAGCTCCATGGCCGGGGCCGGATCGCCTTCGGGCGCGCCGAGCAGGGCGGGGGCGCCTCGCGGGGCGGCCTCGGGGTTCGGCACGGGGGCCATGGCGATGCGCAGCACGCCGGCCGGGCGCACCGGATCGCCCGGGTTCGGGATCGGCGTGTTGGAAATGATCAGCACCGTGGGCGGGGCGGGCGCCGGCCCGGCGCCGGACAGGGCGGCGTCGGTTAGGGCGGCGTCGACGGCGGCGTCCATGGCGGCGCGCTGGGCGGCGTCGCCCACGGAGTCCGGTCCGCCGGCCAGATCGGGCGTCTCGGCGGGTTCGGCTTCAGCCGTGGCGTAGGGCAGGGCGGTCTGGTCGGCGACGCGCGAGCACGCCGTCAGGGCGGGCAGGGTCAGCATGCCGGCGAGGAAAAGCGCACGCAGGGACATGGCACAGCCTCCGTCGCCCCCGCGACTCCCCTAAGTAGAACGCCCGCGACGCTCAAAGATCAATGTTCTTTTCGCGTCACGGGCGAGGGCGCCTCCGGGAAAACCCGGAGGGAAAAGTCAGCGCGGCCGGGAGGCTTCGTACAGGGCCACGGCCGCGGCGTTGGAGACGTTCAGGCTCTCGAAGCCGCCCGGCATGGGGATCTTGGCCAGCACGTCGCAGTGCTCGGCCACCAGCCGGCGGATGCCTTCGCCCTCCGAGCCCATCACCAGCACGGTGGGGCCGCCGTCCAGCGCCTCGGCCAGGGTCAGCTCGGCCGAGCCGTCCAGGCCCACGGCCCGCCAGCCGAGATCGGCCAGGGTCTCCAGCGCGCGCGACAGGTTGGTCACCCGCGCGCAGGGCAGGCGCTCGGTCGCGCCGGTGGCGGCCTTGGCCAGCGCGCCGGACAGCACCGGCGCGTGGCGGTCCTGCAGGATCATCCCCTTGGCCCCGAAGGCCAGGGCCGAGCGGAAGATGGCGCCGACGTTCTGCGGGTCGGTGACCTGGTCCAGCATGACGATCACGCCCGAGCGGCTCTCGGCCAGCTCATGCAGGCTGACGCCCTCCAGCGGCGCGGCGCGGAGCGCGACGCCCTGGTGCACGGCGCCCTGGGGCAGCATGCGCGACAGCTCGTGGGCGTCGACCGGCTCGACGCGCAGGTCGCGCCGCTCGCGGGGGATTCGCGATTCCAGCTCGCGGGCCTTTTCCGGGGTCGCCAGGAGGCGCATCGGACCCTCGCGAGCGGGGTTCGCCAGCGCGGCTTCTACAGCGTGCCAGCCCCACAACCAGCCCTCCGGATCCACCCGGCCTTGGCTAGAGCGTTGAGGACGTTGGTTTTTTTGGCGATCGCCGCCGCTTTTTCCGACCTGTTCAGATCGGGCCTTGCGGTCGTTGCGTTCACGGAAAGAGGCCACTATAAGACGCGCTCCGATTTGGGGCCTTCGGGCCTCCGGCGACTGAACCGGCGCTCCTATATCAGGCCGGCGAGGACGTCAGAGGCTTTTTGTTCGTGAGTTTTCGTTTCGAAGGCTTGCGGACGACCGAAGCTCCGGAACTCGCGCTTGGGGGAATGTCCCGAGCGGCAAAGGGGGCGGACTGTAAATCCGCTGCGTAAGCTTCGCAGGTTCGAGTCCTGCTTCCCCCACCACGCGCGAGTTTCGAGGCTGGCAGGCGATGGGCCCCGGCTCAGCAGGAAGGAGACGGCGCGAACCGCCGCCACCGCATCGCGGGTATAGCACAATGGTAGTGCAGCAGCCTTCCAAGCTGAGGATGCGGGTTCGATTCCCGCTACCCGCTCCAACTCTTTGAATTCCCAACTCTAGCCGACGCCGCGAAGGTGACCTGATGGCCAAGGAAAAGTTCGAACGTAACAAGCCGCACTGCAACATCGGCACGATCGGTCACGTCGACCACGGCAAGACCACGCTGACGGCTGCGATCACGATGACGCTGGCGAAGTCCGGCGGCGCGACGGCTAAGAAGTACGACGAGATCGATGCGGCGCCGGAAGAAAAGGCCCGCGGCATCACGATCAACACCGCGCACGTCG
>NZ_JAAIVC010000277.1 GCF_010975005.1 Caulobacter sp. 17J65-9 | reverse complement strand
CCCTTCGGCTCGATCACCGCCAGCGGGTCGCGGGCTTCGCGCGGCTGGTCGCGGCGTTCGTCGCGGCGGCGCTCGTAGCGGTCGCGGCGGCTCTCGCGGCGGCCCCCGCCTTGGCCTTCGCCGCCACGGGCTTCGCCCTCGAACCGGCGCTCGCCGCGATCTTCGCGGGGTTCACGCGGTTCGCGCGGCTCACGCGGCTCACGCGGTTCACGCGGCTCACGCATTTCACGCTGTTCGCGCGGCTCGCGGTCGCGCCGATCTTCACGACGCTCGTCGCGGCGCTGCTCATGGCGTTGTTCGGAGCGTTCCTCGCGGGCGCTCTGCTGGTCGCCGCCCTCCGTCTCGCCGGCCTCGGCCACGCCGTCCATCTCGATCGGCTCGCCGCTCTCGTCTTCGAAGTCGATGTCGAAGCCGGAGGCGAAGGCGTCGCGGGCGGCGATCTCGGAGACCGGGCGCTGCGGCTGCAGGGTGCGCAGGACGCGGAAGTAGTGCTCCGCGTGCTGCAGGAAGTTCTCGGCCAGCACCCGGTCGCCGGACGACGAGGCGTCGCGGGCCAGTTGCTGGTAGCGTTCGTAGACGTGCTGGGCGTTGCCGCGGACCTTGGTGTTCTCGGGACCCGTCGAGTCCCAGGCGCGGTTCGGGTTGGTGCTGCCGCCGCCGCCCTGGCCGCCGCCGCCGCCGGGCTTCCGGTTGCGGCCCCGCTGCCGCTTCATGCCGCCGCCCTTGAAATCTCTCATTCGGAATGACCGTCTGCTGGCGCGAGAGAACCGTCTCTCGCGCGTGCGGCTGTTCGGCCGATCAGGAGACGTTTGGTCCCCGCTGGTCTGGTCTTGAGCCGCTGTCGCATCTCCGCCCCGGCGTCTCGCGCGAAAATCCTCGCGCGTCGCCGCAAGCCCCGATCCACCGGTCTGGCGTTCCCGAAGGCGCGCTGAAGCCCGGCGATGTAGGTGGAGACCCCGTCAGTGTTATCCCGTCCGGCCGTCGCTTCCAAGCGGATTTTTGACGCCGGTCACGACCCGGTCCTTGGTCGCCAGGTCCTTGGCCGTACGCACCTGATCGCCGCCCGCCGCCTTGAACAGGGCCTCGACCTCGGCCGACTGGTCCCAGCCGATCTCAACGGCGAAAACCCCACCGGGTTTCAGCACCCGCATGATTTCGGGGGCGAGCAGGCGGTAGGCGTCCAGGCCGTCCGGACCGCCGTCCAGCGCCAGGCGCGGCTCGTGGTCGCGGACCTCCGGATCCAGGGTCTCGATCTCAGCGGTGCGGATGTAGGGCGGGTTGGAGACCACCAGGTCGAAGCTCTCGTCGCCCAGGCCCGCAGTCCAGTCGCCGCGCAGGAAGGCGGCGCGGTCGGCCAGGCCCAGATTGGACGCGTTCTCGCGCGCCACCGCCAGGGCCTCCTCGGACACGTCGACGCCCAGCCCCTTGGCGGCCGGGCGCTCGGCCAGCACCGCCAGCAGGATGGCCCCGGAGCCGACGCCGAGGTCCAGCATGGTGAAGCCCATCGCCTCCGGGAAAGCCTGCAGCACCACGTCGACCACGCTCTCGGTGTCGGGCCTGGGCACCAGCACGTCGGCGGTGACGCCCAGCAGGATCTTGTAGAAGCCCTTGCGGCCCAGGATGCGGGCCACCGGCTCGCGCTTCAGACGCCGCTCGACATAGCCCTCCAGCGCGCCGGCCTGCTCGGCCGACAGCTCGCGGTAGGGATCGGTGAGGATATCCAGCCTGGTCGCGCCGGAGGCGGCTTCAAGAAGCAGGCGGGCGTCGATGGCGGGGCTGTCGACGCCGGCGGCCTTCAGGCGCTGCTGGGCGTCGGTCCAGGCTTTCACGAGGGTGGGCATGAGGGCCTCCTATCGCTCGCGGGCGTCCCGACGCAAGGGGCGCACGCGAGCGGAACGGCGCGCAGCCCGCATCGTTTCCGCGTTCATGGCGCGTGCGCTGCGATCCTCAGGCGACCGACCCGGCTGGCGCCGGGCCCGCTTTGTGGCGGACGGCGCCGTCCTGCTGTTCGCCGGCTGGATGGTGCGCCGCCTGCTGGAGCCGCCGCAGCCGCCGCAGGGCGCGGCCAAGCCGGCCGGCCTCCACGCCCACGAGGTGCTGGACACCAGCCCCGAGGCCTTCGAGGCGCGCGAGCCCGGCCGCGGCCGCGCCGCGCGCACGCCCTGGGAGATCCCGGCCAAGGGCTGGACCGACGCCCAGCAGCGCCTGAAGGCCGCC
>NZ_JAAIVC010000276.1 GCF_010975005.1 Caulobacter sp. 17J65-9 | reverse complement strand
GGTTGAAGCCGCCCAGGTCCAGCCGCTGGCAGCCGTCGGCGTGGGCGTAGACGGCGTTGTCGCGCGCCCGCACCCGCGCGCCGGACTCGGCGTACATGCCGGCGCGACGGACGCCGAAGAAGTCGCTGACGAAACGGCGGTGATCCTGGTCGTACAGGCCCGCCACGGTGCGGGTCCGGCCGTCGTCGGTCATGGTCGTGCGCGCCGCGCAGCCCGTCGCCGGGTCGTAGGTCTCGTAGCGCGGCCCCTGGCCTTCGGGATTGCCGCCGACCGCCCAGCGCCGGCCGGTGTCGGCGTCGATGCCGCGCACGGTGGCGTCGTAATCGCCGCGAGCGGCGTCGATCTCGTAGGCGTCGCCGCTCTGGTCGTCGGCGGCGCACATGTAGGGCACGTTCGGCTGGGACAGGTCGCCGTCGACGGCGAAGGCCGAGGCGGTGCCGTCGTTGCGGCCGGTGACCTTCACGCCGCCGCCGTCGTTGTCGACCAGCACCTGGGTGCCGGTGGTCTGGTCGTAGGTCATGATCGCCGGGGCGCGGCGGCCGTTGTGCATGCCGCAGTAGCGCGAGCGGACCGGCTCGTCGTAGGGGCGGCGCACGTAGGGGTAGGGATCGCGCCCGTCGCCGTAGCGGCCGTCGGCGTAGCGGTCGTCGGACCGATCGTCGTAGCGGTCGTCCGCATACCGGTCGTCCCGACGGTCGTCGGCGCGGCGGTCGTCCGCGCGCCGGTCGTCGTAGCGGCGATCGGCGCCGCGGTCGTCGCGCGCGCGCGCGTCATAGGCGGGACGGCCTTCCGCCGCCGCCGCCAGGGCCGAAGACGCCTGCGCCGCGATCGCGAACGCCGTCAGCAGGCACACCGTGCCGACCCGAAGCTTCATCACCCGTCCCTCACCTAGCGAACGTCGCTCGTCGACCTGCGGTCCACGGCGAAGCATAGAACGAAACCTCGCCGGGCGCCAAAAGTTCATTAACCATACGCTGGCGCTTGCCTTGGGCCTGCGGTAACGATGTTACGCTCGCATGGAGGGGAGAACGGGATCATGAGAAAGCTGCTTCTGCTCGCGGCCCTCGCCGTCGCGGGCTGCACCCACACTTACGATCGCGACCCGCCGAACCCGCCGCCGGGTCCGCCGCCGCCGGCCGCCTGGGACGCGCCCCCGCCGCCGCCGCCGCCCCTGTCGGAGATCCCCGGGCCCGAAGCCCGCTGATCGGCCGCACCGGTTCCAGCTAGACATCGCCTGCGCGCGCCCCGAGACTGGCCCCGCCTTTGGGGGAGGGCGGGATGACGGTTGCGTCGCGCATCGACGTCGAGGACGTGTCGCCGGAGCTTCGCAAGAAGGCCATCCCGGCCTGCGAGATCCTGCTGCGCCTGATCCGCACCATCACGGCCACCCAGCGCGAAGACCTCACCGACCTCGAAACCAGCGTCATCTACATCGCCGTGGCCTGCGCCACCGTCAGCGGGGCCATGCGCGACCCGGCGGTGCTGGAATTGCTGGACGCCGGCCAGCCGATCCCCGACGAGGCGCGCCAGCCCGTCAGCCGCCGCGCCATCGCCGAGTCCACCGGACTGCCGCGCGAGACGGTGCGCCGCAAGATCGCCGTGCTGGTCGAAAAAGGTTTCCTGATCGAGGAAGGCGGCGGCGTGCGCACGCCCCCGGATCCGATCCTCCACCATCAGAACCTGAAGTTCGTGCGCGAGCTGGTGCACGAGCTGGAGCGCGCCCCGGCGCGCCTGGCGCGCTACGACTGACCGCTCAGGCGGTCCTTACGCACACAGGCGCAGGTCGTCGCGCACCTGGCGGACGTGTTCTTCGATGATGGCGCGGGCCGCCTGGGTGCGGCCGCTCAGCTCCGCCCCGGCGAAGGCCATCAGGCCGAAGCCGCGCACCTCGGTCTCCAGGGCCTCGGCGACGCGCTCGGCGCCGGCGGGGGTGTCGACCAGCACCTTCATCAGGGCGCGGGTCATCACCTCGAGAACCGTCACGTCGATCCACATGGCGTTCAAGTCGTTACGCAGCTTCTCGACAGATTCCATCGGGCGCGGTCCTTTTGGGGAGGAGGAACGGCGCGCCCTCTATCGTCATAAATCTGAAATACCTACGTTCAAGCGACCCATTCCGGGTCGCTTACCGTCACGCTTTCAAGAAGACTATTGGTCGTCTCGCGCCAATTTTGGCGACAATCTGACGAAATACGGCCAAAACTTGTTCAACAAGCGGCGACGCAGGCTGACGAATACAACACTCAGCCCCAGTTCGTCCAGCGAATACGGCTGAACTACGACCGGCCTGCGGCCGCCGCGGCTCCGGGGAAGGCGGGCAGCCGCCAGCCGAAGCGCAGCGCCCCGGCCCGGAGCGCGAAGCCCGCCAAGGCGCCGGCCGCGGCCGCCG
>NZ_JAAIVC010000275.1 GCF_010975005.1 Caulobacter sp. 17J65-9 | reverse complement strand
GGCGCGGCCTTGGCGCGGACCGGGACGGGCGCGGCGCGCACCTGGCGGGTGCGCAGGCGCTGGGCCAGGCCGGCGAGGGCGTTGGCGGCGTTCTTGAAGTCGTTCGGCGTCAGGCTCAGCGCATAGGCGAAGCCGGCGCCGGCGCCGATCAGCAGCAGGATGGCGCCGATCGCGCCCGCGCCCGGCAGCTTCAGGAAGCCGAAGCCCGCGGCGAGCAGGTCCAGCAGCCCCGCGCCCCAGAAGCCGCCCAGGCCCTTGGCCAGCGGCCACTGCGACGGCGGGGTCGGGCCCGACAGGGCGCCGGCCAGGGCCACCACGGCGGCGAAGGCGACCAGCGCCTTGACGCGCATGCGCATGCGCCGGGCGTCCGGATTGGGATCGGCGGCTCGCGCCAGGCCGAACAGCACCATGAAGATGGCGGCGATCCAGGCGGACAGGCCCAGCGACTGCAGGAACAGGTCGGCGATGTTGGCGCCGAAGCCGCCCAGCACGTTCTTGGCCGCGCCGGCGGAGGCGGTGTTCCAGCTGGGATCGGCCGCGTCGTAGGTGGCGAAGCTCAGGATCGCCGCGACCCCGAAGGCCGAGGTCAGTCCGCCGCGGAAGCGCGCGGCCAGCGGCGCACGCCAGACCCCGCCCGCGGTGTCGATGATCCTCGCGCCGACCATGGCCGCCACGCCCGTCATGCCGCCGTCTCCGAAATGAAACTGAACCGCCCCGTTTTGCCCCGAGAAGGTTAAGGCGCGTTTACGAGCGGGGCCGGGCACTGGACGCCGACGCTTGAAGAAGCGCATATCGCGGCCATGACCCAGTACGACGCCGACGTGGTGATCGCGGGCGCGGGCATGGCCGGCGCGACCTTCGCTCTGGCCGCCGTTCACGCGGGCCTGAAGCCGATCCTGGTCGACCCGCTGCCGTTCGAAAGCCAGCTGGCCGAGACCTTCGACGGCCGGGCCTCGGCCATCGCCTATTCCTCCTTCCGCCAGTGGCGGGTGCTGGGCGTGGCCGAGCGGCTGGCCGAGCACGCCGAGCGGATGGACCACATCCTGGTCACCGACGGGCATACGCCCGGCGCCGCGCGCGGACAGGTCGGGGCCTCGTTCCTGCGCTTCGACGCCGAGGAGATCGCCGACCGGGCCGAGGGCGAGCCGCTGGGCTACATGATCGAGAACCGGCGCATCCGCGCAGGCCTCGCCGAGACGGTGCGCGAGGCCGGCATCGAGGTGCTGGCCCCCGCCGCGGTGGTCGGGGTCGAGGTTGATCAACGTTGCGCCACGGTGCGGCTGAAGGACGGCCGCACCCTGACCGCGCCGCTGGTCGTGGGCGCCGAGGGCCGGGTCTCGCCGGTGCGCGAGGCCGCCGGCATCAACTGCATCGGCTGGGAGTACCGCCAGGGCGGGGTGGTCGCCACCGTGCGCATGGACCGCCCGCACGGCGGCGTCGCGCACGAATACTTCCTGCCCAGCGGCCCGTTCGCCATCCTGCCGCTGACCGAGAACCGCGCCAGCCTGGTGTGGACCGAGCCGAAGGCCCGGGCCGAGGCCCTGCGTCACGCCTCGCCGGAAGCCTTCGACGCCCACCTGCGCCGCCGCTTCGGCGACTTCCTGGGCGGCGTGACGGTCGAGGGGCCGCGTTTCGTCTATCCGCTGACCCTGTCGCTGGCCGAGCGCATGACCGCGCCGCGCATCGCGCTCCTGGGCGACTCCGCCCACGGCGTGCACCCGATCGCCGGCCAGGGCCTGAACCTGGGCCTGAAGGACGCCGCCGCCCTGGCCGAGGTGCTGGTCGACGCGCTGCGCATCGGCGAGGACCTGGGCTCCGAGGCGGTGCTGGAGCGCTACGCCCGCTGGCGGCGGTTCGACAACGTCATGCTGGCGGCCGCCACCGACGTGTTCAACCGCATGTTCTCCAACGATTTCCCGCTGGTCCGCGCCGCCCGCGGCGTCGGCATGGCGGTGGTCAACCGCATCGGCCCGGCCCGGCGCTTCTTCATGACCGAAGCCGGCGGCGCGGTCGGAGATCTGCCGAAGCTGCTGCGAGGGCAGGGGCTGTAGTTTTCTCCTCCCCCGCGAAGCGGGGGAGGAGATGGACCTACCGGCAAGTGCTCTCCGGCTGCATGGCGCGGATGCGGGCGGCGTGTTCGGCGACGATCGCCGCGGTCCCGGACGCGCCGGACGCCTCCAGCTGGGCGATGGCGGCGTCGGTCGCCTTGGTCATGTCGGTCTTGTATTCGGCCGACAGCTTGCGATCGAGGGCGTCGACCCCGCACTTCCGGTTCGGATCCTGGTCCGCGTAGTCGACGGTTTCGCCAGGCAGGCGCGGCGAGGTCTGCGTCGCGGGCGCCCCCGGCAGGCGCCCGCCGCCGCTGGTCGCGCCGCCGCCCGCTCCACCGCCGCCACC
>NZ_JAAIVC010000274.1 GCF_010975005.1 Caulobacter sp. 17J65-9 | reverse complement strand
CGGCCGCGCAGCGCGTCGGCCAGCATCACCGCCGGCGCGCCGCACAGCAGCGGCACGCCCCACGGCGCATAGACCGGATCCAGCCAGGCGGCGGTGAGCTCGAAGGCGGCCAGGCCCGCGCCGGCCAGCGCGCTCAGCCCCGTGCCCAGCAGGAACAGCACCGGCCACAGGGCGTAGGCAACCAGCCAGGCCCGCCCGACCCCCAGCGCGCCGCGACAGGCGGCGACCGCCACCGATCGCGTGAGGAAGGCGCAGGCGAAGGCCCAGGCCGGCCAGGCCAGCGGCGCCAGCGCCGAAACCCCGATGTCGTCCATCCCCCGCCTCCCCGCGGCGGCGGCCCCTCAGCCGTCGAACGGTAAAGCTGCGGACGGTGAAGGTTGTTCCCTCGCCTCCTTCTCCCTCGGGGGAGAAGGAGCGCCTAATGCAAAAACTCGATCGTCACCGCGTCCCAGCCCACGGTCTCGTGGTCGCCGGCGCGGTGCGGGAGGGCGCGGTAGCTGTCGTCGGCGCGGTCGAGCGCGTCCTGGGCCACCGCCTGGAAGGCGAGGAAGCCCGCCTCGTCGTCTTCGGCGGGAACGATGGTGAAGCCGGCGTCGCTGCGCTCGGCCACCCGCCAGGCGCCGCCGTCGCGCCCCAGGGTCTCCAGCCAGGTCATGTGCAATGAACGCCGAAGTCCCGGCCGGGGGTCCCTCCCCGCGCGCTTCTGCACGGGGAGGCGGAAAATCCGGGCGTTACAGGATGAAGCCGGCCGGTCCCGAGCCGCCCTCCAGCCGGCAGACGCGCCGCCCGGCGTCCCACAGCTCGACCGTGGGAAAGCGCTCGAGGCGCTCCTGGATGAGGTCGCGGGCCACCTCGTCGTCGCGGCACAGCACGTCGTCCGCCGAGACGACATCGTTCTCTGAATTAAGTCCGTAGAATTGATAGAAACGCATGTGATCCTCGCGATAAGTGCGGGAATTAACTACTTCGTCGCCCTCCAGCCTTGACTTGAAGACTGAGGGCGAAAACCAGACCCGGCAACAGCCAAGGCGGCGTACCGCCCGCGACATCTCGCCCCGGGCCTGACCTATGCCTGCGGAGCCCGCCCGCTGGACAGGCGCAGGATCAGCCAGCCGATCACCCCGCTGAGACCGGAGCCGACCAGCACGCCCAGCTTGACCGCGGACTGGTGGTGCGGATCGTCGAAGGCCAGCAGGCCGATGAACAGGCTCATGGTGAACCCGATTCCGCACAGGACGCTGACGCCATAGAGTTGGTTCCACGCCGCGCACGCCGGCAGCTCGGCCAACTTGAATTTGATCGCCGCCCACGAAGCCGCGAACACGCCGAACTGCTTGCCCAGGAACAAGCCGGCCGCCACGCCCAACGGCACCGGCTCCAGCATGGTGGTCAGGTTGAAGTCGGCCAGCGACACGCCCGCATTGGCGAAGCCGAACACCGGCACGATCAGGAAGGCGACCCAGGCGGCCAGCGCGTATTCCAGCCGGTGCAGGGGCGAATGGACGTTGTCCGGCGCGGCCGGCGCGGGCTTCAGCGGGATGAACAGGGCCAGGGCGACCCCGGCCAGGGTGGCGTGCACGCCCGACTTCAGCACGCAGACCCACAGCGCCGCGCCCAGGATCAGATAAGGCGACAGCCGCATGACCCGCATCCGGTTCAGGACGAACAGCGCGACGCAAATCGCCGCCGCCCCGGCCAGCCAGGCCAGCGACAGGCCCGAGGTGTAGAACAGGGCGATGATCAAGACCGCGCCCAGGTCGTCGATGATGGCCAGGGCCGCCAGGAACACCTTCAGCGACGAGGGCACGCGCTTGCCCAGCAGGGCCATGACGCCCAGCGCGAAGGCGATGTCGGTGGCCGCCGGAATGGCCCAGCCGCGCAGGGTCTCGGGGCTGGTCCAGTTCAGGCCTACGTAGATCAGCGCCGGCACGGCCATGCCGCCGACCGCGGCGATGCCCGGCAGGGCCCGGCGCGACCAGGTGGACAGCTCGCCGTCCAGCATCTCGCGTTTGATCTCGAGCCCGACCAGCAGGAAGAACAGGGCCATCAGCCCGTCGTTGACCCAGTGCAGCAGGGTCGAGCCGAACATCGGCAGGTGCAGGAGGTGGAAGTACTCGGGCCCCATGCCGGTGTTGGCGATCAGCAGCGCCAGGCCGGCGGCGACCATCAGCACCACCCCGCCGGCGGCCTCGCTCTCCAGGAACCGCCGGACGACGGAAAAGCGGCGCGCGGCGGCGGACATGGGCGGACTCCGAAAAACCGGCGGTCGTTATGGCGCCCGGCCAGAGCTGGGCGAAGCGAAATCGGGAGCAATCTCCCCCCACTGGGGGGAGGAGCCGCGCAGCGGCGATGGGGGGCTCCAGCGGAGTGCTCGGCTTCCGTCGCGCCAGGGCGAGCCCCCTCCACCATGCTTCGCATGGTCCCCCTCCCCCAAGGG
>NZ_JAAIVC010000273.1 GCF_010975005.1 Caulobacter sp. 17J65-9 | reverse complement strand
GGATGGCGGTGGGCGACAGCAGGTCCAGCACCCGCGCGCGCACCGCGTCGACCTCGGCGTCGGGAACGGCGGCGTCCCAGCGGCCGTCGGGCTCGCGCAGGGTGCGCGGGGCGGCGAGCGCGCGCAGCACGTCCTCGGCGCCTTCGCACAGGGCCGCGCCCTGGCGGATCAGGTCGTTGGTGCCCTTGGCGCGCGGCTCCAGCGGCGAGCCGGGGACGGCCAGCACCTCGCGGCCTTGCTCGGCCGCCAGGCGGGCGGTGATCAGCGAGCCGGAGCGCAGCTCCGCCTCGACCACCACGACGGCGCGCGACAGGCCAGAGATGATCCGGTTGCGGCGGGGGAAGTCGTGGGCCTTGGCGCGCACGCCCGGGGCCTGCTCGGCGACGATGCAGCCGCCCTCGCGGATGCGGGCCCACAGGCCGTCGTGCTCGGGCGGATAGACGTCGTCTATGCCGCCGGCCAGCACCGCGACCGTGCCGGTCGGCAGGGCCCCTTCGTGCGCGGCTCCGTCGATGCCGCGGGCCATGCCGGAGGTGACGCAGAGGCCGGCCTGGCCGAGTTCGGCCGCCAGGCCGCGGGCGAAGCGCAGGCCGGCTGAGGAGGCGATGCGCGCGCCGACGACGGCGCAGGCGTCCCTGGCCAGCAGGCCCGCGTCGCCCAGCGTCCACAGCACCGGCGGTGGCGCGTCCAGCGCCGCCAGCTGCGATGGGAAGTCTTCGTCGCCCAGCACCAGCAGGCGCGCGCCCATAGCTTCGCCGGCTTCGAGCTCGGCCTCGATTTCGCCGGGTTGGGGCGGGGCCAGCGGCGCGCGGGCCGACAGGCAGCGCAGCCTCAGCAGCGCCTCGCCGGCCGAGCCGAACCGGCTCAGCAGGTTCTGGTAGGCGATCGGCCCGACGCGCTCGGTGCGCGCCAGCCGTAGTCGGTTGAAGCGCTCCCCCCGGTCCAGGCGTCAGTCCTTCTTCTTGCCCGCGCCGATCTTCGGCTCCTGGCCATTCAGCAGGCGCTGGATGTTGGCGCGGTGGCGGACGAAGATCAGCACGCCCATGAACAGGGCCAGCCAGACATAGGCGTAGGGCTGGTCGAACAGCAGGGCGTAGACCGGGGCGAGCGCGGCCGCGGTCAGGGCCGCCAGCGACGAGATCCGGAACAGGAAGGCCATGGCGATCCAGGTCGCGGCCGCGGCCAGGCCGACCGGCGGGGCCGAGAACAGCAGCACCCCGAAGAAGGTGGCCACGCCCTTGCCGCCCTTGAACCTCAGCCAGACCGGGAACAGGTGGCCCAGGAAGGCCGCGCCGCCGGCCACGGCCACGACGGCCGGGTCATGGGTGAGGAACCAGGCCAGCACCACGGCCACGATGCCCTTGCCGACGTCGCCGATCAGGGTCAGGGCGGCCAGGTCCTTGCGGCCGGTGCGCAGCACGTTGGTCGCGCCGATGTTGCCGGAGCCCAACTTGGTGATGTCGCCGGCGCCGCCCAGGCGCGTGGCGATCACCCCGAAGGGAATGGAGCCCAGCAGATAGCCGCCCACGGCGGCCGCCAGCAGCGGAAGGTAGTTGGTCACGCGCGCACATCCCAAGCGTCCCCGGTGGGGACCGCCGTTTTGTACCGCGGTTCGCGGCGATTCCTAGCGGGGTTCCCGGGGGGGCTCTCGAGGGCGTGACAGCGTTCACCAAGCTTCGCCATATCCACGTTCTGCGAGCCGGTTTATGATCGGGGCCATGAGCGAGTCCCTCGATCCGGCTCCGGCGGCGGCTACGTTTCGCGACGGCGTGCGTGGCGCGCTGGTCTTCGTGGTCGCCGCGCCGTTCACCGCGGCGGTGGTCGCCGCGGCGGCGGCAGGCGCGCTCAGCCTGACGCACGGGCCGCTGGAGACCGAGGGGCTGGTCATCCTGCTGGCCCCGGCCCTGGTGTTCGCCGGCGCTCTGATCCCCGCCGCCCTGGCCGGCTTCGTCACCGGCGCGGGCGCGGCCAGGGTGGGCGGCGGCAAGCGGATCTACCTGCTGGCCGGGGCGACCGGGGCGCTGGCCACGCTGGCCGTGCACGCGGCGCGTTTCCTGCCCGACGTCGCCAGCCTGGCCCTGGTCGCGCTGCTGGCCGTGCCGCCCTGCCTGATCGCGGCCTGGTTCGGAGCCCAGATCGGCGTGATCGGACGGGACGAAGACCGATGAGCGAGGCCGCGCCGCCAACCCCCGTCGCAAGCTCGCCGATCAGGTCCGCCCTGCGCTACGCCGTGCTGTTCGCCGTGCTCGGCCCCCTGGTCGCCGGCACGGTGGCGGCCACGGTGGTGGCCCTGCTGCTCACCCGCCTCGACGGCGCCGGCCCCACGCTGGACGACGCGGCCGACGCCCTGCGCGCCCTGGCCGCCGACGTGTTCATCTGGGCGCCCGAGGCCTATGCGGCCGGCACCGCGCCCGCGGCGCTGGCCGGCCTGGCGGTGG
>NZ_JAAIVC010000272.1 GCF_010975005.1 Caulobacter sp. 17J65-9 | reverse complement strand
GCCCGGAGGCGGGGCCATCGGCGCGGAGCCCGAGGGGCCGCCCGAGGCGCCGGCGCCGTTACCGCGGCCGGTCGAGGCCGGGGCGCCGGTCGACGCCTGCGCCACCACCGTCTGGGCGTTGTTGACCGCGGCCATGGCCGTGCCCGACAGGGCGCCCGACGCCTTGGCCGAATTCAGGGCGGCGGTCACCGTGCCGGCGTCCGCGCCGCTCTGGGCGATCACCGCCAGGACGGCGGCTTCGACCTCGGCCTGGACCTCGGCCTCGGTGAGGCCCTTCTGGCGGGCGGCGGTCTCAGCCGCCTTGGCGGCGTTGGAGATCGAGTCCGACAGCGACTGGACTTCAGCGGCGGGGGTGGAAGCGACCGGAGTCGCGTAGGCCGCGCCCGCCGCAGCGAGGCAAACAAGGGCAGCCGCGGAGGCGGCCGTAATCACTTTCGAAAGGCGCATGGAGAATCCCACCCCGTGTGTAGCTGAGCTGTTAGCACTCTTTTAACGGGTGAAAAAGGCGCCGCGTCGCGGAGGGCGACTTACAGCGTTATTTTTGCGACAGGGGCGGTTTTCGGGCCGGTTTCGGGCGGTTTGGCGGGGGAACGGCGCGTTTCGCCGGGGCCCGACGACGGTCGGGGTTCGGATGAAAACCACCGGCGGTTGTGGATGAGCCTGGGTCCGGAGTGAGGGCGCCGTGGGGCGAAGCTCTTCATCTGCTTCCCTTCTCCCCTTGCGGGAGAAGGTGGCGCGCGGAGCGCGTCGGATGAGGGGTGTTTGCGAGACGTCTGAACCGTCTTGCGTGACCACGCTCCTCATCCTGACGCCGGGGCGCCGACACCCCTCATCCGGCCGGCTCCGCCGGCCACCTTCTCCCGCAAGGGGAGAAGGGATCAGGACGGCTTAGAAGTACCGTTCGCCCACCCGCACCGTGTCGCCGGGGGCGACGGGGGTGCTGGACGTCAGCGGGTACTCGCGCTCGGCGGTTTCGTTGGCGTGCTTGATGAAGACGCGGCGGGTGTCGGCGCGGTAGGTGAAGCCTTCGGCGCGGGCGGCGGCGTTCATGACGGTGAGCGCGTTGGTGTAGGGGTATTCGCCGGGCTTCTTGACCTCGCCCAGGATGTAGAACGGGCGGTAGTTCAGCACTTCGGCGCTGACCTTGGGGTCCTTGAGGTAGCCGTCGCGCAGGCGCTCCTCGATGCCGGCCTGGACCTGGGGCACGGTCAGGCCGGCGGCCTTGACCTCGCCGATCAGCGGCATGGAGACGGCGCCGGCGCCGGAGACGACGAACTCGCCCGACAGGGTCTCCTCGCCGAAGACGATGACGCGCAGCTTGTCGCCGGCGCCCAGGCGGTATTCGAAGTTCTGCACCGCGGCGGCGGTCTCGACGACCGGCGCCTGGGCGGGCCCCTGCTGGCACCCGGCGACGGCGAAGGCCGACAGGATCGAAAGCAAAGCCAAGAAACGAGCGAACATGGAAGTCTCCCCGACCCCTTGCGAATGCCACGGCGAGGCTTTGCGTGCAACCTGGGCGGTCTTATGGGGAAGGCGCGCGCGACGAACCCCGCCCCTCTTGCGAGGGGTCAGGCCCGCGCCTGGATCAGCTGCTGATCCGTCCCGTCGAGCCGCACGGCCGTCAGCAGGCCGGTGGCGTAGGCGCCGGTGTCGACGCCGATGCGCCAGCGGGTGAGCTGGGCCTGTTCGACCGGGGTGTGGCCGTGTACGACGACGTGCTCGGCGGCGCGGGGGGCGGCGATGAACTCGCCGCGGATCCACAGCAGGTCCTTCGGATCCTGGGCCTCGAGCGGCACGCCCGGGCGCACGCCGGCGTGGACGAACAGGTAGTCGCCGCGCTCGGCCCACAGGGCCATGGAGCGGTAGAGCTCGAGGTGGTCGGCCGGCAGTCCTTCAGCGAAGGCGTCGCGGGCGGCGCTCCAGGCGGCGGTGTCGGTGCGGCTCGCGGGCGGGCGCACGCCGTAGGCGGCCAGGGTCGCGCCGCCGCCGTGCTCGGCCCAGGTGGGGCCGAACTCGGGCTGGTCGAGGAACAGCAGCAGGGCCTCCTCGTGGTTGCCCTTCAGCACGGTGACGTCCCAGGCGGGGTCGCGGGTCAGCTCGACCACGCGCTGGACCACGCCGGCCGAGGCCGGACCGCGGTCGATCAGGTCGCCGAGGAAGACGAGCGACGGGCGGCCGTCGTAGTCGCGGCGGTCCTCGGTGATCCTGGCCAGCAGGGCGTCGAGCAGGTCGAGCCGGCCGTGCACGTCGCCGACGGCGTAGACGCGCGACGGCGACCAGGCCGGCGGCTCCGACTGGACCGCGGCGGCGGCGCGCCCGTCGGGACGCGCCTCCGGGCGCAAGAACTTCCTCAAGGTCGACAGCATCGCACGCCCACTCACCCGCGGGGAGTGTAGCGCAACCGGAACAGCGCGTCCCCTCTCCCCTTGCATCGCACAAGCCCCTCTCCCGCAAGGGGAGAGGGGACGCGGGGCACGGAGTCGCGAGTCATGGTTAACGCCCGCGCAATGAGAATATACGAC
>NZ_JAAIVC010000271.1 GCF_010975005.1 Caulobacter sp. 17J65-9 | reverse complement strand
GCCCAGGCCCAGACCCCGACGACGCAGCCGGCGGCGCCTTCCGCCTACTCCACGCCCGCGCTCGCGCCGCGCGCGCCGCTGTCCGGCCAGGACGCCGAGCTGCTGCGCCTGGGCCTGCAGGCGGCGCGTTCCCGCGACCTGCAGCTGGCCGATTCCTACCGCGCCCAGATCAAGGATCCCGTCGCCCAACGCCTGCTGCGCTGGGGCATGGTCGACACCATGGGCGACCGCATGAGCTTCTTCGAGCTCGACGCCGCCCGCCGCGACTTCGCCGGCTGGCCGCGCGGCGACTGGCGCCAGCAGGTGGCCGAACGCTCGCTGGCGCTGGCCAACCTGCCGCCCGACCGGGTGATCGCCTGGTTCGGCGGCGACGCGCCGACCACCGCCGAGGGGGCCATGACCCTCGCCTCGGCCCTGCAGGCGCAGGGCAAGACCGCCGAGGCCCAGGCGCTGGTCAAGGACTGGTGGCGCAACCGGCTGTTCGAGGCCGGGGCGCAGAGCACCATGCTCTCGCGCTACGGGACGTGGCTGACCCAGGACGATCACATCAAGCGCCTGGACACCCTGCTGCTGGGTCCGCAGGGCCCGGCCACCCAGTCGATCATCGCCATGGTGCCGGCCGACTACCAGGCCCTGGCCCGCGCTCGCATGGCCCTGCGCTCCGACGCGGCGGACGCCAACACCCTGTTCAACGCCGTGCCCGCCCCGCTGCTGGCCGACCCGGGCCTGGCCTTCGAGCGCGCCAGCTATCTGCGCCGCAAAGGCATGGAGACCCTGGGCTTCAGCCTGGTCAGCCGCTTCCCGCCGGCGCCGTATGACGACGACGGCGCCGACCGGCTCTGGCGCGAACGCAAGCTCTACATGCAGGCGGCGATCCGGGCGCGCGACTACAAAACGGCCTACGCGGCCATGACCAACCACGGCTTCCGCGGCGGCGAAAAACTGGTCGAGGCCGAGTTCTTCGCCGGCTGGATCTCGCTTCGGAAACTGAACGACGCGGCCACGGCCGACCGCCACTTCACCACCCTGCAGAACGCCAGCTCGACCCCCATCACCCAGGGCCGGGCCGGCTACTGGCGCGGGCGCGCCCTGGAGGCGCAGAACCAGGCCGACGCGGCCAAGGTCCAGTACCAGACCGGCGGGCGCTACTTCACGACCTTCTACGGCCAGTTGGCCGCCGAGAAGGCCGGCCAGACCAGCCTGACGCTGGGCCGCGACCCGATTCCGACCGACGCCGACCGCCAGCGGTTCGAGGGCCGCGAGCTGATCCGCGCCGCCCGGATCGCCTCCGACGCGGGCGAGAAGGACCTGTTCCGGGTGTTCGTCATGCACATCGACGACACCCTGCCCAGCACCGAAGAGGCCGCCCTGCTGGTCGACATGGCCCGCCAGCTCGGCGATCAGGACCTGTCGATGCGCGTGGTCCGCGCCGCCGCCCAGAAGGGCTACATCCTGCCCGAGCGCGGCTATCCGGTTCGCCAGGTGCCCGCGGTCCCGACCTCGGCCGAGCCGGCCTTCGTGCTGGCCATCACCCGTCAGGAATCCGGCTTCGACCCGCGGGTGCGCTCCAGCGCCGACGCGCGCGGCATGATGCAGATGCTCCCCGCCACCGCCCGCGGCGCCGCACGCCGGCTCGGCGTGGAGTGGAGCGAGAACATGCTGTGGGATCCCGACTACAACATGAAGCTCGGGGCCTTCCATCTGGGCGAGCTGGTCGACCAGTTCAGCGGCTCGTACATCCTGGCCATGGCCGCCTACAACGCCGGCCCGAACCGTCCGCCGCAATGGATCGCCGACTGCGGCGACCCGCGCGGCGGGGCCACCGACCCGGTCGACTTCATCGAGTGCATCCCGTTCAGCGAGACCCGCAACTACGTCATGCGCGTCAGCGAGAACATGCAGGTCTATCGCGCCCGACTGAACGGCGGGACCGCCGCCAACTTCCAGCCGTCGGCCGATCTGAAGCGCGGCGGCTACGGCGGCCCGCGGCCGTATGCGCCCAGCGGCTACACGCCGGGGAACTGAGCCCGCGTGCCAGAGAGGACCGGCCCGTGCGGCGTGTCGGTCCAGGCGGCGTCCAGGTGGAAGGCCGACTTCAGCACGGCCGGCGACAGCGCCTCCAGCGGCGCGCCCTGCGCCGCCGTGCGCCCGTGGTCCAGCACCAGAACCTGGTCGCAGAACCGCGCGGCCAGGCTCAGGTCGTGCAGGGTGACGATCGCCGTCGCGCCTCGCGCCGTCTCGGCCCGCAGCAGCTCCAGGGTCAGCAGCTGGGCGTCAGGATCCAGCCCCGCCACAGGCTCGTCGGCCAGCAGCAGCGGCGCCTGGGTGACCAGCAGGCGGGCCAGCAGCACCCGCGCGCGCTCGCCGCCCGACATTTCGAACACGCCGCGGTCGGCCAGATCGCTCAGTCCGACGCGTTCGAGCGCGGCCAGGGCGCGCGCCTGCGCCTGCGCCGGCGGGGCGGTGATCGCGCCGAGCGCGGCGATGCGCACGGCGCTCATGCCCCAGCCGATCCGGCGCTCCTGCGGCAGGTAGCCGGCCAGGCC
>NZ_JAAIVC010000270.1 GCF_010975005.1 Caulobacter sp. 17J65-9 | reverse complement strand
CGCGAGCCCGCCGCCCCGGCCGAGGCATCGGCGGCGCCAGCCGCCAGCGCCGCCCCCGCCGCGCGGGTCGATCCGTGCGAAACGCCGCCGGCCGAGGTGGCCGCCTACCTCGAGCAGGAGCCCGGCTGGTCGATCGTGCGCGTCCAGGACCTGATCCCCGACGACCAGACGCTGTGGACGCAATATCACCCCGACGCCTGCCCCGGCTTCACGGCGGCGGATCTCACCGGCGCGCGCGCGCCCTCCTACGCGCTGGCCCTGCGCAAGCCGACGGCCACCGGCGCACAGGAGAAGCTGGTCGTGCTGCGGCGCGACGGCGAGCGGCTGATCGCGCAGACCCTGTCCTCGCCGGTCCCGGAAGGCTTCCTGCAGGTGGTCTGGCGCACCCCGCCCGGCGAGGTCAGCGCCTGGGACGACACCGAGCGCGCCAGGCTGGCCCACGACGGCGTCGTCTACGAACGGCTCGAGGCCAGCGCGGTGGTGTTCTACTGGGACGGCGGCGGCTTCCGCAGCATCCTCAGCTCGGACTGACCTGGCGAAGATCGAGCCAGCTGGACCGATTGACCGTGTTCAGCGCGTCCGATTTGATCGACCGCAGGTCGTGGAGCGCGGGTTGGAGGGGCGGATGGCGCGGCGAAGGATTGGCGCAGCCGTGCTGGCGGTCGGACTGTGCGCGGCCGTCGCGCCGACGGCCCACGCATCCGGTCGCGAAGCGGTGCGAGCAGAGTTGCGCAGCGACCTGATCCACGCCGACCTGCCGCTCTGGAACGAAGTGTCGCCCGAGGCGTGGCCACGCCCCTTCTTCGACGAAGAGTCGTTCGGATGCATGGACCGGATCGCCTACGGCGCCTGGCGGTACGAGGAGGCCGGCGACCCGGACGCGACCTGGTTCCTGATGGACAATCACGGCCTGTTCCACTGCGCCCTGATGGTGAGCGACGCGCCCGACCGGAAGGACCTCCAGGCCCGCGACGCCGACTTCAGTTTCCTGATCGAGTTGGGCGAGACCCGCGGCCCCGACGGCCAGGTGGTCGAACTCTGGGCGCTGCAGCGCCGGATGAGGCCGGGAAGCGACTACCTTCTGCTGGCCCGCAAGCCCGGCCCCGAGATCATCATGCGGTTCGACGTTCTGCAGCGGGCGTGTCCGCGCGGACAGACGCGTTCCGCACGCGGGCCGAGCGGCGGATGGCGCACGGACTATTGCGCCGTCAGTTCCCGGGCGGAGCTGATCCGACTCGGCCGGCGCATGGCCCGTCTGCCGGCGCTCGGCGTTCTCACCCACGTCGACGCGCCCGAACCCCGCTGAGACTTCAACCCGCTCGCCTCGAGGGAGCTGGAGAAGATCAAATCCAGTCGCCGCCGACCGCCATCGCGCCGACGAAGCAGCCGAGCAGCCAGCCCGGCGCGTTGCACAGGACGAAGAAGCCGGCGGCGAGCCGGCCCCCTCGCGCCCGCAGGATCAGAAAGGCGGCGAGGAGCGGCCAGCCGAACAGCACCGCGACGAGCGGCCAGCCCGCCCAGCCCGGGCTCGGGTGGCGGCCGTCCATGGCGTCGAGCCACAGGGCGCCCCAGGGGATCAGCGCCGCCCACGACAGCAGCACACCGGCGAACGCGGCCCGGGTCCACGGCGCCTTCAGGCTCTCGCGCAGGCCCCGCGACATCAGCACAAGCAACGCGGCCGCCGCGGCCAGGGCCAGCGGATAGACCATGTCGGCGTTCATCAGCATGAAGCGCAGGTTCGCGAAGGCGTGCGCCAGGCCGTTCGTCAGATGGGTCATCCGCCCCCTACCCCGCCGGCCGCAGCGCGAACGGCACCGCGCGGTTCAGCGCGTTGACGGCGGCCGCCGTGTGCTCCTCGCCGGGGAACTCGACGAAGCTGGCGCGGGCGCCCAGCGCCGCCAGGCGCTCGGTCAGGGCGCGCGTGTCGGCGGTCTTGTCGTAGGCGGGGTCGTCGGGGAAGGTCTGGGCCAGCACGGCCTCCAGCTCCTGGCCGCCCAGCGCCTCCGGATGCGCCCGATACCAGCGGCGGTAGTCGTCGACGAAGGCCGGCGCCGGGTGGCTCTCCAGCCCGCCGACGGTGACCAGCAGGCGCGGGCTGCCCCGGTTCGGCCGGGCGGCGAAGGCGTCGGCCTCCGTCCAGACCTGGCGGTCGAACAGGCGCATGGACGGGCTGGCGGCGATGAAGGCGTCGAAGCTGTCGGGCGCGCTCAGCGCCGCGTGCAGCACGAACACCCCGCCCAGCGAGTGGCCGAACAGGGCCTGGGGTCCCGGCTCGCCGCGCAGGCGATGGCGCACCCAGGGCTTCAGCTCGCCCGTCAGGAAGGCCAGCAGGTCGTCGGCGCCGCCCAGCGCCGCGCCCTCAAACTCAGGGTCGCTGACGCCCGGCGGCGTGAAGTCGAACGAGCGCCGCTCGCCGTCCAGGAAGACGGTTCCGGGATAGCCGACGCCGACCACCACGGCCGGGGGCAGCCGGCTCCACTCGCGCTGGCGGGCGATCTCGGCGGCGGTGACGAACCAGGCGTCGCCGTCCAGCACGTAGATCACCGGAAACCCGCCCTCCGGCGGCGGCCCCAGCGGGAGCGAGAGCTGGATCCGGTAGTCCCGCCCCGCGCGCGAGGTCAGGACCGTCTCCGACACCACGCGCGGGCGGATGCGCATGCGCGTCAGGGACGCGTCGTCCGGCGCCGCGGCCGCGGCGGCGGCGACCGCGGCCGGGCCATCCCGCGGCGGGGTCTGGGCC